>CAZTCS010000042.1:0-5565 GCA_964611995.1 uncultured Sediminibacterium sp. | reverse complement strand
AGCTGATCGTGGTCGCCGTGGGCAAATTGTTCTCCTACCTCTTTCGGTTTAAAACTGATTCGTACTTTTGTACAGCAATTAGATGCAAAAATGGATATTTCAAATTCAAAAGGCGCCGTGTTCAATATTTCTTTCAACTATGCCCGATAATTTTTTAAGATGACAGCACAGAAGAAGATATTGATTATTGAGGACGAATTAATTGTTGCAGAAAATATTGCAGCAGTACTTGAATCCGAAGGATACGAAGTGGTTGGAATAGCGGATCGATCATCCACTGCCCTTACCATGTTTAATGAATACAAACCGCATCTGGTAATTTGTGATATACAAATCAAGGGTAAACTCAATGGTATTGAAACAGCGAAAGCTATTACTGCAATCGACGCTGTACCTTTTCTATACCTAACTGCGTATGCAGACGAAACCACGTTAAACAGCGCAGCTGAAACCGACTTTGAAGCTTATCTATTGAAACCATTTGTTCCTGCACAATTAAAAGTAGCCGTTAAATTGGCTTTGGAAAGATTTTATAAAAATCATCAACCAATCGTAAAACTCACTCCACCCGGAAAAAGAGAAATCGAAATACTAAACCTGATTGCCGCTGGAAAAAGCTCAGGTGAAATCGCAAGTACATTATTTCTCAGTATACATACCGTAAATACACACCGGAAAAACCTGATGAATAAATACGACGCACAAAGCAGTGCTGAACTCATTGCACTGGCTATTAAGCAAGGGTGGATTTCCTGACACCCCCCCATTTGAAATTATTTACCTGAAAAAAGAAAAAAAATTGCGTGGCTTAAAAATATGCATTTACTTTGTATTTCAAAGTGCTTTCAATAATTATATTCACTATATAAATTACCTTAACCATGAACCGCAATTCATTATTAAAAAAGATGTTAACTGGAGCCATACTTGGGCTTTTGCTGATCAGTTTTTTCTTATTAAATGCTACCTCAGATCCTAGCTGGTCTAAATTTTGGATGCTCAGACCTTTGATTATTGTACCACTGGCAGGAGCTGGTGCAGGCCTTTGTTACCATTTTCTGCTAAAATTTGGACATGAACACAAATGGAATAAATCACTGCTCGTTATTTTGGGAATTATCGGGCATTTGATTGCCTTATGGATGGGAACCATTGTTGGTTTAGACGGTACGCTCTGGAATTAATTGATTTCAGTAATGAAGGGTAAGATCAATTTATACTAATGTACCAACACATGTGTTTGTTTTATCACCCCCATTACAAATACACTCTGTACATGGCCCAGGTTTTCTGCCTGACTTAGTTTGTTAACATGAAAATTGTAGTAGCCATCCATATTCTCGGCAACCACTTTTAACATAAAGTCAAATTCACCTGAAATATTATAACATTCAATCACCTCATTCATTTCAAGTATACTCTTGATGAATCGCTCACCTGCGTTACGGTTATGTTGCTTAAGAGATACATAACATATAACCATCAGGCCTTTTTTTACTTTGGCGTGATCTAATAATGTTGCGTACTGGCGTATTACCCCTTGCTCTTCCATTCTTTTAATCCGTTCATGAACCGGTGTTGTACTTAGCAACACTTTATCGGCAATTTCCTTCACGGTTGCCCGTGCATTTTGCTGTAAAATCCGGAGAATGGCCAGGTCCTTTTCATCTAACTGCAAACTAATTGTAGTGGATTCGGCTATTGAACGTGTTTTTGCCATTGATTTTAGGTTATTTATGCTACAAAATAGCCATTTTATATAAATATCTACTAAAATTATTAAATTATACAGAATATTCAACTATAAATATAGATTTGCACTTCATAAAAACACTAAAATGTCAAATTTAACCTCTTCCATCGATTTCAGTTTGAAGTATAAGGTGGCCGATATCAGTCTTGCAGACTGGGGCCGTAAAGAAATTCGTCTTGCCGAAGCAGAAATGCCCGGTTTGATGTCGCTCCGTGCAGAATATGGTGCTACCCAGCCCCTTAAAGGTGCACGTATAGCAGGTTGCTTACACATGACCATCCAAACAGCCGTTTTAATTGAAACCCTGGTTGCCCTGGGTGCTGAAGTAAAATGGAGCTCTTGTAATATCTTCTCTACCCAGGATCAGGCTGCTGCCGCTATTGCTGCTGCAGGCGTGGGTGTTTTTGCCTGGAAAGGACAAACACTTGAAGAAGCTGACTGGTGTATTGAACAAACTTTATTCTTTGGTGGAGCAGATCGTCCATTGAATATGATCCTTGATGATGGTGGAGACCTTACTAATATTGTTTTCGATAAATACCCTGAACTGGTTCAGCATATCAAAGGTTTATCAGAAGAAACAACAACTGGTGTACACCGTTTATATGAGCGTATGGCAAAAGGTACTTTACCTATTCCTGCAATCAACGTAAACGATTCAGTAACCAAATCTAAATTCGATAACAAATACGGTTGTCAGGAATCATTGGTAGATGCGATCCGTCGCGCTACAGATGTTATGATGGCAGGTAAAGTAGCCGTTGTAGGTGGTTATGGTGATGTAGGTAAAGGTTCTGCTTTATCATTACGTGGTGCAGGTTGTCGCGTTATCGTTACCGAAATCGATCCTATCTGTGCTTTACAGGCAGCAATGGATGGCTTTGAAGTAAAGAAAATGATTGATGCTGTTAAAGAAGCTGATATCGTTGTAACTGCTTCTGGTTGTCGCGATCTGTTGACAGAAAAACATTTCCGTTTAATGAAAGACAAAGCGATCGTTTGTAATATCGGTCACTTCGATATTGAAATCGATATCGCCTGGTTGAATAATAACTACGGTCATACAAAAGATACCATCAAACCACAGGTTGACCTGTATAATATTGATGGTAAAGACGTAATTATTCTGGCAGAAGGCCGACTCGTTAACTTGGGTTGTGCAACTGGTCACCCTTCATTTGTAATGAGTAATTCATTCTCTAACCAAACACTGGCTCAAATTGAATTGTGGACCAACTTTAAAAACTACGAGAACAAAGTATACGTACTGCCTAAACACCTTGATGAGAAAGTTGCCCGTCTACACCTTGCGAAAGTTGGTGCAGAACTGGATGAACTTACCGATGAGCAAGCTTCTTACCTCGGTATCTCTAAAGTAGGTCCGTTTAAAGCAGACCATTATCGCTATTAATATTTTGTGTGATTTTTATGTTATCCCGGTAGTTATTGCTACCGGGATTTTTTTTGATAGTCAGAAAAGTCAGGGAGTCGGTCCTTCCTTCGTCAGGATGTCCGGAAGATGGGTCGTTTTCGGAATGTTGAACCACTACCTTTCGGACTTCCTGTCTCCCGGACTTTCGGACTCTTCCCTACTTCCCTACTTTCCGTATCTTCCCGCTTTAAACCATTGTCATGAAAAAATTGATTGCATCTCTCCTATTAGTAATGCCAGTAGTTGTATCCATAGCCCAACAACCCAATGAGATTCATATTATTCCAAATCCCAGTTCGGTGATTCAAGGGAAAGGCCAAATGGCATTAACCCAAAACATGACCATACATGCGGATGATGCAGCAGCACTGCCCATTATTAATCAATTTAAGGCCCATCTTTTCAAGTCTACAGGTATACAGTTGAAAGATGCAAAAACGAATGGCCATTTCAAGTTTCAACTTTTGCGAAATGCTGACACTGCATTGGGCACCGAAGGTTATAAACTTACCATTACACCCACAAATATTACCATCAGCGCCAATAACCCTGCAGGTCTATTTTATGCAACGCAAACGTTTTTTCAATTACTGCCTGCTAAAAAAAATAAGAGTTGGTCTGTCCCCGTAGTCACCATTTTAGACAAACCAAGGTTTGGATGGCGTGGATTGATGTTTGATGTTAGCCGTCATTTTTTTACCAAACAAGAAGTAAAACAATTTATAGATGAAATGGTGCGCTATAAATACAATCTCCTGCACATGCATCTGACTGATGATCAGGGATGGCGCATTCAGATTAAATCATTACCTCAACTAACAGATATCGGTGCATGGCGCGTTCTGAGAGAAGGGAAATGGGCCAATAGTAAAGACCCAGCTCCAGATGAACCCAAAACCTATGGGGGTTTTTATACGCAAGAGGATATTAAAGAACTGGTACAATATGCCAAAGAACGCTTTGTAAACATTTTGCCTGAAATTGATATTCCCGGTCACAGTATGGCCATGCTGGCTAGCTTTCCAGACCTTTCTGCTACTCCGGGAACAACCTATTGGGTAAACGCAGGTGAAAAGTTTATGGAATGGCCCGCTGGGGCTCATTTTTATGCTTTAAAAGACAATAACCTATCCCCTGCCAATGAAAAAGTATACACGCTCCTGGATAAAGTTTTCACAGAAATAGCCCAACTATTCCCCTTTGAGTATATCCATATGGGTGGAGATGAAACAGCCAAAAACTTCTGGGAAAAAAGCGATGAAATCAAGGCCCTGATGCAAAAGGAGAACCTGAAAGATATGGACGCTGTTCAAAGCTATTTTGTAAAACGCGTTGAAAAAATCATCAGCTCAAAGGGCAAGAAAATGATGGGCTGGGATGAAATACTGGAGGGGGGACTAGCCCCCGGAGCTTCTGTTATGAGTTGGAGAGGAATGAAAGGCGGTATTGCAGCCGCAAAAGCAAATCATACGGTTGTTATGTCACCAACAGACTTCGCTTACCTTGACTATTACCAGGGAGAAAAAACAGTTGAACCACCTGTTTATGCGGGCTTGCGTCTGAATAAAGCATACCAGTTTGACCCTTTGCCAGAAAATGTTGATCCAAAATTCATCCTTGGTGGACAAGCAAATCTTTGGACCGAGCAGATTCAGCGATTTAGTAATGTACAATATATGTTATGGCCCAGGGCACTGGCGATTGCAGAATCCGTTTGGTCACAAAAAGACCGTAAAAACTGGCCCGATTTCATTAACCGGGTAGAAAACCATTTTGACAGGCTCGATTTAGCCGGGATCCGCTACAGTAAAGCCATGTACGACCCCATTATAAGCGCTAAATACGACGAAAACGGTAACCTCGCACTGGTGGTTGATAAAGAGATACCCGATATGACGGTTTATTTTTCCATTGATGAAAGTAACCCTGACTCAACCTGTAAAGCATATACAACCCCTTATACCCTTCCTAAAGACGTAGCAAACGTAAAGTTCATCTGCTACCGCAACGGCAAACAGGTTGGCCGACAGATTAATCTTTCGGTAGAGGAACTGAAGAAGAGGGTGCAGAAGAAATAGTCCATGGTCCATGGTCCATAGACCATAGAGTTTATACTATAGACTCCCTCCTATTCACCATTGACCATGGACCATGGACAATGGACCATCGACTATGGACTATGGTCCGGCCTATGGCCTCCCCCTCACCGAATCTTCTGCCGTTCATCCTAAACCGTACATATTGATTTTGCAGTTCATCACTGGCAGAAGGCCTTTAATATTTCTTTAAGAAATTGGCTGTAACCCTTTATTGATAAGGGTTTGGTCACTGTATTAACAGTGCTTAACATTGCCATTAACACCACTCATAACATCACTCA
>CAZTCS010000041.1:27685-28390 GCA_964611995.1 uncultured Sediminibacterium sp. | reverse complement strand
CAATAATACTTATCCTTTATTTAATACTCATATCAAATTTTTCTGGCATTATAACTGGACATGATGAATATGGAATTGAAGAGTTGTTCTTGTATATTATTTTTTTTGTAGTTCATATTATCATTGGATTTGTGCATGGCCTTTACCTAAGAAGAAAACTGAAAAAGATTCCTTCCACCTAATATAAATAAGTAAGATACAATCTGGCATTCATAAGAATCACACAGAAAGTTGCACTAATATAATAAGGAGTGAAAATATACCATCTCGCAAGTGATACGAACATTTATTATATCCCTTCAAGCCTTTATAAAATTCCAAAAATGAATTTCGATATTCTCTTCTTTTTACTTTATGGCCTTTACTCTTTAACGATGGGATTTTTGAATAGGGGCAGATTACTTTGGCAGATTTTTGATGATGATACAAAACGAATATTAAAAAAGAAACATACTCGGTTTTGGAATGTTTTGCTAGGCATTGTAAGTCTCTTTATAGCATCGTCCCTTTACATCAAACGACATCTATAACTTGTAATGACTAAGCAAATAATCACAGTCAAGAGAGCGCTATTACATCTACTAATCCCTATATATAATGCCAACACAAAACGTCCGACATATTGGTTTCGAATTCCTAAATGGGCTTCAAAATCTGGTTATCGCAAGCTAGTGCAGGTTCGAGTTCTCCGCCAAACCGGCGGAT
>CAZTCS010000041.1:0-27675 GCA_964611995.1 uncultured Sediminibacterium sp. | reverse complement strand
TTCCTGTTCTGGGCACTCTGAAAACTTACGCTTAAAAAGACTCGCCTTTGCAGGTCTTTTTTATTTGCTCTTGTGACTTTGTCCGAAAGCAATCTCCTCTGTGCTTTTCTGTGCATTCAGTGGCAATAACTCTTATGAATAATTTATTGCCACTGAATGCACAGAAAAACACAGAGAAAAATACAACAGTTAAAAGGGTCTGTATTTGTTTCTACCGGTTCTACTTTCACCTTTGGAGAAAAACTTTGGCCAACTGTTTTTGGTTAAATCCTCCATCCAAAAAAATCAACTTATCTTATTGAATAACTACTGTTAGTAGATCATTGCCCAATTCTTTGAAGCCTTTCTATTAAATGATTTTGGTATTTCGTTTTTAAATCAGGGGTGAGGTATGAATTGTCAATCATTTGCTTTACGTTTTCTTTGTTTATGGCAAAATGATCCAATATCCTTTCAGCTCTTTTGGGCAGGATGGAAAGCCGTTTGGACAGTTCGAGAAAGTTCTCCCGGCCATAGTAGCCATAGGTACTATAAAAAGGGGAAGCATAATCGCCTTCATAGAGTTGCAATGCAGTATCTGATTCTTGTGGACTATGCAGAATAGTGCTTAATAAATCATAAGCAGGGCTCAACTGGTATTCCCCTTTGGCATCACGCATAAGGGAAAAATTTTTCAGGTGCGCATCTCCATTTGAAAATACATAATTAAAGACCACCAGTGTGAACAAACGTTCGCAAGCCGGAATCGAAGCAGGTACAAATTGTTGAATCAGTTTACCAATGTCTTCATAACTACCTTCATACTTAAAATGCGCTCCATGGGTTCTTGAGGTTTTGCCAGATATTTGCGCGAAATCTTCCTGTAAATATTTTGTACCATCTGGTGCAAGGTCAAATCTTTTGGTAAGATAGGCTGGTGTACCATCTTTAAAATGAATGAGTACATTTTCTGCTGTTGGAATCTTAAAAACCTGCCTGGCTATTTGCATTGTCAGGTGCTCATTCTCCGGCACCTGATCAAGTTGAAGCAATTGTTTTGCTGGAGGGATCGGTTTGAGAATATATGTGCCGCCTTTTTCTGTCAGCACCAGTTCCTTTTTTTCCAACTTGAGGGAGTATTTCAATTGTACCCCAGATATGGATAAGCGTTTGCTATGTTCCTGAAAGAACAAGAGGTTTGCATCCTTTGGGGTATCAAAAGGCAATACAGGCGAAGTGCGTAAACCATTAAACATAGACTTCCTGCATTGAAGACAATAACCGTCTTTCACTTCCTTATAACATCCCTTGCATCGCATTATTCAATCGCTTTAATGGTGATTGCACCGATAGTATCTTCACCCGCGGTGCGCAATAGTCTGATGAAATCATCCCTTTCATCAATCTTGAGCGACCGGCACTGAATATCTTTATTGATACCTTCTGCCAACAGTCCCTCAAAAAAGGCAAACAAAAATTCTGATTGGTAAACAGTTTGGGTTTTAGGTAAGGTCAGGCTAATGGCAGGTTTTGCGATATCATGAAAATAACTTGCTTCATAACTGAAACGGAAAATTCCGTCAGCGCTTTTTTCCAGGTATCCAGCCAGTTCTCCATTATTATATACCGCTCCCCTCATTCACCTGTTTTTTTGATGTTTACATTCATTTCCAGCCCCAGAACCTGTAGAATTTTTTCCATCGTAGAAAAAGAAGGATTCCCTTTACCGGATTCCAACTGGTAAATGGTTTTAATGGCAATACCAGCCATTTCAGCAAGATCTTCCTGCTTCAAGCGAAGTTCTTCCCTCCTTTTTGCGATCATTTCACCAATTATTGTAATTTTCATCGGTACTAAACTACTGATTATGTACAATATTATAATAAAAAATGGATATTTTACTATTTATCAGTATTATAATACCGAATTATGCTAAAATTAGATCAGTAAATCAAAAAATGACTTAAATCAGCATTATAATACCGAACACAATAACCTTACTCCCTTTTGCGACTGATCAAAATGGAATAATTATCATGACAAATCATGATAATCCGTGTTCCATAAACGCTTCACGCATATCGAAACTTTTTCTTTTCAGGGCGATTGAACGCAGATTTTCATGATTATGATGATTTATCATGATTGATCTTGAAAATCATGAAAATCCGTGTTCCACTAACGCTTCACGCATATCGAAACTTTTTCTTTAAATGGTCAACCTAGATTGAACATTCGATTTAATACCACTAAAAATCTTGCGATTTTGTAACCATTCCCTATTTCGCCAGTTTATGTTTTCATGAAAAAGATCTTGACTTTTCTGGTGTTTGCTTTGATAATTTCTACAACTAAGTCACAACCAAAAGTTACGATAACCGTCCACCCTGGCACCGAACTCCTGAATATAATTCATTCATTGGCCGACACCGTAAATTTTGTCAAATCAACCTATCGAAAAGATATTGAACAATATTTCAGTAAGTATAAAAATCACCCTGCCGTAATAAAAGCAAGGGCACTACCCTTTATTAATTGTGATTTTCCTGTTCGTTTAAGTTGGGCTTTTTATGATTACCCGAACTTTAAGTTGGCTGACATAAACTCCTTATTGGGCTATGAAAAATACTTTTCGAAAAAACAGATCCAGGACTATTTTCGCGCTTGTTTGGATTTTTCAAAAGATACCCGGTTTAAAAAGTTTTATAAAAAACATAAGTCAGCATACCAGCAATGGATAAATTCTTTTGAGCGAAACCTGCAGGAGCAAAAGATGCTCACGGTACTCGATAGTTTTTACCGGTTTATTCCGAAAAAGGAAATCATGATTACGCCAGGTGCCCTTAATTGTGGTTCTTATACCATTGTTGATATGAAAAAGGTAAATCCTGTTTACGAAAATTCAATGGTTGTAATGGTTGCCTTTGGAAATATTGCTGGAAGTAAAGCATCCGATGAAATTGCGCCCAATTTTTATGCACCGATATGGACATCGCAGTTAGTATGGCATGAAATGGGACATGCATACCTCGATGAAATATTTGAACAATACAAAGACCAGGTAAATCGGCTGAAATATATATTTGACCGCGACAGCCTGATGCAAAAACAGGCCCAAAATATGGGTTGGTCCATGTACCTGAATGAAAATGTTACGCAGGCCGTAACCAGTTTTCTCCGGGTGAGAACGGGCAAAATGAGTGTTGAAAATGAAATGAAACGAATTACCGGAGGCTCGTTTTATGTATTTGTTCCTTTACTTATGGATATTATAAAAAAAGAATTCGAAATTCCGGGTAAATATGTTGATTTTAAGGCGTTTTTCCCTGTGCTTTTGAACGAATTTGAGCGTAAGTATCCAGATGCTTAATAATAGTTCAAATTCCTTTTAAGATTGCGCTTAAAACATTTTTTCTTTACAGGAAGAAAACGGACCGATGAACAACGCTAATCACCGATCCTTTTGGATTAAAATATTTACTCAATTACATATTCTTCAATAGCGAATCAATAGTGTTGTACAATTGTTCTCCTTTAATAGCAGGGCCAAACGAGGGAATTTCGGAACCGGAACAATAAAATGAAATTAATTTACCATGTTGATCTATTAAAAGATAACCTGGAATGGCTGGGACGTGAAATATTTTAGCAATGTGCAAATCTGCATCCCTTGCATTTAACCAGGGGATTGCTTCTTTTTCCATAGCTTTCTTCCAATCGGGCTCCCTGTCATTAAGAGCAATTCCGAGTACTTCCAACCCCTTATGATGAAAGGCTGCATAAACCTTTTTAAGATTTGGTATTTGCTCCCGACAGGGTTTGCACCAACTGGCCCAAAAATCAATAAGTGTAAGTTTGTTCTTTGCAGCGATGGTTAAGATAGATTGCTCTGATTGACCGATGGGCAATACATTAAATTGCGGAATAATGGCTCCAGCCCTTACCAGTTCTTGCATTTTAGCCAAATTAATGTCTGCTTTTAGCTGCTTCCCAAAATGGCTTTGTTGCGCATCAGGAGTCAACTTTTGGTACATGTTTTCACGCTCCGAATGAGAAAAGCCCTCTATCCTGCGAATAATGTCGGGTACATAAAGCGAATAGGCATGCGTTTCAATAAATTTTCTTACCCCACTCAATCGCTCGCTTTCCTTTGTTTTTATTAACCCTTCTATAGAATCCTTCTTTGCTTGCAAAGACACCAGTACGTACTCGTTATTGTCTCTTTTACTCAGGTTAATATTTCGGACAACATCGTTCAATGATTTTTTTGTAGTAGTGATAGGTTGACTAAGCTCTTCCCATAACGCAACGAAGGATTTATAGTCATCATTAGGCGATGAACCATCTAGTCGTAAAATGGGCCATTTTCCTATATCGCCAGTAAGTGAAAGTTTCTTGTTAACTAATAAAAACTCCTGGGATCTTTTTGAGGATACAGCATTGTCAATCCTAAGGTAAAAGTATTCTGTACCTTCCTTTACCTTACCTGTTAGGGTAAACATTCCCTTTTTAATAGCAGCCCTACTCACCGTATCTTTAGATGAGTTCTCAATGAGATATATCATTGTTCCATCCTTCACCCCGCTTACTTTACCCTTAAGGGTAAAGCCGCTATTCTCCTTTACACCATACTGTGAATTTGCAACCATAAAGGAACAAAACAATAAAATTAGGCATGGCCAAAAGAGTCTTTTCATCTGTGTGATTTACATTCTATCGAATAAAATAATTATTACAGTTTGTATTGGTCGAATTTGGTCAATTACATACCTATAGGATAGCTACCGAAAAAGATATCGTCTTCGGTGGCAGGCATTGTTCATTGTTACAAACCATATAATCAATAGTACCACTAAGATTTGTTTTAGCACTTGATTTTAACTTAACAAGTTGTATAAACTCTACTTTATTATCGTAGTAATGCACATTCACATCAAACACTTCTTCAAATTTTTTGTGCATATCACCCACTTCCTTGATTTTACCATTCAATTCCACAAGTGGATTTTTGGAAAAGTTGATCACTGTAGGGGAAGGGCCTCCATCTGGAGTGCCTTGGCTGTATATATGCCAGCCTTTTTCCACTGTAGCAGTAATACGTACTTCATAATTCTTTTCTACTTTTTTTTTCACAGAATAAGAAAAACTGACAGGTTTCTGGCTAAAGCATACAATTGAACTAAACAGACAGAAAGCAATGAGAAATGATTTTCGTCTTTGCATGTTATGATAATATTTAGATGAGACTATTTATTAAGAGCACCTATTTACCTTGGCTTGCATATGTGGCATATCTTAAATTCTAAAAATAATTTGCAGTAAACACACCAAATGCATTTGTACCGGATGTTGTTCCCTGCAATCCCTTAATAATTAAGGCCACCGTTTTGAAACGATTGGTTGCATTAGCTGAGAAATTGTAAGTTGTAATCAAAGCATCTGTTGCAGCATTCCTGATTTGAAATGAGTAAGTGGTCGTTGCCGCAGGACCAGCTTTATAAATCTTCCATTCACTGATTCCTTTGTAGGGTAGATTATCCACTTCATTTGATGTTGATGACACCAATTTTATTTTTAAAGGCACACTGTTTGGCGACAGGTTGATAAACCTGACGTTTACAATACTATCAGGAACATTTGGAAACTGGACTGACTGCGGGAAATTCACCTCCTCATTAAAAATTGTATCCACCACCTTCGATGTACCTGCAATATAAAGGGTGTATAATTTAGGCAAAACAATGTAACTAGCATTAACGATCTTTCTGCTAATATCTGAAGCAGGTACTACTTGGATCATCATTGTACCAACAGGCGGAAACATCAGTTTACTGGCACTATAGTTTATAGTGGTGCCTTCGGATTGAAAATCCAAGGCATGACCAGATGTGTTGATCTTGATGGCACCTACGTCAATCCCTGCATGTATTACATTAACTGTAGCCACTTGTTTATATTCCGCATGGTCTTTTTTGCAGGCAAACAACCAGAATACAATAGTCAAACAAAAAATTATTTTACTCATAAATGTGTGTTTATTATAATTGAAGAAGTTAAAAGTTCCAAGTATCATCTCTTGTCATACAAAACCAGCATTTCCATTTCCATTTCTTTTTCTATCAAGTCAAGGTCGTATTTAGACAGATATGCTCGTATTTGACTAACGGAGGATTCTCCATTATAGACCGTAACATTTATATCGATTGGATTATTATATGCAGTTTCGTCAATAATCGATAAATTCGAACTAAACCGTATTTGACTATTCAGAAAGCGTACAATTTCTGACACTTTAGTGTTAAAGATTTGCAAGGTGTCTGGTGAATCAAAACTTTTGCTCTTTGATCTAAGGACATAGGGTGAATTTCCATTTCCTGTTGATTTAAATTTCTCAGCTTTAGAAGACCTGATTAGAGCAAGGTACTTTACCTTTCTTTTCTCAATCCGACTTTGTATACCAAAGTACATGTCTAAGTCTTGAATAATATAGCGGTAAACATTTTCGCTATTTGATTTGGTCTTAGGTAAAATCAGTTCGTAGCAAACAAGATTATTCTTTGCAAACTCTCGAAAAGCAACATCATCTCTGATCTTTGAATTGCTATAATCAAACCAATCTTTGTAAAAATCGCTCCGAGTTGTCTCGACAAGGATTCGCTTCGAGTTTAGCCAAGGATATTCAGATTTATAAGTGTTCAGATAGTAACTAAATACCGTATTGTTAACATCAAAAATGCGAATAATAGAAGAATCATACTGGTATCCAAAATTAAATCCTGCGGTATAGTCTTTCTTGTAACCTGTGAAAACCGATCCAAATGTTGTATATATGCCTGTTTTGGTATCTGGCAAAATCAAGAATGGTTCTTTTGTAATATTTACCCTATTCCCCTTTGAAATATCAGCTAGGTTACCGCCATTGACCACCTTTACTATATTATCATTTGTAAGAGCTAAATGATCGGTTAGTCCGGAAAGTACGCCATCCTTATTGATCCAGACCAAATGTGGGAAACCTATTGAAGGAAACAGTGTCAACAATAGTTTATCTTCCTCAAATGATTGAATTGAAGTTGCCAAAGGCATTTCATACTTTTTTCCCTTATTTTTCTCAAGGAAATCTTTGATGCTCCCTTTTTTGTGCCCGTCAAAACCAACACTCAATATCTGTAATTGACTGGCAAATTGTTCCTGTAGCTTCGTAAGTTTAGGAAATTGTGCTATGCACACTACACAAGAGGTACTCCAAAAATCAAGCACGACTAGTTTTCCTTTAAAATCAGAAAGATAAGCTGAGGCTTTTTTGTAGTTAGCCATGTGGTTGAAAAATATATCAGGAACCTTCTCTCCAATTTTAATCGGTTCAAGGGCAGATGTATCAATTTTTGAAGAACCAATTTGGATATCCGGGTTTTGTGCTGAAGAAAATAAAAAATGAAGTAGAAAGAAAAGAAATAAGAAAGAACGCATAAAAATAAATTTAATCGATCAGTAATTGTTAATTTCTAATTAAGGCTTTCCCTTTCGGCATTGTTCAGCCTGAATTATTCACGCATCAAGGAGAATAAACACAACCATAATTAATTTAGACATAGTTCTTTTCATGTCTCTAATAAAATGTTTCCTTTTTTATGGTACATCACCGTGGGTTTTGCGGCCAATTGGGATTAAAGTCCATTATCTCAACTGGTATTAGATAAGTATACCTTTTATCATTGGGCGCTAGGGTAAACGTTTCACCACCAAAATTTCTAGTCAATGTAATATTTGCTCCCAATTTATTCAGCCGCCGAAGGTCAGTCCAACGTAACCCCCGAAATACCAATTCCTTACGTCTTTCAATAAGAATTTTTGAAAGAGCCTCAGCAGGACTACTAGCCGTAAATGGTGTGAAATATCCCTGTTTCCATCGCTTTAACAGTAACGTGTTCAGATCATTCATTGCTTCTGTGACATTACCACTTCTTGCATAACATTCTGCCCTAATTAGATAAACTTCGTCCACAGCAATTCCAGAAAATAATGCATTGGTCGATGAAGCATAACTTCCTTTAAAATTATTTCCAGTATTTACTGGGTTAGCATTGCTAAAAAAAACTTGTTTTCTAAGGTCATCATTGCTATACGAATTATATAAAACAGAATCTACACGAGTGCTACTAGCATTAGGCATAATTGCAGAAATCTGCGCGTTAAGCATATTTGTATAAAGAATAATTTCCGCATTGTATGTCTGCTTTATACCCGGGGATCCTGAAAAATTCACAACGGAGTTATCATTAAAATCAATTAATGTATTGTAAACACCAAGACATTCATTGGCATATTTCCATGCACTGTCATAGTTATTCATTGAAAGATACACTCTGGCCAATAATCCTGAAACAGCTGGTTTTGAAGGTCTAGTTTTATAGAGAGGGGTTGAAGGAAGAAGATTCTTGGCTGTTTGTAAATCGGCAATGATTCGGTCATAGGTTTGCTTAACTGTAGCCCGCGATGGTCTTTCGTTAATATCGGATAGCAGTTTCAAGGGCAGACCTAAATCTGCTGAGGCCGTTGCTTTATCATACGGAACTGCAAATACCTGTGCAAGTTGGTGGAACATTAGCGAACGAAAGAACAAAGCACTGCCTTTTACATTATTATAAGCATCTGTTTTGCTGCTCGCAGCATCTAGGGTGGACAGTCCATCCAATACCACGTTGGAGTAAAAAATGGCACGGTAAGGTATATCCCAATCTAAGAAACGAATATTAGAGACTATATGGTCTTTCCATTTATAAATTTGCTCTAATGCTAAATAAACAGGTAGTGGTTGACTAGTATGGAAATAATAGTTATCAGCTCCAACCTCTCCAAAAGCAGGAGTAACACCAGAACCTACAGTTCCATTCATTACTCCTACGTTATCTAAAAGGCTCTGAAATTCTTCCAAAGTTTGTGGTGTGATTAGCCCTTGGTCCGGCTTCCCTGATAAAAAATCAGTCTTTTTGCAGGATTCGATTGTTATAAATAAAATGAATGCTAATAAATAATATAATATCCCACTATTGGAATAGATATGTCTTACAAAAAACTGTTTCATTATTAAGAAAGTTGAAAAGTTAAAAATTAATCGTCAGGCCTAATGCATAGCTGACCCCCTGTTGCAGACTACCGTTAAGTCTGGGGTCAATCCCAGCTTTGTTAGCCTTCCACAAAAGCAGATTCAGGTTGCTGATATAGGAATAGAACCTTATGTTTTCTATAGGTAACTTTTTGAGTGTTCTTTTTGTGAGATTGTAAGAAAAATTAATATCCTCAAAGCTTATATAGTCTCCCCTTTCTACCAGCACTGCGGAGTTACCATAAAAACTAAGATCCCGTGCCAAATTAGTAGGATATATCATGGATGGTACATTTGTAATCATTTCATCCCCGGCTTTTTTCCAGCGTTTGGCAAAATCACTATGCCCAGTCCAACTATTAAATAAACCAGTGTAATTAATCGAATTTCGCCTGAAATAATGACCAAAGCGGTAAGCCATATTTAGGGACAATTGCATATCGCCAAAAGAAAGGGTATTCCTGAAAGCCCCAAAATACGGAGGTTGGATAACGCCAAAATAAATTAGATCTTTAATTTTAGTGTTATTTATGATACTGTTATAATCCTTGCTTACCTCCTTCCCCATATATCCAAGCGGATCACCTGTAAGCGGGTCAAGGCCAGCAAATGCATATCCATACATCGTATAGAGTGGCTGTCCAACAATGGGTGTAATAGAATTAGATAAGCCTATAAAAGCAGGAGCAGTTGTTGGAGGTGGTTGTAAATATTCTGTAACCTCTGTCTGGGCATAGCTAAAAACAAAAGTGGTTTCCCATTTTAATTTCCTTTTCAATAAAAGGGCACTCACAGAAAGTTCATAACCATTACCTTTCATACTGGCCAGGTTGCCAAAGAATGTGGGAACTGCAGTTCCGCTGTTATAGGCACCAGTGGTAGGGTCAATTGGCCCCGTGCCCATAAGATCTTTGATAGATTTTCTATACATTTCAAAACTTCCATAAACTCTCCTATTCTTAAATTCAAAATCAAGCCCTACATTGAACATTCGAACCTGCTCCCAACGGAGGTTGGAATTAGGTGGATTCTGAATGGTGCTTTGCAGTGCTCCTAATTGATTTACGCTGGATGTTGCAGTGGTCAATGCTGTAGTCGCCCGAGAATAATTACCATTATAACCATAAGTTGCCCTCAGTGTCAATACCGGCAAAAACCTTGACTTATAAAAGTTTTCCTTGCTCAATTGCCATCCAGCCCCAACAGACCATAAGGGAACCCCTTGCTGATTAGCTTTCACACCAAACAGATTGGCTGCATCATAACGAAAGCTACTGGAGAAATTATATTTATTTTTAAAGCTATACAACGCATTGAAATAATATGACAGGAACCTATCTAAAGTTTCCGAAACCGCCTGAGTATTTGAAATAGTTGACTGAACGGGAGATGTAGTATATAATCTTGGATAGGTTATATAAGAAGTAACAAAATCCATATTTGGATTTACTAGGCTCCCTGCCCTATTATAGCCATAAACAGTATAATTATTCCCTGTAGTAGCCAAATTTTTTATTTCAAACCCAGCAAATGCCTGAACGAAATGATTGCTACCGAATGATTTATTGAATCTTAAATTAGCCCTACCTTGATGCGATATGCTATAAGAATTTACCAAACCAAGAATACTACCTTTAGGAATAGGAAACTTTAATATATCATTGATGGCATTGGGCTGGTAAAAGGTATTGATATTGTTACGGGTAGAATAAGCATTAATTGTAGCTTCATTAGTAGAAGTCAAGTTACGTGTGTGAAATTGATACATAACATCAAGCGTAATAAAACTGTTAAGTTTGTATATAAGATCCGCTTTAATCCTAAATTCATTATTGGTCAGTTTATTATTCGAAGCATTTATTTCATCGAAGGGTCTGTATTTCCAGTCTAGAATATTTCCTCCGCCAGCACTATCGATGTAACTATTATTGAAGTTTTTTACAATACTTAACGCCTGACCGTTATCACTAACCAAATCCGCATAGGGGTAAAGACTTTTACCGGCACCAGAATTGATTGATAGGCCGGGGTTTCCTCCACTCATTGAAATACCTTGAGCATAATTAACATCCGCACCAACTGACATTTTGCTATTTACCTTAAAAATATTTTTTGACAGCAAGGTTACCCTGTCATTGCTGTTACCTACCAACCCAGCAACACTATGATCCCAACCTGCAGACATAAAATAATTATGCACAGGGGTATTGCCACTTACACTCACAGCAAGTTGCCTGTTAACGGCCTTCTGGTAAAAATAGTTTTTAAGGTCGTCCCTGAAGTCAATGGTTTTCATAGGTTCAATCAGAGCGTCCGCTTCGGCAGCAGTGATAAATCCGTTTCTTTTACGAAGCAGAATTTCCTGAACAGGACTTAAAGGTGTTTTGTTAAAAACATTGGTGATCGCAGCATTGTAAAAGCCCTGATCAAAAAGGTATTTCTCCACATCAATGGCATCGGCACTGGAGATAATTGGTAAGCTGGAAAAATCGGGCTTATTCTGGATTGTAATATTGGAATTAAAAGATACCTGGGGTTTAGGCGTTTTCCCCTTTTTGGTAGTAATCACGATTACTCCATTTCCTGCCCTGGCACCCCATTGTGCAGCAGATGCTGCATCTTTTAAGATGGTTACACTTTCGATGTCATTAGGATTTATACTATTTATATCTCCATCGTAAGGAAAATTATCGAGTACAATCAACGGACTCACATTGGAGAAGATCGAGTTTCTTCCTCTGATTAAAAGCCCATCGTTAGGATTGTCAAAGGAAACTCCTGGCGTCAAATCTCTTATTCTGTCAAGAATGTTTGTGGTAACACTACGGTTCAGTAGCTCATTGTTAATAACATCAAAACTTCCGGGATGGTCTTTACTGATAACCTGGTAGCCCGTACTACCTTTGACAACAACGTTGGAAATTTCGCCTGGCTTAAGCTTCATCACAAGGTTATTAAAAGCAGTTCTTGTACCAACGTTAACAGTCAACACCTGGTACCCAATTAAACTAGCCTCAATAACAGCTCCTTCGGGCACATCCTTCAACGAAAAAAAACCTTCTGCATCAGTCCGAGTACCTTTACTCGTTCCTCTGATAAAAACTGATACATTCTCTAACGGTTGCCCGGTGCTATCTGTTACCCTGCCTGATATATTCATCGGAGGTGGTGGCAAAGCTGTTAACTCGGGGCTTAAACCCTGATGAATAGATTCAGGTTGTTTCTTCTCCTCTTTCACCGAAACCACAATCGTCTTATTCGCAATCTCATACTTCAACGGTTGCTCTTTGAACAGTTCATTCAAAATCTCCCTCACATCCGTATTTTCTTTAGAAATACTTACAGGTTTCGCTTGTTTGATTTGGGCCTGTTGGTAAAAGACCTGGTAGCCACTTTTTCGGGCGACTTCCTTTAATGCTTTTTCAAAACTGAGTTCACGAAATTTAACGGAAATGGTTTGAGCATGACCATTGGCACTGACCTGAAGACAGGCTGCTAGCAAAAGAATGATCGTACATTTCATCGTTAAAAAAATTTGGTGTCGGCTCCTCCTCTTTTGGCTAAAGGGTACGCCAATAGCAGTTAATTGCATAACTTAGCAATGGTTTTGGGCCCGTCTGCCGACAGGCATGGTGATTGAATAGTCTTGAACCTGTCCGGGTTTTGACTTCATTCTCAGGTTACCCAAAGCTTTGCCGCCTGGTGTACAAGACCGGGCGGTTTTGTTTTGTCCCCACAAAACTGTGTGGATTTTTGATAACCTGATTTATCGCTGCACGTTTACCTTTTTTTATGGTAGAACGATTAGTTTAGCTACTGTTGTTCCTCCACCTGCTTCCAGTTTGAATTTCACACCACTCAGTTCCAATACTTTTAAAACTTCCTGCAGGTTATTATTTCTGTAAGTTCCTCCACCAAACTGGTAGTTAGGTAGATTCGCTTCATACACCACTTCTATATTATACCATCTTTCCAATTGCCTGCCCACTGTTCTAATATCCGCTTCATCAAAATTGAATAGACCTTTCCGCCATGCAATGGCTTTATCTGTATCGGCTTCTGTTATGGTCAATGCACCGTTTGTTTCACTTGCTTGTTTACCGGCTGCTACAGTCACTTTTTGTTGACCTTGTTGCACACTAGCTATACCTTCTATTACAGTAGTGACAATCGCTGCTTCATTGTTATAGGCGTTGATATTGAATTCTGTTCCGATATCTTCTACCAACTGATCCCGTACTTGTACACGAAAAGGTTGTTGATCATTATGCACTACATTAAAACTCGCTTCACCTGTCATCGCTACCATTCGTTCTTTCCCTTTGAACTGCAAAGGATATCGAAGGCTTGATGCAGCATTCAACCAAACAGTTGAACCATCGGGTAATTGTGCAGCCCATTGTCTTCCTTTGTCCGTTACAATTTCATTGTATACCAGTTCATCCGTCTTACCCTCATAAACGATTTGTCCATTTTGCTTATACACTTTTACTTGTCCATCTTCTGCAATCAATCCATCTGCGAGACTATCTATCAGTAAGGTTCTTCCATCAGATAATTTGAGTTTCGCTCCTTCTTTTCCCGGCGCAATAGCTGATGCCAGTATCTTTTTATCTGGTGCCGCTGCCTCATAGAACCAACTGAAATATGCTATTCCAGCCAGTAAAATCAGTACCGCCGCTGCCACCCACCTAATCCTTTTCAGGAAATGCACCCGATGAACCGGAGCAATCGCGATAACCTCTTCCTGATCGATGGACGCTTCAATTCGTTGCAGGATCAGTGTTTTCCAGTCTGCTTTCTGGGCATCGCTTAATTCAATTTCTCCCGAAGCCACCAGCGATTCATACCAGGCTTCTACCATTTGTTCTTCCTGCGCAGTGGCTTGCCCATTGCGCCATTTAGCTAAAATTTCGTTGATTGCTTGCTTCGTCATAATCTGCCTTACTTATATATTGTCCGGTAAAGGACAGTGAGGGGGTAATAAAAACTTAATAATTTTTTATCTTAAAAGATACAGTGCCACCAACCACAGCGGAAAACCGGAAGCCGCTAGGGCTTTTTTCACCTCTATCAGCGCATGTTGGATATGCTTTTTAACCGTTTCTTCTGATATCTGCATTTTTTCGGCAATTTGCCTGTGTGTAAGGTGCTGCTCTCGACTGAGGCGGTATGCTTCCTGCATTTTCGGGCTCATGGTACGTACTGCCTGGTCAATCACCACCGCAATTTTCTTTGCATCGGCCTCCAGTTCCAAATGAACATCACTGTATTGCAAGGCAACAGCTTTTAGATGTGCCAGGTAATCGGAACGCGTAATATTTTTCTCAATAAAATGTAGTGCATGAAAGCGCACACTATTGTGAAGATATCCTTCAAGTGAACCCTTGATCGACAATTCCGCCCTTCTTTTCCACAGTGAAAGAAATACATCCTGTACCACATCTGCAGCTTCTGTTTCATTCCGCAAAGCCTTGGCCGCTGTAAGGAATAATGACTCCCAATATTTTTCATAGAGTGCAGTAAATGCAGCTCTGTCACCAGTCGATAACTGGTACAGCAATAAGGCATCACTCTGTGATAAGGATGTTGACATTGGGGGTTAAGGGTTAAATTTTTTTTACGTTTTATTACCCCATTGGGGCTACTTATCGGACATACTTCAGAGAGAACACACGAACGCTTGTTAGACAAACAAATATAACAGGCGCTGCATCAACAATATACAAAAAATTTTCGCAAAAAATAATCTTTTGCGAGGTGGTAAATCTATGTCTGTAGTTGATGCAGATACGACTGTTTCACGACCAAGAAAAACCACATGACCACCTGGACAAACATCTACAATCGCTGGCATATACCCATGCAACAACTTGCTGAACGATATTTGCAAAACAATTTTTTTGCAGAAGACATTGTGCATGATATATTTCTTCGCTTATTAGAAAATCAATTATCCCCGAAGTTCATGGAACATGCAGAGGCTTACTTACGCACTTCGGTATACCATCGTTGTATTACACTCTTGCACAAGAAAAAACAATTGAGTTCCATGGATGAATGGTCAGCCAACACCACAGAAGAAACCATCTACTATCGTGAACTAAAAACCCTGCATTTTCAAGCGATACAATCCTTACCAATCAGACAAAAAGAAATCTATATCCTAAAACATATAGGCGGTTATAAAAAAGAAGAGCTAGCGACGCTTTTTGGAACTTCTCCAAAAACGATCAAGAAACAATTGCAGACTTCAAATGAAAAAGTACGGAGTGTGTTAGCGGAGCTTCGGGCATAGAACCCATATAGTGATCAATACAATTTTCTAGTCTTATTTTGCGTAGGATGGAACACAGATTATCATGATTTTCAAGATTTATCATGATAGATCTTGAAAATCATGATAATCTGCGTTCCATTAACGCTTCATGCATATCGAAACTTTTTTCTACTGATTAAAATCATGAACTAATCACCCTCGACAAAAACCTTAGGTGTTAGGAGTTAGGTGTTAGGTATTAGGAGTCTGTAAGTCTTCAAGCATTTTACCCAGCACCCAGCACCCCCTAACACCTTACACCTAACTCCTAACCCCTAACCCCTATCACCCATTCTCCTCCGTTTGCAAAGGCATGCTAATCTGCATGATACATCCTTTGCCGGGTGCAGTAATGATTACTACTTTACCATAAAACAGTTCTACCCGATTGATCATATTGGTAAGGCCAATGCCTTTTCTTTGCAGGTTAAGATCAAATCCCTTGCCATCATCTGTGATCATGATGGTAACCAGTTTTCCGTCACTTTTTAGTTCAACGTTTACTTGTTTGGCCTGTGCATGTCGGATGATATTATTAAACTGTTCCTGGAATATCCGGTAGATATTTAACTTTTGATCATCGTCAATGATATGCTTTACATCATATTCCATGCTGGTTTGGATGCCTAGTTGGGTATGGAGACTATCGAGCAGGGATTGTACCTGTTCTTCCAGGTTGGAGCTGAAGTGTGTGACAAGGTTTTTGCATAAGGAACGGATTTCCTCAATGGTAATATCAATCAATTCAATCGGGTAGTTTAACGAATCTTCCAGGATAGCATGATCGTTGCGCGCCTTATTCAGGTATATCTTAATGACAACAAGTATCTGATTGATATTGTCATGGAGTTCCTGCCCGATATGGGTACGCTCTGTTTCCTGCGCCTTTAGGATCGCCCGGCTGATTTTTTTCTGTTCATTTAACTGCCGGTACTCGGCATTTTTTCGTTCGGTGATATCCCTTGCGGTGATACAGGTTCCTGAAATAACCCCATTTTCATACACAGGACTCATAGAATAATTCAACCATATACCGCTATCATTTTTATCGTATTGGCGATCATACTGAATCTTTTCACCCTGCAGTACTTTATTGATCAGTTCTTTTACATAAGCGGTTCTGGATGGTTCAATAAAATCATAAAGATTACCACCTACATACAAAAGAGTAGGTGTATGAAATCGTGTATATTTTTTAGCATTCTCGTTAAAGGCCCTTATGATGCAATCCTTGTCTGTTAAGATGAATCCTTCCGTTGTATTTTCAAATATGGTACTTAAGTTTTTTTCGGAGAGTTTGAGTTTTTCAATCACTTCCTGTTTTTCTCTTTCTGCCTTTCTTTGCCGGAGCGCACTTTCAATGGCAGTAGGTAACCTGGCCAGCCTGTCTTTTAAAATATAATCATCCGCACCAAGTTTAATAATCCCTGCCGCAAATTCTTCCGACACCGTGCCTGTAACGAGGATAAATGGAATTGAAAGTGATTGCGCATGATAAATTTCCAATGCCTCAGTGGCATTAAACCCAGGCAAGGTATTGTCGGAAATAATAATGTCCGCATCAAATTCACCCAAAGCCCTGATGTATTCTTCTTTATTAGAAGTTACACGGCATTCAAAGAGCAATCCTTCTTTCTTTAATAGCCTTTGCAAGGTGAGTACATCTGAAGGATTATCTTCCAGTAATAATATCTTGAGTGGATGCTCCATACGCCTTAAGGGTTAATCTGACAATATGCAGTAAAATGGGCTAAAGGGGGAGTTACCAATACTAAATATACAAAAAAAAATAATTGATTAAAAAAAATTGATATCAATAAAAGCAAGCATCTCCAGCGTTAAGGGTTTGGTCATGTAATCAGTAATTGCACCCGATTGCATCGCCCTTCTTCTGTCATCAGGATTTTCTGAAGTAGTTAGCATGATGATGACTGGTGCTTCACCTTCAGACTTAGGCATTTGTAGTTGATACCTTTCCATAAAATCCCATCCATTCATTCCGGGCATATTGATATCAAGGAAGATCAGGTCAGGTTGCCGCTTATTTTCATCGGCTGTCTGCAGATAGTCAAGTGCATCTGTTGCAGAAGACATCACCAAAACTTCAACAGAAGGGTCCTTTTTTTTAATGACACGGGAATGATAAAAATTATCATCCGGGTTATTATCGATCAGCATGATGCAGCCTGGTTTTCCGGTACTCATAAAACTAAAGGTGGAATAGTGAATAGAAAAGTGCTACCCTCTCCGGGAACAGATTCAAGTTGCATTTCACCTTGATGAAGTTCCACAATCTTTTTACAGTTGGCCAATCCAATACCGTTACCCTCATATTCTTCCACCGTATGCAGGCGCTGGAAGATTTCAAATATGCGGGTAAAATGTTTTCTTTCAATACCGATACCATTGTCCTTTATCGAGAACTGCCATTTCCCGTCTGCCGATTTTTGCGCATCGATCCATACTTCAGGTGCAACACCTTTGCGACAAAATTTTACTGCATTGGTAATCAGGTTCTGTAACAACTGACGCATTTCGGTCTCATAAATATTGATCACGGGAAGATCGGCCACGTGTATCTTGGCATTAGATGTCTGTATAATGGTTTGCAGATCTGCAAGCACTTCTCGTATCAACACATTGCAATCCGTATTCACTAATGTGCGGTTATTGCCCAGCCTTGAAAAATCAAGCAGGGCCTTAATCAGCATACTCATCCTGTTGGTGGCATTATTAACAGCATGAATATATTTCAATGCCTGTTCATCCAAGATGCGATTGGCATAATCTTCTTCGATAACCTGCATATAATTGGAAACAGTACGAAGAGGTTCCTGCAGATCGTGTGAAGCAACATAGGCAAACTGTTCCAGTTCTTTGTTTTTAGTTTCCAGTTCTACCTGTTTCTTTAAAGTGATCTCCTGCAGTTTTCTTTCTGTAATATCAATGATGGAAGCAAGTACCACCTGTCCTTCGGCCGTTTCAATCGGATTTAGTCCAATTTCAACCTGTATTTCTGTACCATCCTTTTTTTGTGCAAACAAATCCCTCCCCGCTCCCATCGAACGGGTCTGCGGCTTTTTGAAAAATTGTTCGCGGTGACCGGGATGATGTTCACTGAAACGTTGGGGAATCAGCATTTCAAGTTTGTTTCCTACCAGCTCATTGCGCTCATACCCAAATAGTATCTCGGTCTGTTTGTTAACCAGTGTGATTACGCCTTCATGGTTAACAAGAATCATGGCATTCGGCGCCGATTCAACGACGAGCCGAAAACGTTCTTCTGCTTTTTTTCTTTCGGTGATATCGATGATGGAAGCAAGTACCAAGGTTCCATCCACTGTTACCACAGGATTCAAACCGATCTCAATCGGAAACTCCGTTCCATCTTTGCGCGAAGCGAAAAGCTCCCTTCCCGCGCCCATTGACCTAACCGCGGGAGTTTTAAAGAAAGAGTCACGAAACCCAGGGTGATGTCCGCTAAAGCGTTGTGGGATCAGTTGTTCAACAGTTTGCCCAATTAGCTCAGTGCGGTTATACCCAAATAATTTTTCTGTCTGGCTATTGATATAAGCAATCTTACCTTCCTTATTAACCAGGATAATTGCGTTTGGCGAAGATTCAACGATCAGTTGAAAAGTCAGTTCGGTATACTTAATCTGGTCAGCTGCCATAGTGGTTGCTTTAAGTATGGATTGGATATGCAACAAATTAGGCAATTAATGTTGAAAGACATAACGACTTTTAAGTAAAGGGATATGAGTGCGGAGCCGGTACTATCCGGGGAAATTTGGCTGTATGCTGTAAGTGCCGCGTAGGATAGAACACAGATTATCATGATTTTCAAGATCTATCATGATAAATCTTGAAAATCATGATAATCTGCGTTCCATTTATGTTTCCCGCACATCGATCACTTAAAATAGTATTGATAGGCTACTAGCTTCCAAATCCTGGTTTAACCTACACCAACTCCTTTTTCATCTCCTCCGTAACTTCCTTTATCCTGGTTTCCGTAAAACCAATTTGTTCGGCCAGGTTTTCTGTGGGTGCATTTTCCTTTCCGGCCATTTCAATATCACGGATAATTTTTTCAAGGGAGTGAATCCTAAGACTGTCGATGGAAGGTTTCAGCTTATGGGCGGCCTCTCCCATTTCTTTGAATTGTCCGGCATTGAATGATTGACGGATTTGACCAACAATTTGTATAGACTGTTCGCAAAATAACCGGATCATTTTTTGGATAAAATCCTGATCGCCCCGGGCAATTTCCTGCAAACTTGAAAGGTTGTATAAAGCATCTGTAGTGCTTGAATTGGTTAATTTTGTAATCATTGTTGAATTATTTTGACTGTGTAGCCAGAAAGAAATTGTTTTAATAAATTCATCTTCTTTAAAAGGCTTGGCAATATAATCGTTCATGCCAGCCTCAATACATTTTTCATTTTCACCCTTTACAACATTAGCAGTCAATGCTATAATTGGAATAGGATTATTGTTTTTGCGAATTAGTTGTGCTGCTTCAAATCCATTCATCACAGGCATGTGAATATCCATTAAAACCAGATCAACTATTCCATTTGTAATTGTTTCCAATGCCTCAACTCCATTAGTAGCTTCCATAACAGATGCCCCGTAATGTTTTAAAATTGTTGAAGCTACCAGCCTGTTCATATCATTATCGTCTGTAACCAGTATATTTTTACCAGAAAGCACATCAGCACCTACCGTATCAATTACAGGTAATGTTATATCCGTATTAGTACCTTTTTTAAATTCAAGACATAGTACAACAGAGGTTCCTTCACCCTTGGTACTATTTACCTCAATTGTACCATTCATCAATTCTATCAGTTCCTTACATATACTCATTCCCAAACCAGTTCCTCCATAACGCCTGGATACCGAATCAGATTCCTGACTGAATTTATCAAATAGCTTGTTGATAAATTCATTGTCCATTCCTATACCTGTATCAACTACCGAAATACGTATCTTTTGAGCATCTGCATTATCAGCAAGCAGTTCAAGCAGAATGTCTACTTTCCCTTTATCGGTAAACTTAATCGCATTACTTAACAGATTCAATAGTATCTGGTTTAAACGATAAGGATCACCAATTAATATTGAGGATATATCGTTATCGCAATAAGAATTCGTTAGTTGCAGACCTTTCTCTTCTGCTTTATGCATTACTACCTGCATCGCATTGGTAACTACATTTCTTGGAATGAATCCTATTTTTTCAATATTGAGTTTTCCAGCTTCAATTTTAGATAAATCAAGAATATCATTGATAATAACAAGCAGGTTGTCGGCCGCCTGATTAATGATATTTAAATAGAAATGCTGTTGCTCATCCAGGTTAGTTTTGTTAAGTTGATTTCCCATACCAATAATTGCATTCATTGGAGTACGCATTTCATGGCTCATATTGGCCAGAAATGTTTCTTTCGCTTTGGCCAGCATTTCAGCATGTTCCCGGGATCTGATTAATTCAGATTCCAGGTTTTTTTGACCGGTGATATCGGTATGGGTGCCGGTAATACGCAATGGTTTACCATTCCTGTCTTTTTCAATAACTACACCTCGGTCTAAAACCCATCTTATCTTACCATCTTTATGCACAATTCTGTATTCAAGACTATGAGATGTTATTGTTCCACTTCGGTATTTACGATCGTTTTCAATCAACAATACTTTATCGGCTTCATATACACTACCCCACCATATTTCCTGGTTATTGGAGAGATCATTGGTTGCGCAACCTAGTATTTCATTATTGGTTTTTGAGAAATAGGTTTTACCTGATGTAAAATCATGTTCCCATACATTATCGCCAATATTTTCAAGCGCTTTCCTGAATCGGCTTTCAGATTCTTTTTCCTTAGTAATATCTGCTTCGAGAGCGAAGAATCCTGTTATTTCGCCTTTCTCATTTATAATTGGCTGTCCATCTATTCTTACCCAGTAAGGCTCTCCTGATTTTGAATAGTTAAGGATTTCTGCATTAAAAGGTTCTCCATTTACAATTTGGTTTCGCAGGTATGAAACCGTTAAAGGATTTGTTTCCGGTCCCTGAAGAAATGCTCCAGGTTTTTTCCCAATCACTTCTTCTCCAGGATAACCTGTAATGGTAACAAAACTTTTGTTCACCCATGTTATCTTTCCTTCCTTATCAGTAATAATAACTGCATTGCTATTGTCTTCAACTATCTGCGAAAGTACCCGGAGTTTTTCTTCACTTACTTTTTCATCGGTAACATCTTCAATAAACCCAAAAAATTCAACTATTTGTCCGGCCTTGTTTAACACTGGCTGACTTACAGATCGGCCCCAAAACCATGATTTATCTTTTCGGTAATAAATAATTTCAGTACTAAATCCTTCTCCTCTAAAAAATGATTCCAGGATTTTAGCCAATGATTGATCATCGGTTAATGGGCCTCTGCAAAGTTCTACAGGCGATTTGCCTATTATTTCTTCCTGACTATATCCTGTTAGTTTACAAAAGCCTTCATTGGTCCAGGTAATTTGACCGTTTGGATTTGTAAATAGCACACCATGTTTATTGGCACTAGCAACAAGCGACAATCGTTCAAGTTGCTGCTGGTCTTTTTTCTGCTGGGTAATATCTCTTCCGTAAACATTCACATACCCCTCATCCATCATTGGTACACAAACAAATGAATAATCGCGCCCATCCGATTTGGCTTCTATTATCCATCGTGGATTTGATTTATCAATCTTGGCTGCTACGATGGTAAAAAAAACATCGTTTCGGTAAACCTTATTATTATATTCAAAAAAATCGAGTCTTGCAGCAGCCGGATTATTCCTCAGCACTTCTCCGGAAAAATTAATCCTAATTAAGGGATCAGGGCTTTGTGTAGGGAATAAGGCAATATCGTGGGCTTCTTTATTCGCTTTTTGTAATTCTTTCTTTTGGGTATTGATGGTAACGATCAACTCTTTTAAATCTTCGTTTGTAATCTCTCTTGATTTCAAAACATGCAGCAGATCAATCAATGGATCATGATTAGCAAAATCATCAATCACCAAGGCTCTTTCCTTGATATCTTCTACTGAGCTGATCCATGGAGAACCAACAAATAATATTTCTTCTCCTTCTGCAAAATATTCAAATTGCCCCCTTAATGTAGTTTTAGGGTTCCCAAAAGCTTCTATAATAACCAATTGATTTTCCAGATGCAACATTGCGCTAAAACTGGTATCAGTTACCTGTGGACGAACGATGTTAAAATATTGGCTGAATGATGCATGCTTTTTTAAACCACTCATCTTTTCGATTGAGCTCCCGAATGAAACCAATTCCATTGCCTTATTTACCCTAAGGTAGAAAGGGAAAAGACGGTTCATGCGTTCCTGGGTGAAAAAAAACTGATCTGACATTGTTACCAACTTACTTTAAAAATTTCATGTGTATCTCCATCATTTCTGCTTTGCAATAATTCTATTTTTGCCTCAACTTCATACATAATTGCTAATCCATGAAGTAAACCACGTACAAAATCCTGCAACCCTTCCCGTTTTGAAAAATAATGTATATGTATGGATGATGCTTCGAGGTTACTTACTTTGAATTCCGGTGGTGTTAATTTTGGATACATAAGCATTACCCTGTTGTGAAACAAGGGAAGATTTACCAGAAATTCCTTCAAATTCTTACCGCCGGATTCCATCATACTCCCATATTTTTCTTTTCCAGTTTTCAAAACCCACCATTCTCCGAATGAAAAAAAGATATCCGAAACTTTCATATTTACCACATCAGCGGCAGCTATTGCCAACTGATAAGTTATTCTGTCATCATAAGGTTCATTACTGAGAAAAAAATCTATTTCGATACCACTTTTTTCTTTAATTGTTTCCCATACAGGCATTCCAAATTTGGCTGTGATCAGATCCTGTATCGCTTTATTTACTATTCCGTACATAATATTCGTATGGAATTTTAAGATTCAGTTGTTTCATAAAAGGAAGTAATCGTCATAGTTTGATTATGCAACTGACAACTACCACCCTCCTGGAAAGGAGATATTTCTCCATACGAATAAAAACCGGCCATAATGGTTTGGTTGTTGAATGTTTTTCCTACTGATTTCACTTCTTCAACAGTCCTGTTTCCTAAAATCAACTTTCTACCTACACAGGAAATTAATAAAGAAAAATCAGGATACCTGCTTTTATCTGGCAAAGACAATTCAGCAGCTTCAGCAGCAGCATAAGTTAATTTGGTAAAGTTTGCTTTCATGAAACGCACATAAGATCCTTCAGGTACATCACCGGCGAAAGTCATACTCTTCTCTGTTTCATTAACAGATAAAATTGTTCTAACAACCGCATTACGTGCGCCTGGCATAGTAACCGACAAAGGAAACAACAATGCAGAGCCCGGGAGGTTCTTTGACTCTTCCCCCAGGTATCTTTTATAAAGCTCTAATGCGTTTTGATACTCAATTTCAAACAGTACATTTCCAGATGCGCTCGTCACCCTTTTTTCCAGTCCAAATTGATCCCAACCACCCTGTGAGCCATGTGCGATCTGTATGTTTTTACCATACAATCCAATAGCTACAATTTCACCCTCAGTTGGCTGTTTGTTTAATCCCACCAACGTAGACTTGAAATCACCATCATCACCTGCAAGTCCACCAGTAACCAATACCTGTTTATTTATTTGGGTGCTTAAACCTTTAACGAGGTCGCTACCATTTACGAGACTACCATCAGAAAAAAGAAGAACATGTGCCAGATCTACTTGTGGTAATTGTTTTGCTAAGCTGGCTGCAGCCAGATAGCTGTTACTGTAATCTTTTACGTTTACCGATGCTGCTACTACTTTAGTAGTTTCAAACTCTATTGCTGCTACTACAAATGAATGATCTTCAACCTGATCATGATATATTTCTCCCGATGTACTGCATAGCGCAATTTCGGCTACAGGAAACTTGTCCCTAACATGTTTATAAGCATTAGGCTGTTGTAACATGGTTTTAGATGCAAAGCATAAAACAAGTGATACCTTATTCTCATTTATAAGGTTACTCTTAACATGCATTTCCCATAAATCGCCCAATAGTCGGTAAACTGATGTCTTCATAAAAGTTTTACTTAAGTCGCCCTAGTGGCAAAATGAAAGCCAATTTTATTAAAATTCTAAACTATTGTTTATCAATTACTTAGAAATGCACAATAAAACATATTTTCCCATATTTGGAACTAAATTCCATATACTGGAAAATTATTTCAAATTCAACTCCCCTGTTTGTATCATTTTATAGATTGTACTCTTTCCTATATCCAATGCTTTTGCTGTTTCTTTTACATCATTATTATTGCGGATAAGGAAATGCTGGATGATATCAGCCGTATATTGCCGAAGTGTTTTATCGTCTTGCAAAAACACTTCGTTTGTTTTAACCGAAGTAAATGTGATATCGTCCGATTTTATCTCATTGCCTTCACACATCACCACACTTAACTCGATAATGGCTTTCAATTCACGTACATTTCCTGGATAAGGGTATTGCAATAATTTATCTTTTGCTTCTTTTGAAAACTGTATTGTTCCCAACTTATTTTCCTTTGCAAATGCTTCTGTAAAATGTTTTGCAAGTATGAGTATGTCGTTTCCACGTTCACGAAGCGGAGGCAGTTCAATGGGCAAACCCATTATCCGGAAATAAAGATCTTCTCTAAAATTGCCTTTTTGTACTTCCTCTGCAAGATTTTTATGTGTAGCAACAATGAGTCTTACGTCTAGCTTTATCTGCTCATTACCACCTACTCGTGTTACTTCTCTCTCTTGCAATACACGCAGTAATTTTGTTTGCACGCTTAGGTCCATTTCAGCTATTTCATCCAAAAAAATAGTACCACCGTTTGCTTCTTCAAATTTGCCCACTTTTCTGGCAAGTGCACCAGTAAATGCCCCTTTCTCATAACCAAACAATTCACTTTCAATCAACTCTCTGGGGATAGCCGTCATATTTACAGCTACAAAATTCTTTCGCTTTCGATTGCTGTTATAATGTATTGCTTTAGCCACCACTTCTTTACCAGTACCTGTTTCTCCAGTTATGGAGATATTAATATTGGTTCTGGTTGCTTTATCCATCATGGCAAAAATTTTGTTCAATTTTTCACTTTGTCCAATAATGGTTTTATGAAAGACAAATTTTTGACCAAGCTCTTCCCGCAATTGCTCTACTTCCTTTTTAAGGGTCTGGTTTTCACGTATTCGAATTACACTGTTCCATAGCAAGTCTTTGGTAGCTTCATCTTTCACCAGGTAATCATTAACACCTGCCTTTAATAGCGCCACTGCAATAGACACTTCTTCCTGGGCGCTGATAATAATTACCGGGATCGCAGGATTCAGCTCTTTGATTCTTTTAAACAATTCATCGCCCCGCATGTCTGGAAGTGAAAAATCAATAGTAATCAGATCGGGTTTTGCCGATAAGTTTTCCAAACACTGCTTGCCTGTTTCATAACGGGTTACCCGATAGTCTGGGTTCAATCCAAGGTGATAAGCCAATATTTCTCCATACCAGGGATCATCTTCTACTATAAAAATTTTGAATGTCTCCATAAAATCATATTAACAAAAAGCACCCTCAAAAAGGCTACTCTACCAATTTAAGGAAAAAACACAATAAATGGATAAATTCCAAAAAATGGAAAATGCGCTTAAAATACTGATTTAGAATATTTCAGGCCACTTTTCAGCATAAGATAGTGGAAGAAAATACTACATTGCGTGGGAAATCAAACGGAGATCTCTGATCTCTGATCTCTGATCTCTGATCTCTGATGTCAGATCGCAGATGTCAGATCGCAGATGTCTGATGTGTGATGTCTGATGTCTGATTTAGATGGTAGGATGTTGAATTCAAAGATCAAAAAATCAAAGATCAAAGATTAAAAATCCGACATCAGAGATCAGAGATCTCACATCTGCCATCTGCTTTCTGCGGTCACCAAATCACTAAAGATGTTGCATCAACTTCAACCGGATCAATGGATTAATAACTACGCGGATGCGCTTTATGGCTATGCTAAGCCAAGGGTGAATGATGCGCAGGTGGCAGAGGATCTGGTGCAGGAAACTTTTCTCAGTGCCTGGAGAGCGAAAGATGGATATAAAGGGGAAGCTTCAGAAAAAAGCTGGCTTTTTACCATATTGAAAAATAAGATCATCGATCATTATCGCAAAAAGGCCAAAGAGATTGTACAAACCAGTTCCGAAAGCGATGCGACCGATCGGTTTTTTGATGAGAAGGAACATTGGACCGAATCAGACAAACCGCTTAATTGGGGTGCCGCAGCCTCGGACCCGGTGAGTCAAAAAGAATTCTTCTCGGTGTTTGAGAAATGCAAGCAGAAATTACAGCAGGTTCAACAACAGGTATTTGTGATGAAGTATATGGATGAGCTGGATGCCAATGAAATCTGTAAGGTGCTGGGTATTACGCCGTCTAATTACTGGGTATTAATACACAGGGCCAAACTTGGATTAAGGGCCTGCCTTGAAAAAAACTGGATCAACCTTAAATAATATAAAGCGCATGGGATTGTTTAGTATAAGCTGTAAAAAAGCAACTTACCTAAGCTCAAAAAAAGAAGCGGGTAAAGCAAACTGGATCGAAAAGATCCAACTGCGCTCCCATTTGGTGATCTGTAGCTTATGCCGCTTCTTCGAAGAACAATCGGCCATCATTGCCGACCATGCCAAACACAGCGAATGCACCGAAACCCTTCCCGAAAAAACAAAAATCAAAATAAAAGAAGCGCTGGAAGCAGAAACAACTTAGAGAGGTTTGATCTATGATCGCTGATCTCTGATTTTTTATTTTTGAATTTTGATTTTTGAATTTTGATTTTTTTTCCCTATTTCTCTGAAGGATTCTTTTTACCGGCCAGTAGTTTTTCTAGGGCGGTTTCGAGTCTTCTTTGCTTGGTTTCCTCCTTTTTAGCGCCTTGAATCCAGGTTACATATTCTTTCTGGTTGGTGAAGGATAAAGAGCTAAAGAAATCCTTAGCTTCTTCATGCTTTGTAAAGAGCCTTTCCAGTTCAACGGGGGCTACTACAAGTCTTTTTTCGAAATCAACGCCTATTTCCTGGCTTTTCACTTCTGAGAAAGCACGGGAGCGATTGGGGATTTTCTCGGTTCTTTTAAAACGGATCGCGCTCCACACATGATCGAGGGCTACCATTCTAACCGATTCATACTCTTTTTTAGTC
>CAZTCS010000040.1:0-28715 GCA_964611995.1 uncultured Sediminibacterium sp. | reverse complement strand
TCCATCATACGCACAACTATAGCTCGCGGTCAAATTTCCCCGGACAACAATGAATGGTGAATTGTCAAATACTTAAAACTAAGAGGGTACAGTCCTAAAATCCCACCATTTATACTGTACTAACGGGAATGCTTGGGTATTGCTTTACGTGAAACATGACTAAAAATTGGTATAAAAACCTATTAAAGTCCTATTATTCCCCATCTTATAAAGGGTGGGAGTTAATGGGTATTTGATCGGGATGGGATCGGGATGGGATCGGGATGTATTGTATGGGAAAACCTTATAGGTAAGCCTGATTAATTCCATATAGCCACTAATTCAATTCAAAATTCAAAATTCAAAATTCAGAATTCAAAATTCAGAATTGTGCCGGTTTTGCTTGTTTGCTGCAATCATTGCTAAAGGGGGGGGGTAAAAAATAAATTTGGTAAAACTAAAAAAATTAGTATTTTGCGGCTAAATCAGTTAGCTATGTCAAATGCCGGAAAGAATTTACGCTACCTCCGCAAGCTTCGTGGCTGGACACAGGAGGAGTTCGCCAATAAGCTCAATATTAAAAGGTCACTGGTAGGGGCCTACGAAGAAGAGCGGGCGGAACCAAGGCTGGAAGTGGTAAAACAAATTTGCCACATATTTAAACTGAGTATGGAGGAATTCCTGCTCAAAGATCTTACTGCAGCCAAATCTGGAGGCTCCTATATGGAAAAACGCCGACAGCTTAAAATGGAAGCATCAGTTGCAGAAGTAAGGTTTGTACCTGTAAAAGCTGCAGCAGGCTATCTGGCAGGTTATGCAGATCCTGAATTTGTTGATGAACTGAATACTTTTACCCTGCCCATGCTATCACCCGGTCAATACAGGGCGTTTGAAATAATTGGAGACAGTATGCTACCCACACCAAGTGGAAGCGTAATCGTAGGTGAAAAAGTGGAAGACCTTGAAGATGTGAAAAACAGCAATACCTATGTCGTATTATCCAAAAATGAAGGGGTTGTCTACAAACGCATCATGAAAAACAATCGACTGAAAAATAAAATCACCCTGATCAGCGATAATCCACAATATGAGCCCTATAATGTAAGCTCTGAAGATGTGCTTGAAGTTTGGAAAGCAGTATATATTCTCCAGAAAGCAAACGCAGGCCCACGTTGGGATGTAAACCAACTCGCCGGCATGGTGAATAACCTTCAAGAACAGGTAACCACACTGAAGAAAAAATTAAACTAAGAGCCATAAGAAACTGGTAGAATAAATCAGAAACAGGCTCAAAGAAAACCATTTTAAACTCCCGGTTGCATTTATAACCGGGAGTTTCTTTTTCTGCCGCTGGTACAATTTAATTGATCAGCAAGGTTGATCTACTATTTTTGCGCTAGATGAGAAAACTAACAATATTGCTTGCCTTCATGGGCTATACTTCTATTGCCCCAACCCAAGCTCAGGAAAGATCTGTATCCGCATTAAAAATAAACACGAACATCAAAATCGACGGTCGCCTGGAAGAATCAGCATGGAAAGATGCTCCAAGGGCAGATAGCTTCATACTCAATAGCCCTCAATTCGGTATTCCCGCAAGCCAAAAAACGATTGTGCACGTATTATACAACGACCAGGCAATTTATATTGGCGCCTATCTTTACGACGATCCTACACTGATCAGAAAACAACTTACCTCAAGAGATGGAGAACAAAGAAATGATGTAGATTATTTCAGCGTATTCCTTGATACCTATAACGACGACCAGAATGGGTTTCAATTCCTGGTAACTTCAAGAAATGTGCAATCAGACGGCAGACTATTACCCAGTCTTAACTCGCAGTTTGGTCCTCCTTCCGATTATACCTGGGATGCTGTTTGGGAAAGCAGGGTACATATACAGGAAGATGGATGGTCGGTTGAAATGAAAATACCTTATTCAGCTATTCGATTTTCAAAAAAAGAAATACAAGACTGGGGCATAAATTTTCAACGATACAGCCGTAGAAATAATGAAAGCTCTTATTGGAATAAAGTAGACCCTAACCAAAATGGTTTTGTAAACCAGTTCGGAAATATCAAGGGGATAAAAAATATTTTACCCCCATTGCGACTCTCTTTTCTTCCCTATGTTACTGCTGGAACAAGGATCGTTCCCTATGCAAAGAATCCTACAAAAACAGAATTTCTGCGAAACGGCGGCATGGACCTTAAATATGGCATCAACGAAAGCTTCACCCTGGATGCAACATTGGTACCCGATTTCGGGCAGGTAATTTCAGATAACGTAGTGCTTAATCTATCTCCATTTGAAGTGCAGTTTCAGGAGAACAGGCCTTTTTTTACAGAAGGTATTGAACTGTTTAATAAAGCAGGGTTGTTTTATTCAAGAAGGGTCGGTAATACACCAGGAGGGTATAATACTGTGCGGAATATGGTAAACAATGATCCAAACCTGAAACTACTTTCTAATCCTGGGATCACACAACTATACAATGCATCAAAATTTTCCGGAAGGAATAAAAAGAAACTGGGTATCGGCATTTTTAACGCACTTGCAGCGCCCATGTATGCGGAAATAGAGAACAAAACTACAGGAGCCATTACACAGATTGAAACAGAGCCTTTGACCAATTATAATATCATGGTTTTTGACCAGGCATTGGCTAACAGGTCATCTTTTACTTTTACTAATACCAATGTATGGAGAAGCGGGGGAGCAAGAAATGCAAATGTGAGCTCGGCAGATTTAAACCTGTTTGATAAAAGCAACCGGCATAATTTTAAATGGAGTGGCCGATTCAGTAATATTACCGGAAAAGATCCTTATAGTGGTTTTACCCATGTTTTATCCTACGCTAAAGTAAGTGGCAAACTCCAATACCTGTTTCAAAATGTTGTTGAATCAGATAAATACGATGCCAATGACCTTGGGTTTTTATTGGCACCAAATGAAGTTACTACTGTGGGAAGAATCAGCTATAACCAGTTTACACCCACTAAAAAATTCCTCAGCTATAACTACAGCCTAACCCTTACACCTACCTATCTCTATAAACCTTTTGCATACTCCAATTTCACCATTCAGGCGAGGGCATTCTGGTTCTTTAAAAACTTCTGGGACCTGAGTATCAACTTTAACTGGCAACCCGATTGGCAAAGGGATTATTTCGATTTGCGCACGCCAGGTAGAATGATCCGCAAAACTCCTTATTGGTTTACCAGTGCAAGCGGAAGCAGCGATAGCAGGAAAAGATATTTTTTCCGGTTTAATCTCGGATTTGCAGAATCTCCTATTCCCAACGATCCTTATATAGCGACTACTATCGGACAACGTTACCGGTTCAATGAGCATTTTAGCCTTGATCTTGAACTTCGCCAGGATATTGACAATGGACAATTTGGGTATGCATACCGAGATGCAGGTGGAGAGCCGATTGCAGGCAGACGAAAAGTGACCAATTTCACTACACTGATTAATGGCATCTATAATTTCACACCACGTATGAACCTCACACTGCGTGGAAGACATTATTGGAGCAAAGTAATTTACCAGAGCTTTCATAATGTAACAGCCGATGGCTGGTTAACACCCAGACCATACGTAAACGGCTATGACCAAAATTTCAATGCATTTAACCTCGATATGTTTTATACCTGGGATTTCAAATATGGCAGCAGGTTTGTAATTGGCTGGAAAAACTGGCTGGGTACCGATTTCCCAATATCAGGAACCTCAAACAAAAATTACCTGAATAATTTCAGGCAGGTATTTCAACAACCACATGGTAATGAAATTACTTTCAGGCTCATTTATTTCATCGATTACCTGAGCCTGCAAAAAAGAAAAAAAGAAAGCTAATCGGCCAACCTATTATTGATACATGGCTGCGGCAAGTCTGAATGTATTGCAATGTGCCTCAACAATGGTTAATACATTGGGTGAGTAACCGCCACCCATAGCAACGGTTACGGGTATTTTTTTATCGCGCAGCAAAGTAAAAACAAACTCATCGCGCGCTTTGCATTCGTTCAGACTAACTTTTAATTTTCCAAACTTATCCGTTTCAAGAATATCTACCCCCGATAAGTAAAAGGCAAAATCAGGTTTTACTGTTTCGATTAAGTGTGGAAGATGCATTTCCAATAAGGCTAAATATTCTTTTCCTGTAATGCCGTCAGCTAAAGGAATGTCAAGATCAGATACTTCTTTGTGAAAGGGGTAATTATGTGCCCCATGCATGCTGAAAGTGAAAACCGAAGCATTGTTTTCGAAAATTTTTGCAGTGCCATTTCCCTGGTGTACATCCAGATCTATGATAAGTATTTTACTCGCTTTTCTGGTATACAACAAATGATTAGCAGCTACCGCCATATCATTTAACAAACAAAATCCTTCACCCCTGTCTCTGAATGCATGGTGCGTTCCGCCCGCTACATTAAGCGCAATACCATTGTTTAAAGCATGATGGCAACAATCGATAGTGCCCTGCGTAATAATTAATTCCCTTTCTGTTAATGCAAGTGATTGTGGGAATCCAATTCTTCGTTGTTCAGAGACACTGAGTGTTTGAAGGAGTAACTTGTCCAGGTATTCTCTTGAATGCGTAAGTAATATCGTTTCTTCACTGCAGGGTAGGGGTGCAAAAATATTTTCTTCCGTGATGCTTCCTTCATGCAATAACTGTCCGGGAATAAGCTCATACTTAAGCATAGGAAACCTGTGCCCTTCTGGTAAAGGGTGAGCATATATTGGGTGGTGTGCAATGTAGATCATTGAATCTTTATGATTGACTGATTCACAATGGCAAAAACATGGTCCTTTTTCTTTGGGTCAACAATTGCAAGACCTGAAAAATGACTGAATGCAGGAAGTATGCAATTCCTTTCCGTAAAATAGAAACAAGGAAAACGCAATGATTGTTTACCAGCGCCTCTTATAATGCAACCTGGGTGAAGATGACCGGAGAAAACAAATAAGTCATCATTGTCTTTTAAATCCGCTTCATCGTGGATAAAAAGGAATGAATGTAATTGATATTGGTCAACCAGATCAATCGAGGCTTCGTGGTACCATTCTTTTCGAAGGATATCGTGATTACCTTGTACCAAAATAAATGGAAGTGATTGAAGGTCATTTCTCCACTTGAGAAAAAAATCCATTTCCCTGTTTTGCAGGCTATGGAAAAAGTCGCCCACTATTAATACCTTCTCAGGCTTAAAAAAACTGATCTGATGAAATAGTCGTTGTAAATCTTGCTGATATACAGACTGCGGAACTGCAATACCGCTTTTTCTAAAATGTCCAGTCTTGCCAAAATGCAGATCGGCTACAATCAGCATTTTTTCTTCTTCCCAAAACAAAACCCTTTCTGGCGATAACCAGAAATGTTGTTCACGTAAAGTATGTAAAACAGGTGCTGTCATGAAGTCTGCAAAGATAATAGGGAAGATACCATTGATCAGAGAAGTTGTTGTTGCATCCGTCTTACCCTATCTTCTAATTGTTCAGAAGACATATTTTCACGCATGCTGTCTACTTTTATTGGGAAACAGAATGGCGTAAGTTGTTTGGGAAACTGAAGGATGATTTCTCCATTTACAATTCGGCTTAAAGCATTTCTTAGTCTTATTTCTTCCATCTGCTGGTCGAATACTTCCTGATAGGCTTGTCTGAGCAGGAGATTATTGGGTTCATAATCGCTGAAAACTTTAAATAATAAAGATGCAGAAGATTGCAGATGCCTGGCTTTTTTCTGATCACCTGGATATCCTTGGAATATAAGTCCACCAATAACTGCGATATCCCTGAACTTTCTTTTTGCCATTTCTATAGAGTTCACGCTTTGGGTAATATCCTGTAATAAATTATCGGTACTGAATAATTCTTTTACATTGCTGTCATCTAAAGGAATAGGTTGGTCGCTCAGCAGTTCAAAACCATAATCATTCATCACGAAGGAAAAAGTAATGGGCATCAATCTGCTCATGCGCCAGGCGAGCAATGCAGCCATGGCTTCATGAACAAGCCGGCCTTCAAATGGGTATACAAATAAATGAAAACCATCCTTGGTTTCAATTTGTTCAATTAGTAGTTCATTTTCTTTTGGAATATGTGACAAAGATTCCTGTAATTCAAATAATGGAGCCAGGGCCAATAATTCTGGTTCATCCGCTTTAGCAAGAAGTGCCCGGTCGAATGTTTTGCGTAACATGAGTCCGAGGTTCGCGCTTAATGGCATCCGACCACCCATCCAACTTGGAACGATCGATTTTTTTGAAGTAGAGGGTTTTACGGTCACCGTCATTTCCTTAATGCCGATTAGCTCTAAATTCCGGCCAGCTAGTGTAAAAACAGTACCTGGTTCTAACCTGCTGATAAACCACTCTTCAATTACACCAATGAATTTGCCATTCATGAGTTTTACTTTCAGCATGGCATCACTTACAATGGTGCCAATATGCATCCGATGGCGCATGGCTATTCTTCGGCTTGTTATGCTGTAAATGCCGTTTATGATTTCTACTTTCCTGTATTCATCATATTGCTGAAGTGCTGTGCCACCCTGTGTTATATGTAGCAGTGTATCCTGCCATTCCTGATCTTGAATGTCAGCAAAGCAATAAGTGTTTTTTATTTCTTCAAGTATTTCATTAGCCCTAAAGCCTTCGCTGATGGCAAGGGTGCAGAGGTATTGTAATAAAACATCGTAGGCAAGTAATACAGGCTCACGACTTTCAATCACGTTTGTTTTTGTGGCAGCTTTTAAAGCTGCTGCTTCTACCAGTTCGAGTGAATGGGTTGGAAGAAAATATATACGGCTCACTTCCCCCGGCCCATGGCCACTTCTTCCGGCACGTTGTAAAAACCGGGCAACGCCTTTTGGTGACCCCACTTGTATAACGGTATCTACGGGCCTGAAATCAACACCCAAATCGAGACTGGCTGTACAAACAACGGCTTTTAGTTTCTGTGTATGCAAGGCATCTTCCACCCATTCTCTTAATTCCTGTTCTATACTTCCGTGGTGCAGAGCAATGGCACCGGCAAGTTGAGGGGCAACAGTTAGTAGTGTCTGATACCAGGTTTCTGTCATACCCCTTGTATTAATAAAAATCAAAGTGGTATTACTTTCCTCAATGATGGGGACTATTTGGTGAGCAAGTTTTATGCCCAGGTGACCAGCCCAGGGGTATTTTTCTATTTCATCCGGGATAATCGATTTTATTTCAATTCGCTTTTCTACCAATGCACGTACAATAACCCCTTTTTGCTTTAACGGAGATAACAAAACATCTTTGGCCTGTTCAAGATTACCGATAGTTGCACTGATACCCCATAGAGAAAGTGTTTGTTTATTTATTTTTGAAAGGGCTGTCAAACGTGAAACAGCAAGCTCAACCAATACGCCTCTTTTACCCCCCAATAATTCATGCCATTCATCAATAGCGATTATTTGCAGGGGTTTAAAAACATCGGGATATCCTTTTTGTGCCAATAGTAAATGCAGGCTTTCCGGTGTAATAATCAATACCTCCGGCATATTTCGTTTTTGGCGCTGCCTTTCGGTGGTATCAGTATCGCCATTACGAACACCAACCTGCCAGGGGATATCAATTTCGCGCAGAGCTTCCTGCATTGCACGAGAAATATCTTTTGCAAGCGCCCTTAGTGGGGTTACCCATAATAATTGTAATCCATTCTTTTTAGCGGAGCGAAAGTCTGTTGGGTGTTGATTGATATAATTGATAAGGGCGCCCAAAAAAACAGAAAATGTTTTACCGCAACCTGTTGGTGCATTTACAAGTCCGCTTTCACCCTTTATTATATGCTTCCAGGTTTCTTCCTGAAATGCAAAAGGCTTATGCCCTTTTGAAGACAGCCAGGTAGATATTATTTTATAACCGGGTGTTTGTTGGAGATTCATTTTCCGTATACAGCCAGTAGCTGTTTTAAGTCATCTAATGTATTGATTTCATCAGGTTTTTTATCCTTCCTCCACCTGTTTATTCTTGGGAACCTCAGTGCCACTCCGCTCTTATGTCTATTGGAAGCTGCAATTCCTTCAAAAGCAATTTCGAAAACTAGTTCCGGTTTAACTGTTCTTACCGGACCAAATTTTTCAACTGCATTGTTTTTTACAAAAGCATCTACTAAAGCAAATTCTTTATCGGTGAGTCCGGAATAGGCTTTTGTGAAACTGACCAATTTATCACCATCTCTTACAGCAAATGTATAATCCGTATAAAGGTTGCTTCTTCTTCCATGCCCTTTTTGGGCATAGATCATTACTGCATCAATGGTTAATGGATCGATTTTCCATTTCCACCAATCTCCTGTTTTTCTTCCCACCTGGTAACTGCCAGATTTTCTTTTAAGCATTAGTCCTTCAGCAGCATTATTTCTTGCATTGGCCCTGATTGCCGTTAATTCCTGCCAATTGGTAAATGCGATGGCATCAGAAAGCAAAAGACTAGGGCTGCCGGTAAATTGTTGCAGCAATGCTTCAAGGTGTTTTCTTCTTTCTGTAGTAGGTAAATGTCTTATGTCATTTCCTTCCCATTCTAATATGTCGTAGGCAAAAAATGCAACTGGTGCTTCTTGGAGTTGTTTTTTACTGATATTTTTTCGGCCGATCCTGGTTTGTAAAACACTAAAGGGAAGGGGTATACCATCTTTTGCGGGCATTATTTCTCCATCCAATACAGTTCCCTCTGGCAACTGCGCAGCAAATGCATGGTACTCCGGAAATTTATCGGTCATTAATTCTTCTCCGCGGCTCCATACATAATGTTCACCATTCCTTTTAATAATCTGTCCACGTATACCATCCCATTTCCATTCTGCCAGCCATTCATCCGGAGCACCTAATTCTTCCAATGATTTGTCTAATGCATGGGCGAGGTAAAAAGGGTATGGTTTTGAGAAATCAATATCTGTATTGCCTTGTAATACCAATGATTCAAAGTTCATCTGCTTTGGGTCCCAATTTCCACTGATCCTGTGAGCAATCAAAGAGGCATCGGTTTGGGTTAGCTTTGATAAAGCATTTACCATCATTTTTTGTGAGATGCCAATCCGAAATCCTCCGGTAATTAATTTGTTGAACACAAATAGTTCATCTTTCGATAATAATGACCATGCGTTTGTGATAAATGACTTTTTATCTTCTTCCTCCTTATTTTGTAAATCAATAAGGGCTTCAACATAATGATATAGAGGGAGACTTTCCTTTTCCAATTCAGGGGCGGGCAGTAATAAGCCAATCGTTTCGGCAAGATCACCTACTGTATGATAACATTCTTCAAACAACCAGTCTTTAATATCCGTTATTTCAACGCACCATTGTTTGAGTTGTGTAGTAGTAACAGTTCGTTTGGGTCTTCTACCCGTGAATAAAGCAATTACCCATACTTTGTCTTTTGATGCCGCAGTAGAAAAATAGGCAGAAAGAGCCTGTAGTTTTTCGTTAGTTCCGGAAGAACTGCCCAGTTCTTTTACCAATGATGCAAATGCTTTCATATTTCATCATGGTTTTCTTTGAGTAATATATCTTCCTCTCCATAAGCCGTTTTTACTTCTGCGGCTTCAATGCCTTTTTCATTCAGGTATCGACTTAATACCGATTGAAAACCATGTGTTACAAAAACTTTAGAAGCACCGGTTGCATTAATGGCTGAAAGCAATCCGTTCCAGTCCGCATGGTCACTTAGTGCAAATCCTGCATCTGTATTATTTCTCCTGAAATTTCCCCTTACCTGCATCCAGCCACTACATACAGCAGTGGAGTATGGTTGAAATTGCTTCATCCAGCTACTTTCAATAGCGCCTGGTGGTGCAATTACAACTGATTTACTGAATTCAGCTTTTGGCATTTCTGGTCTAACTTTTTGTACATCTGGTAATGAAATACCATGTTCCTGTAAAACCTTATGCGTGTTCCAGATAGCGCCATGTACAAAAATTTTATCTGTAACAGGACTTATAGCCTGCAAAATTCTTTGTGCCTTTCCTAAACTGTAGGCAACCAGTATACTGACTTTATTATTATCCTGATTATGACTGATCCATTGGCCGATTTTGTCGAACATTTTTTGTTGTGGTTCCCATTGATAAATGGGTAGGGCAAAAGTAGATTCTGTAATAAAGGTATGGCAGGGTACGGCTTCAAAGCTACCGCTGATGCCATCGGGTTCTGTTTTGTAATCACCACTAACAACACATACTTCACCTTTATATTCAAGTCGTATTTGTGAAGAGCCAATGATATGACCAGCAGGGTGTAATGAAATTTTCACGCCGTTTTTATAGAGTGATTCTCCCCAGTTTATGGCTTGTGCATTAATGTTACCAAGTCTTAGACGTAATATTGGAAGCGTATCTATATGACATAGATAATGTGCAGATCCCCAGCGTGCATGATCGCTGTGGGCATGGGTAATAACTGCATAGTCAACCGGACGCCAGGGATCAATATAAAAACCACCTGGGTTGCAATAAAGCCCTTTTTCGGTAAAACTAATTAGTGGCATTTCCGGTTGTTAAAATGGGTACATGATAAACCTCAGACTTTTTCTATTTGTGTTAAAGCCCTGCTTATAAATTTAATCAGATTGTATGAGTCAGGCAGCAGGTTTATTTGGATTGGCTGTTATTTTTAACTTCCTGCATTTGTCGGAACAATATTTGACATCATTCCAAACCTTTTCCCGTTTTTTGCGCCAACTAAAAGGACGGTTACAGGTTACACAGATTTTTTGGGGTAGCTGTGATTTATTGCCTTTGAATGTTTTCACAACACATTCAACAAGTAAAAGAATATTTTGTTGAATCCTGATTAATTAACAGAACGAATTTGTCCATCTATTTTACGGATATAATAGAGTTTTTTATTCTCCAGGTAATCCACCGCATTGGGGCTGGTGCTATAAGGGTGAACAGGTTGTATGTTTAAATCATTAAACTGTTTAAAACAGTTGTCGTTGATATTAGCCAGAAACTGGTCACCATGTTTCAATAATAGTTTGGTAAAATAGTACATTGTTTCAAAGCCTTTGAATACCATATCACTTGGTCTGCCAGAAAATTTATTACGGTATGCATTGGTGATTTCTAGTCCAAGTTTATCTGTTCTTACAAAATGATAAGGTGTGGTATAGATAATTTCGATATTCTTATCTACCCCTCTTAAAGCATCCCAGGTAGGCATACCCATTGCAATACTTCTGTATCGTTTAGATTCACTTAATGATTTTACAAGATTGATCCCAAAAGTTTCATTGAGTGAACCACAAATAATGAGGTTTTGTTTGTTGCTGTCCAAATAACTTATTACCTCACTGGTGCTGAAACTATCTGTTAATTCAACCGTTTTAATTTTTAAAGGAACGCCTGAATTACTCCTGCCGATTTCATTGAAAGTAGATTGTATCAGGTCTTCAACCGCACCACTTCTTCTGAACATGGTAAAATTGCTGGTTGGATAAACACGTTGTAGATAGCGATAAATACCTTCCAAATGCGTTTTTAGCGTGGGGTTGATGACGATAAAGTAGGGATTCTCCGTAACACCACCATCATTAGGATAGGTTGGAGATATTAATGGGATTTCAAACTCCAACGCAAAATTAGCCAGTTCCTGAATTTCGGTTCTACTACTAAAGGAGGCAATAATTAATGAGGCCTCTTTTAATGTGCTGTTGGCCAGTGCTGTACTAATTCCGTTTGGTGCTTTGGTATCGTAAAAGACTACTTCAACTGGTGCTTGCTCATTACCAAGTGAATCTATGGCAAGCATCACCCCATTATAAAAATCCAGACCCGGCATCATATACCTGGGAAGTATCTGGCTGCCTAATCTGTAGGTGCCATCTTGTGTAAATGCGGAGTCCAGGTACACAGGTGCAAATACAGCAATCTTGTGTATTTTTTTATCGGTTGATTGTGCAGTAAGACTTACACTCACCAATAAAAAACAAAATAGTAGTTGTATGATGTTTGGTCTTAATCGCATTTTTTTAAAACTATTCCCATTCAATAGTTGCGGGTGGTTTACTACTAATATCGTAAACAACCCTGTTTATTCCCCTTACATTATTAATGATTTCATTAGAAACATGTGCGAGGAATTCATAAGGCAGGTGTGCCCAGTCGGCGGTCATGCCATCTACTGAAGTTACGGCTCTTAATGCAACCGTGAATTCATAAGTACGCTCATCACCCATAACACCTACACTTTTAACAGGTAACAGGATAGCTCCGGCCTGCCAAACCTGCGTATAAAGGTTATGCGATTTCAGTGCTTTGATATAAATATCATCAGCCGCCTGCAATAAAGCTACTTTCTCTTCGGTAACTTCTCCTAATATCCTAATGGCCAATCCGGGCCCCGGGAATGGATGTCTGTTAATCATATCCGCAGGTATTCCCAGTTCAAGTCCAACCCTTCTTACTTCATCTTTAAACAAATAACGTAAAGGTTCTACCAGATCAAGGTGCATGGTATCTGGTAAGCCGCCTACATTATGGTGCGATTTGATTGTTTGAGATGGACCATGTACGCTTACGCTTTCAATAACATCGGGGTAAATGGTGCCTTGACCCAGGAAGCGAACGCCTGCCACTTTTTTTGCTTCTTCCTGAAATACATCTATAAATAATCCACCAATTACTTTACGTTTAGCTTCGGGATCTGTTTTGTCTTTAAATGCATCGTAGAATAACTGTTTTGAATCTATTCCCGTTACATTTAAGCCAATTGTTTTATAGGTATCGAGTACTTGCTGAAATTCATCTTTTCTCAATACTCCATTATCTACAAAAATACCATGCAGTCTATCGCCGATGGCTTTACTGATTAAAGTCGCTGCAACAGTACTATCAACTCCACCACTCAGCGCCATGATTACATGATGGTCGCCGATCTGTTGTTTTAATTGTTCAACAGTTTCATGTATAAAAGAAGCGGGGGTCCAATCTTGTTTACATCCACAAATATTCACCAGGAAATTGCGGACTATTTTTTTACCCTCTGTAGAATGATAAACTTCCGGGTGAAACTGAATACCGAATAAGGGACAGGTATCGTTGGTTGTTTTCTTGAAAGCTGCAATTGGAATACTTTCTGTTACAGCTGTAATTTCAAATCCTTCCGGTAATGCAACAATTGAATCACTGTGGCTCATCCAAACCTGTGAATGGTTGGCAACACCCATTAATAACTGGTCTTCTTGCTGAATTTCCAGTTTGGCCCTTCCATATTCTCTTTTATTGGATTTATCGACCCTGCCACCAAAGTTTTTTGCGGTTAACTGGGCCCCATAACATACTCCCAGTACAGGAACTTTGTTGATCATAGCGGCAATATCAACATTTGGTGCATTTTCCTCATTTACACTGAACGGCGATCCGCTTAAAATGATGCCTTTTAGTCCTTCTTCAAAGGTAAAAGCCTTGTGAAAAGGGATGATTTCACAGTATACATTGGCTTCGCGAACCGCGCGGGCAATCAGTTGGGTATACTGACTCCCAAAATCAAGTATGAGGATTTTTTCTGTCATGGCGCGAAGGTAAATGAATTTTTGGAGGCGCTCAAGTGTATCAACGGTTATAAAAACACGGGGAATGGTGAAGAAATCCCTTAGGTTTTTGATATTTTCGGGGACTTAAAACTACTATATGAGGACTTTATTCGTGATTTTGGCCATTATGGTCAGTTCTGCTTCCTGTATATTTCTGGATGGCGAACGAGTAACTGGTAACGGGAATATCACAGTAGAGGACCGTGTTGGTTTGAATGCGCATCGCATTAAGTTGGCTGGTTTTATGGATGTGGAGCTTCGTCAGGGTACCGGCACAGAGGTAAAAGTAGAAGCGGATGATAACCTGCAGGAATATATCATTACTGAAATGGATGAGGGTGTTTTGGTAATTAAAACGAGGAATAATATTCGGATGATCAATAGTGAGCGGATTAAGATATATATCACTACTGACCGACTGGAGTTATTAACCTTATCCGGATCTGGTAATATAATCGGAATGGATAAGTTTACCGGTTCAGACAGATTGAAATTGAGGGTTTCGGGAGTTGGTGACCTGAAGCTTGATCTTAATACCCCAGAACTTGAAGCAGAAATCAGTGGAAGTGGGTCTTTGGCATTATCTGGTGAAACCCGAGATGCAAGGATCACAATTAATGGGGTAGGCAATTGTAATGCAGACAATTTAAAAGCGGAGAATGCCACGGTGAAAATATCAGGAAGTGGTGACGTGAAAATATTTGCCGATAGCAAGCTGGATATAACCATTCGGGGAGTTGGATCTGTTTATTATAAAGGCGCGGCTTCCGTATCACAAACAATAAGTGGTAGTGGAGAGGTCAAGCGTTTGGAAGAATAAAAGATCAGGTAACTCAAATGGGTTACCTTTTTTATTTGAAGTAATTAACCTTATCCCCTGAAAATATAGTACGACGTTAAAGCCGATGTTATGAATTGGAAAGAAAGGATTTTATTGATATTGCTTGCCAGTGTAAACTTTACCCACATCCTCGATTTTATGGTGATGATGCCCCTGGGTAATTTCCTGATGCCTTACTTTAAAATTAGCCCTGCACAGTTTAGTGTTATTGTAGCTTCTTATAGTATCAGTGCCGCAACATCTGGTTTTGCTGCCGCTTTTTTTGTGGATCGATTCGACCGCAAGAAAGTATTGTTATTTGGATATACTGGTTTTATTATTGGAACCATTTGCTGTGGAATAGCACCCAGTTATCTGCTTCTGCTTATGGCTCGAATTACCGCTGGTTTATTTGGTGGCCTTATTGGAGCGCAGGTATTAAGTATTGTGGCTGATAGTTTCCCTTATGAAAAAAGGGGGCAGGCAATGGGTATTCTGTTCTCAGCATTTTCACTTGCATCTATCGTAGGTGTACCAGCCGCACTATACCTGGCAGGCTGGGCTGGATGGCATACCCCATTTTTAGCGATTGGTGGATTAGGCATTCTGATTATTATCCTTTTAAGCAGGTATCTGCCGGCAATGTCTGGACATATACATGGAGTTAGGGTAAAGCCATTGGTAATGCTGAAAAATGTGGGGAGCAGTCGTAAACAACTGGTAGCGCTCGGCTTATCAGGCGCATTGATGTTGGGTCATTTCCTGATTATCCCTTTCTTAAATCCATATATGGAATTCAATGTTGGATTTACGGATACGCAAAGGAATATGATTTATATGGTTGGTGGACTGGCAACATTTTTCACCTCGCCGCTTATAGGAAAGCTTGCGGATAAATATGGTAAGCATAATACATTTATCTTTTTTGCCCTCGTATCGCTGGTGCCCATTTTTTTAATTACCAATATGCCGGCAATTAAATACTATTATGTATTGATGGTTACCGGTATCTGGTTTGTATTGAGTACAGGCAGGGGTATTCCGGCGCAAGCTATTATCAGTAATGTGGTACCAGCAGAACAAAGGGGAAGTTTTATGAGCTTCAATGGTTCAATACAACAATTATTTTCAGGTATAGCATCTCTTATAGCTGGTGCTATAGTAATCAGCAAGCCAGATCATACCATCGTACATTATCCCTGGGTAGGCTATCTCAGCATAGCAATTGTACTAGGCTCGGTATTCATTGCGCGTAAGTTATTGCAATATGAAAAGGCTGGGGGATAGTCCATAGACCATAGTAATTGTTCTGCTATGGACCATGGTCTATGGACTATCGACCAAGCAAGCTACCTCAATTTAAACACCGGATACCTCATGTGTGCGGGTTCGTAGTAGGGTGATTGTTTGTAGACAAAGTCTAGTTGTGCATTTGCGTTGGCGGCAAATTTTTCGTCGGCTTTTTTCTTGTTTTCCAGTTCGGTTCTCAAGGTTGGATTTGCGGCCAGATATGCAGCAGCAACATCCTCCCAACGGTAATTACTATATCCTTCTTTTTGTTGCAGTATCGCATCAAAGAAATTCCAGGAAAAATAACTGTCGTCTGCTCCTGGTTCAAGGGTTTCAATTAAGAAACGGTCTGCAGCCTGACCAGTATAAATAAGGTAGTCGCCTTTCAGGAATTGTATTTTTTCAGTGTGGGTATTAAACTTCATACCCGACTGTCTGTAATGCTTTTCAAAAACCCTTGTGGAGGTGCGGTAATCACCCAGCTTCGATACTTCCACTTCAATAACCGTATCGGCTTTCAGTCTTTGCATGTTTACCTTATTGATTTCCAGTAAACTGATTACTTCATGCCAACCTTGTGGAATCAGGTATGCTTTTGGTTTTTTAACCCATTGCTCGCCTTTAAAATAATTGAAGTATTTGATTTCTTTGGAATAAGGCTTAGTTCTGTCGTAGTAGGTGCGCTTCATGCCTGTTACATCACTGATTTTTTGGCCTGATTCATATCCGAGGAATTTCACCATATCATGTTTGGAAGTATCTACCCGGTATGTCAAAGGAAATTCCTGTTGATTGCGTACAGATTCAATGGCTTTTTTTCTTGTTTCTTTAATGGCTGCAGCTTGTTTGGTGGTTTCTTCGATGAAAGTCTGCATCAAAGCATAAGTGCTTTTTACCCTTTGTTCAAAGGGTTTCAGCATATGCGTTTCGGGCATAAATGCCATCGTTTGGAAGAGTGTAGCATAACCACTGCTATATCTGGGCGCATCATAAAAACCAACCCAGTTTCTTTCCGGATTACCACCTTCAAAACTAACATAAGGTACCAGCGGCCAGTTTTTTTCCTGCATTCCTTTATATAAAGATGGCTCAAATACATCGTGCAGGTATTCTCCCATAACTGTTCCTAGTTTACTGTGCTGTGAAGTAAGCAGGGTCATGGTATGCTGGTAATCAGCGCCATCACTAACATGATTATCGACAAGTATATCCGGATTCAGGAAATGAAAGATTTTCGCAAATTCTTTTGCGTTCCTGCTATCACTTTTAATAAAATCCCTGTTCAGGTCGAGGTTCTGTGCATTGCCCCGGAACCCGTAGCTAACTGGTCCTTCCTGGTTTACCCTGGAAAAACGATTCCTGTTCAAACTGCCTCCTATGTTGTAAACAGGGATAATTCCTAATACAACATTGCTGGGTGCTTTTATTTTTCCTGTTACGAGATCACGCAATAACATCATACTCGCATCAATGCCATCAGGCTCACCGGGGTGTATCCCATTATTGATCATGATCACCACTTTATTTTCCTTGTGCCATTGAATGGGATCGTGTTTCCCGTCTGTACTGAATAAAACGAGGTGCAAGGGGTAGCCCGCATCCGTTAACCCAAATTCCTTGATTTTAATGGTCGGAAATGCAGCATCCAATGCTTTGTAATAACGGATACAATTTTCATATGTAACCGTTTCCTTGCCAGCCGTTTTTTCAAAAACAGTTTCCCATTTTTGGGCAAATAATGCTGTTGCGAAGAATACTTGTAGGATAAGCAGTATTTTTTTCATTACTTTCAAGTTGAAAATTTATTCAAAGTAATGGAAAACCCGCATAGTATTTTACTTGTTGAGGATGAAGCAAAGCTGGGACAGATTATTCGTGATGAATTAAAGCGTCAGGGATACCTGGTTGACCTGGCTGTTGACGGCCGTGAAGCCGAACAGGCTTTTAAAACTAAAACCTATTCTATTATACTGCTCGACGTAAACCTGCCCTATAAAAGTGGGCTTGAACTTTGTAAGGAATTCAGGCAGGCGAATAAGACGGTACCGATTGTTATGTTAACTGCAATCGGACAAATACAGGATAAAGTGGAAGCCTTTGATTTGGGTGCGGATGATTACCTGGTAAAGCCATTTCATTTTGAAGAATTATTTGCCCGCGTAAAGGCATTACTGAAAAGAGCTGATAAATCTCCCGATGATGAAAAGATAGTGGTTGAGGACCTGATCATCGATATGAAAAATAAATCGGTGACAAGGGGAGAACTGGAAATTAATCTAACGGCAAAAGAATTTACCCTGTTGACCTTATTGGCCAGAAACCGCGATAGGGTAATATCAAAACAGGAAATACTGGAAAAAGTATGGGATCTCAGTTTTGATACAGGGACAAATACGATCGAAGTATATATAAGTTTTCTCCGCAACAAGATTGATAAACCATTCGAACACAAACTGATTCTTACCAAACCCGGATTTGGTTATTATATCAAATAAATTATAGCCAGGGATGAGTTTCAGACTCCGATTTGCCCTTCGGTTCACTTTTGTACTTGGACTGATACTGCTGATTAGTTTCGGGAGTATCTATTTTATTTATGGTAGTTTTCGTGAGCGTGATTTTATTAGCAGGCTTCGTGCAGAAGCTGTAGATATGCATGGTGTTTTATCAAATAGCAGACATGGGGATTTGAATAAAATGGTGAAAGCCATTAATGAATTACATGGCGGTATCAGTGAATCGAGGGTGATTGTGATACGTGATTCTGCTAACCGGGTTTTTGTTACCGATCCTACCTATTCAGATAGCGCTATTGTATCATCGCTTTTCGATAAAATTCAACCAGGAGCTAATTTATCTGAAAAGTATGATGACCGTCAGTATATCGCGATGCATTTCGCGAACCCCAATATTCAGATGGTCATTTCTGGCATCGACAAACCTGGCATGAAACGTTTGCAGGTGCTTAGTATAATTTTGTTGGGAGTGTTTGGGGTGGCATTGATTGGTGCAGTATGGCTTTCATTTATTTTCAGCAACCAGGTGGTAAAACCTATTCTGGCACTGAGTAAACAAATGGAAGCTAGTTCAGTGGTTGATCTCCGTAAACGAATTCCTGAAAATGGAGAATTTGCTGAAGTGAACCTGATTGCAAAAAACTTCAATGAAATGCTGGTCCGACTGGAAAAAACCTTCGAATTCCAACGAAGTTTTGTACACCATGCTTCACATGAACTAAGAACCCCGCTTGCCACCATGCTGTCGCATACAGAATCGGCATTATCTAATCGGCTTACGGAAGAAGAATACCGAATTGTGTTGGGGTCATTAAGACAGGATCAGGAGCGAATGATTGAGTTAACCAATTCGCTATTGTTGATTTCCCAGTTTGAACAGCAAGGTTTTGATCAATCATGGCCCGTCTGCAGGATAGATGAGATTTTGTATGATAAGATCAGTATCAATATGAAAATGTTTCCTGATTTGAGTATCTCTCTGGTTTTCCTCAATACACCGGCATCAGATGATGACCTTAATATCAAAGGCAATGAAGCTTTGCTGAAGTCTATGTTCAGTAACCTCATCCGCAACGGTTATTATTATTCTACGAATAAAAAGGTGGAGATATTATTAGAAATAGCCGAGAAGTCGGTGATGGTTCATGTAGACACCAAAGGAGAGCATTTGGATGAAACAGAGCGGGAAAAGATCATGATGCCCTTTTTCAGGGGTAATACTGCCCGCCAGAAAAAAACCACTGGTGCCGGATTGGGACTCACCATAGTTCAGCGGATACTGAATATGCACAAGGGCACTTTGAAATATTCAGCTATGCCTAACCAGGTTAACCGATTTACGGTAATATTACCGAAAGCGAAAGAGGTATAAATAAAAAAACCAGCCAAAGGCTGGTTAGTTATTTTTAGACTTAATTATGTGATAATTAAGCAGTTGCTGTTGCTTTCTTAGCCAGTTTGCTCTTCAGGTTAGCAGCTTTGTTTTTGTGGATAATACCACGCTTTGCTAACTTGTCGATCATAGAAACAACGTCAGGAAGTTGCTCGGTATAAGCCTTTGTATCTGTACCGGCTTTCAGGTCGCGGATAGCGTTACGGGTTGTTTTGCCATAATAACGGTTACGATCGCGACGCTTTGCAGCTTGTCTCACATCTTTCTTAGTAGCTGAATGATTTGCCATGTTCTGTTTTTTTCAGGACGGCAAAGGTAAGGACTGGAAGCCAAAAAGGGAAATTTTTTTTAAAAAAGTCGGAAAGTCCGGGAGTCCGGAAGTCCGAAAGTAGGTTCTTTAGTCTGCAAGCCCCCAATTTTACCCAATCTTCCGGACATCCGGACTTTCGGACTTTCCGACTCCTGGCCCCCTCTCTAATTCCTCAGACTTTCCGACTTCCGGACTCCCAGACTCTCAACCCTCAAATTGGTTAAAATTTAGGCATTTTTTCTGCCTTCAATGACCGATATTTGCCAACCTGAATTTTAAATAGGAAGTATAATATCTACCCATGAAGGATTTTTCGTATATCACAAACTCACATCCAGCCTATATTGAGAGTCTTTACCAGGAATTTATTCAAAACCCGGAGTCTATCGATCCCGACATGAAAAAGTTCTTTGAAGGGTTCGATTTTGCCGTAGCAAATGGTTCTGGCACACAAGCAAATTTGAATGGAACTTCTTCAGTAACAGATAGTGGAATTGATTGGATGAAGGAGATAAAAGTGTACCGTTTAATCCTTGGGTATCGGAACAAAGGACATTTACTTTCGAAGACAAATCCTATCCGTGCAAGAAAAGACAGAGGAGCCAACCTTGAATTATCTTTTTTTGGTTTATCTGAAGCGGATATGAATACCGTTTATCAGGCAGGTAACCTGATTGGTTTGGGTGCAACTACGCTTAAAAATATTCTTAGCCATCTTGAAAAATGCTATGCATCAAATGTTGGTATAGAATTCAAATACATCAGTGATCAGAAAAAAATAGACTGGCTGACCAATGAAATGGAAAGCAAGTTTACACAACCACTTTCACTCGATAAGAAAAAACGTATCCTGGAAAAACTTAACCAGGGCGTTATGTTTGAGAAATTTCTTCATACAAAATACATTGGTCAGAAAAGGTTTTCACTCGAAGGTGGAGAAACAACCATTGCAGCATTGGATAGCATCATCAATGTTGCTGCCAACAATGATGTACAGGAAGTAGTAATTGGAATGGCGCATAGAGGGCGATTGAATGTTCTTGCCAATGTAATGGGTAAAACTTACGAACAAATCTTCAGCGAATTTGAAGGCACTGCAGTAATGGATCAGACCATGGGTAGCGGTGACGTAAAATACCACATGGGATATGGCAGCGAAATACAAACACCTGACCAAAAAACCATCCACCTTAAACTAATGCCCAACCCTTCACATCTTGAAGCAGTTGATCCGGTGGTAGTTGGTTTTGCCAGGGCAAAAGCGGATGTGTTGTACAAAAGTGATTTCGATAAAATTCTGCCTATCCTGATACACGGTGATGCATCTGTTGCCGGACAAGGCATCGTTTATGAAGTTTTGCAAATGAGCAGACTGCATGGTTACTATACAGGAGGAACCATACATTTTGTTATCAATAACCAGATTGGTTTCACCACCGATTTCGATGATGCAAGAAGTGCGGATTATTGTACTTCTATTGCTTCAATGATTCAGGCACCAGTACTGCATGTAAATGGCGATGATGCCGAAGCAGTAGTGAAATGTGCAGAAATAGCCACCCGTTACCGTCAGGAATTTAATGCAGATATTTTCATTGATATGGTTTGCTATCGCAAACACGGACACAATGAAGGTGATGATCCAAAATATACCCAGCCACAACTTTATGCACTGATCGATAAACACCAGAACCCACGCGAAATCTATACCCAGTTCCTTATGCAGAATGGTGAGTCTGACGCTCAACAGTTGGCAAAAGAAATGGAGAAAAAATTCTGGGCCGATTTGCAGGAACGTCTGGATGAAGTAAAACAAAATCCACTTCCTTATAAATACCAGCAACCAGAATTGGTTTGGAAAAGCCTGGGTAAAGCCACAGAGACAGATTTCGATCAATCTCCAGATACAGCGATAACGCCTGAAGTTTTCAAAACTTTGTTTGAAAAACTCATGCAATGGCCCGCTGATTTCAAACCACTGAAAAAAGTAGAGAAACTGTTGCAGGATAAAATCAAACTCCTGGAAACAGAACAAAAAATAGATTGGGCTACTGCTGAGTTGCTTGCCTATGGATCGATATTGTTAGATGGAAATATTGTGCGCATGAGCGGCCAGGATGTTAAACGAGGTACATTCAGCCACCGCCACGCAGTGTTGAGAGATGAGAACACCAATGATGAATACAATCGCCTGAATCATTTTCAGGATAACCAGGAAAAGTTCAGAATATACAATTCCTTATTAAGTGAATACGGTGTTTTAGGATTTGAATATGGGTATGCCATGGCCAACCCGAATGCACTTGTTATATGGGAAGCACAGTTTGGCGATTTCTGTAACGGTGCACAAACCATGATTGATCAGTTTATTTGTGCTGGCGAACAAAAATGGCAGCGTCAGAATGGAGTGGTGATGTTGTTGCCACACGGATACGAAGGTCAGGGTCCGGAACACAGTAGTGCGCGACTGGAACGTTTCCTGCAAATGTGCGCTGAACTGAATATGGTGATAACCAATATTACCACAGCGGCCAACTTGTTCCATGCACTAAGAAGACAACTTGCCTGGAACTTCCGTAAGCCAATGATTAATTTTTCTCCAAAAGCGAATCTGAGAAACCCTGGTACATACAGTAAAACAACTGATTTTACCAGTGGTGGTTTTAAAGAAGTAATTGATGACGCTTACGTTACTGATCCTTCGCAGGTTAAAAAAGTGTTGCTCTGTAGCGGTAAAATATTCTATGAACTCGCAGACAAACAGGAAAAAGAAAATAGGGGAGATGTTGCTGTTGTAAGACTGGAACAAATCTATCCATTACCTCATAAGCAATTGGATGCACTGTATAAGAAGTATAGTAAAGCAACCTGGTTCTGGGTACAGGAAGAGCCATTGAATATGGGTGCAGCTTCATTCTTACAAATGAACCTTAAAAACATCAATTTCGGAGTGATCAGCAGAAATGCAAGTGCGGCAACCGCAACAGGTTATGCTAAAGTGCATGCTGCAGAACAATCAGAAATTATCAATACAGCTTTCGGTATCTAATCAATAAATAGAATTGAATTCATAATAATAAACAGGTAATTCGATGATCGAAATAAAAGTACCAACAGTAGGAGAATCCATCAGTGAGGTTACATTACTTAAGTGGACCAAAAAAGATGGCGAATGGGTTGAGCGCGATGAAGTAATTGCCGAACTGGAAAGTGAGAAAGCAACTTTTGAAGTAAACGCTGAACAGGCAGGTGTACTAACCACAGTTGGTAAAGAAGGGGATACCCTCAATATTGGAGATGTACTGGCAAAGATTGATGAAACCGCTCCTAAACCAGAAGGACAGCCAGCACCAAAGGAAACACCAGTTGCTGCAGCTCCGGCTGTAAAAAATGAGGCACCGGTTACCGCTGTTTCAAATGATATAAAAGCAACACCTGTTGCTTCCGCAATTATTGCAGATAAAAAAGTTGATCCAAGTTCAATCAAAGCAACCGGTGTTGGTGGCAAAATCGTAAAACACGATGTGCTGGAGGCTTTATCAAATCCTGGTAAAAAACCATTGGTTGCCGGAGGAGAATTGTTTAGCAGAAATGTGCGTCAGGAGAAAATGAGCAACCTGCGTAAAACCATCAGTAAGAGACTGGTTGAAGCAAAGAATACCACCGCCATGCTAACAACCTTTAATGAGGTTGATATGACGAGGATCATGGATGTTCGTAAGCAATACAAAGACAAGTTCAAAGAACTACACGGGGTTAACCTTGGATTCATGAGCTTCTTTGCTAAAGCTTGTGCCATTGCACTGGGAGAATGGCCCTCTGTGAATGCTTATATTGATGGCGACCAATTAATTTACCACGATTATGCTGATATCAGTATCGCTGTAAGTACCCCCAGGGGACTCACCGTACCAGTTATGAGAAATGTGGAGAGCCTGAGTATGGCAGATGTAGAGAAAAAAGTGGTTGAACTGGCAGGTAAAGCAAGAGATAGCAAATTAACCGCTGAAGATTTACAGGGAGGAACATTTACCATTACCAATGGAGGTGTTTTTGGTAGCCTGATGAGTACTCCTATCATAAATATTCCTCAAAGTGCTATCCTGGGTATGCATAAAATCCAGGAAAGACCAATGGCTATAAACGGACAAGTAGTTATCCGACCAATGATGTACCTGGCGCTTAGCTATGATCACCGCATTATTGATGGAAGAGAAAGCGTAAGCTTCCTTGTTCGGGTGAAAGAATTACTCGAAAATCCAGAACTACTTCTTTTTGGAAAAGATCCGGTTAAAACCTTACTGGAAGTCTAAGCTTTATAATTCTCACGAAATTGCTGTAACTTAATAGGTAGTAGAGCTATGATGATTTTCATCATAGCTCTACTAATACAACCTTGATTTGTTGACCATGATGCGATTCCAGTCTTACTTTAATACAGCAATAACCCTTATTCAAGGGTATAATGGAGTTGTGCCATTGGTGCATTATCTAAAACAGTATTTTTCAACAGAGAAGAAACACGGTTCGAAAGACAGAAAATACATTTCACATCTCTGCTATAGTTATTACCGGCTCGGACATGCGTTAAAAGAATTGAGTGTAAAGGAGCGTCTGCGTATTGCACTTTTTTTTGCTGAAAAAGCACCAGGTTATTGGGCCGGTTTGTACAAAACAGACTGGATCAAAAACTGGAGCGAAAATCTTGTAGAAAGAGTGGCTTATGTAGAACAACAGTATCCTGTATTCAGTATACAGCATATCTATCCATGGAAAGAGGAAATTAGTTTCGGCGTTGACCAGGCAGCATTATGTTATGCCCAGTTTACACAACCCGATTTATTCATTCGTATAAGACCTGGTAAAGAGGCGTTGGTTAAAGAAAAATTACGCACTGCAGAAATTCCCTTTAAGGAAACAGGGAATGATAGTCTGGCTTTGGCGAATGGTACCAAATTGGATACAGTTTTACAAATAGATGAAGAAGCCGTAATTCAGGATCTGAACTCGCAAAGGGTAAAACAATTCTTTCCTGAAAAATTACATCAATCACCCGTACGTGTTTGGGATTGTTGTGCAGCAAGTGGAGGAAAATCAATACTTGCCACAGATTATTTTAAACAAATAGATTTAACTGTTTCAGATTCACGCAGCACTATACTGCAAAATCTGGTGACCCGTTTTGAAAGGGCGAAAATCACCGGTTATAAATCCTTTCAGGCTGATATATCTACATCAACCTTTACGCCGCCTGAAAATGGATTTGATATGGTTATTTGTGACGCACCTTGCACAGGCAGTGGCACATGGTCGAGAACTCCAGAACAATTGTTCTTCTTTGGTTCTGATAAAATTACCTTGTTTACCACTTTGCAGAAAAAGATCAGTCATAATATTGCAAAAGCAGTAAAACCCGGCGGCTATCTTTTATATATTACCTGTTCTCTATTCAAAAGAGAAAATGAGGATGTAATTACCTACCTGCTTGCAGAAAATGATTCACTGGAACTGGTTCAACAGGAATTACTTACAGGGTACAACCAGAAATCGGATACCATGTTTGTAGCTTTGCTTCGAAAAAAAGACTGATCAGATCAAAGATTCATTAATGTACCGCGCTGAATGATGCCTCCGCCGATTACATCATTTCCTTCATAAAATACAGCACTCTGGCCAGGAGCAATGCTCTTTACATTTTCATAAAAATGTGCCCTTATGCCATTCTCACTAGTATATAAATTAGACAAAGCGCCACGATCTTTATAACGGATACGGGTTATGGCTTCCATGCCTTCAGTAATACCATCGTATTTTATCCAGTTGATTTTGCCAACCTGCATATCGTTTTGTTCCAGATCCGTTTCTTCTCCAAGTGTAACGGTATTGGTGTCTGGATCTATAGCAGTTACATAAGCTGGTTTGCCCAATGCAATATCTAATCCTTTGCGCTGACCAATGGTGTAGAAAGGGTATCCTTTATGTCTGCCTAATTGTTTTCCTGATTTGTCAACAAACCAGCCGCCATCTACTTTGGCTTCTAATCCATCTACATTTCTTTTCAGGAAACCACGGTAATCATTATCAGGCACAAAACAAATTTCGTAGCTCTCACTTTTTTTCGCCAGTTCAGGGTAGCCCATGTCTAGTGCCATCTGACGAATATCTTTTTTATGGTATTTACCCAAGGGCATCATGGTACGACTTAACAATTCCTGGTCCAGTCCCCATAATACATAGCTCTGATCTTTTGTTTCGTCTAGCCCTTTACTGATTACATAGCGGCCATTATCATGTTGTCTTACTTCAGCGTAATGTCCTGTAGCAATATAATCGCAGTTGAGTGCATTGGCTCTTTTGAGTAATGCCCTCCATTTAATATGGGTATTGCACATTACGCAGGGGTTGGGTGTGCGGCCGGCAAGGTATTCTTCAACAAAATTTTCAATAACAAAACCACCGAATTCCTCGCGGATGTCTAAAATAAAATGTGGAAACCCATGGTGCACTGCTGCCTGTCGGGCATCGTTAAAAGAATCTATATTACAACAACCTGTTTCTTTTGAACTGGTGCCACTGCTTGCGTAATCCCATGTTTTCATGGTGATACCCACCACTTCATACCCTTCATGGTGTAACATGAGTGCCGTAACGGTACTGTCAATACCGCCACTCATTGCCACCAACACTTTTCCTTTACGGCTCATGATAGAAATTATTAGTCTGCAAAAATACGATAACCCGCTGAATTGCCTCTATGAAGGGCTTCTCCAAGCCGTTATAAGGCTTTCGAATAACGAAAAATCGCTAAAACAGGCATTTTTTGGTTCAAAAACAGGAAAACCTCCTGATTTTGGTTCTGGTAAAATTTGCGGTAAATACGCTAACCGGGAAACATCATTTTCCCGATATTTACCAAAATTGATCGTTATGATAAAACTATTGGTAATCGGAAACCTGGGTAAAGACGCCGTATTAAACTCGGTAAATGGAAAGAATGTGATCAACTTTACTGTTGCACATACTGAAAGATACAAGGATGCCCAGGGTGTTCAAAAAGATCGCACTGTTTGGGTAGATTGTTCATACTGGACAGATCGCACGGGTGTGGTTCCATACCTTAAAAAAGGAACACAGGTTTATGTAGAAGGTAATCCGGATGTAAGAACCTATACCACACAGGATGGAAGAAATGGAGCAACCTTAACGCTTAGGGTGCTTACCATCCAGTTAATAGGTTCAAAAAGTAATGAAGGAGGAAGTCCATCACCGCAAGGTAATTATGGAAATAGTTCGGCCCCTTCTGCACCGGCTTATAATAGTCAACCTTCGGTAAGTACACCAAATGAACTTACTGAGCCAATGGATGATTTACCATTCTAATGACAGTTATACTAGAAAAAAAATAGGGGCTCAATAGTATGAGCCCCTATTTTTTTGATGATCTCCAACCTAAACTTCACTAAACAGTTTTGTACCTTGCGTCAATGGATCAACAGTTTTCATACCAGGCAATTTATCAATTTACTTATAACGTATTTAAAGCAATGGGTTGCTCAGATACTGATGCAACCACAGCTACAACCGTATTGCTATCTGCTGATTTAAGAGGTATTGATAGTCATGGTGTAGCAAGACTCAGCGGATACGTACGTTTATGGGAGGTAAACCGAATCAACACCAAGCCGGATATTAAAATTGTACACGAAACCCCGTCCACTGCAGTTGTTGATGGTGATGCAGGTTTAGGTCTTGTTGTAGCTCCTTTTGCTATGCAGGTAGCCATTGAAAAGGCAAAACTGGCAGGCACCGGATGGGTGTCTGTGCGTAATACCAATCACTTTGGTATTGCCGGTTACCATGCGATGATGGCATTGGAACACGAAATGATTGGTATGGCTATGACCAATGCCAGTGCACTGGTAGCACCCACTTTTTCTATTGAAAGAATGCTCGGTACCAACCCGATAGCAGTAGCCATTCCGGCAGGATCACAACCTCCATTTGTAGCAGATATGGCAACTACAACGGCAGCAAATGGGAAGCTGGAAATACTACAAAGAAAAAATGCAGAAGCCCCTTTAGGATGGGTGCAAGACAAAGAAGGCAATCCAACTACCGATGCCAATATCTTAAAACAGCAAGGAGCACTTTTACCTCTTGGCAGTGATAGGGAGCATGGTAGTCATAAAGGTTATGCCATGGGTGCCATAGTAGATATATTCTCAGCCGTATTAAGTGGGGGTAGTTATGGTCCATGGGCCCCGCCATTCCCTGCCTATGTGCCAATGCCTGAAAATATGCCAGGTAAAGGACTGGGGCATTTCTTTGGTGCCATGCGAATCGATGCTTTCAGACCTGCTGAAGATTTCAAACAACACATGGATAACTGGATCGATAGATTCAGGAAAGCTAAACCAGCTCCCGGACATGAAAAAGTGCTTATTCCCGGAGATCCTGAAAGAGAATATGAAGCAGATAGAATGGAAAACGGAATTCCTATCGTAGCACCCGTAGTGGCCGACCTTAAAACAGTAGGGGAGCGCTTTGGTATAAGGCTGGGAAATTAAGCCAGTACTGTCCGGGGAAATTTGGCTTCAAGCTACAAGCCGCAAGCCTTGATTGGTGCTTGTTTTAGGCTTTCTGCTATTGATGGAATAAATATATAGATCTTCGGATTAGCTGTTTAAATTAACCTGATTAAAGAAATAGTTGGCTGCTGTTATTGTACTAGCTGCTATTAATAGAACACGGATTTTCATGATTTTCAAGATCTATCATGACAAATCTTGAAAATCATGAAAATCTGTGTTCCATTCTACGCGACA
>CAZTCS010000039.1:0-29410 GCA_964611995.1 uncultured Sediminibacterium sp. | reverse complement strand
AGATTATCATGATTTTCAGGATTAATCATGATAGATCTTGAAAATCATGATAATCTGTGTTCCATTAATAATAGATAATGCATTAAAAACGATCTATTATTTCTTTAGCCAGCTCATTTTAAATTATCCCCCGATTTTATTCCATTAAGAACAGAAAGCCTACAACAAGCATTAATCAAAGCTTGTAGCATGCAGCCTGTAGCTTGAAGCCAAATTTTCTCAGACAGTAACGTTATTGAGCCTTCGATTTAAACCAACTATCCCAGATTTTCTTCATAGCATCGGTTAATGTTTTACCGCTATTCTCAATATCAGTTAAACTTAAGCTGGTATTTTCTTTAAGCACCAATATTGTTTGCTTCTCTTTACCACGGTGTTTGTATACTACATTTATGCTTTCACCAGGTTTTTTTTGAGCGATATAATTATTGATATCTCCAGGAGATTTAACAGGTGTTTGATCAAGCATTAAAATTTCATCATTGATATCCAATCCGGCCTCATAGGCAGAACTACCTCTGGTGGTATTACTACTTACAATTAATTTACCTTGTTCATTAGCCCTTGTATTCAGACCAATTGAAGCTTTGCCTTCATTTGATTTTTTCAGTTCATAACCTGCTTTTGCAAATAGTCCGGCATAGTCAACCGCTTCATGACCATTGATATACTTTGAAAAAAACTGTTCCGCGAATGAAGCATTGGTAATAGAAGCCAGTGTTTTTTGCATGGCTGGAATTGTGTATGGAATTTCTGTTTTACCATAAGTAAGCCACATCGCTTTCATATAATCATCCAGAGATTTGTTTGTTTTGGTTTGCAATTCCAGGTCAAGCGCTAATGCTAATGCTGCTCCATAGGTATAGTAGGAAGTAAACATGTTGCCGTAATTCGATTTATCAATCGATACACCTGCGTCAACAAACACTGCATGGTTACTGGCATCTACAGGTGAATAGTAAACAGCGCCCGGATTATTCGACTTTGCATTCGCAAGACTGCCCGCGGTACCAATAAATCTTTGGGGTGTGGTAAGACCTGCACGGGCAAGCAATAATTCTCCATAGTATTGGGTAAAACCTTCTGCAAACCATAACTCATTACTCATGTTGCTTTTCTCAAAATTGAATGGTTCAAGCGTTTTTGGTCTTATTCTTTCCACGTTCCAGTTATGGAAAAATTCATGAGAGGTAACACCCTGTAATGAACCAGGGTTGAAAGAGTTGGTTGGAGAAGAAATCATGGTAGAATTTCTGTGTTCCATACCATCACCTTGAATATATGGGTTAGCACTCATGATAAAAGTATAAGTACCAGTTTCATAGTTAGGGAATTCACCAAAAACTGCTTTCGCTTCTGCAACAATTTTTTTGGTTCTTTCCATCAGGTCATCAGCCTGCTCTGGAGTAGCATTTGCTTCGAGGGCAATTCTAATAGTGTATTTTTTTCCATCAGGATTACTTACTTGCCATTCACGCATAATAAGGTCACCAATTTTTGTTGGACTATCCATGAAGTATTGGAGTCCAGGTGCAGTAAATGTATGCGCATTACGAGTAGTGAATAACTGGGTTGCTATTACCCCTTTGTTTTCTTTAGGCAGGTCGAAACTAATTTCTATCGGAGCTTTATCATATCCTTTGATCCACATAAATGTGGCAGGCATATTAAAATGAATACTTTCAGGATCAATTCCGGCATAAGTACCATCTGCATGATTGGCAAAGAGTGTATAAGTTACCGTAACCGTTCCATTATGTGATGGTACTTCATATACATCACCATCAATGCGTTGTATGGCAATTTTGTTCCCATTTTTATCAGTTGCCTTCACATCATAAATGTTCTTTCCAAATTCATGGGTAGCATACCTGCCCGGAGAAGAGCGGCTCATCCTGAAAATAGCAGGTTTCTGTTGAATGCCGGTTGCTGTAATGCTGATTACCGCTTCGTGGTGTACAGCATTTGGGAAACTCACTTTATAAGATATTTTTTGCGCATGTACCAGCACAACCAATAATGATAAAGTGAAAAGAGTGGTGATTTTTTGAAACATATAAATAGATTGTATGAGTGCTAAGATAAACGACAATGTGGATTTAACAGATCATTCTGATAAATGATGGATTATTGTATTCCTTTGGAGATAAATGATTTAAGGGGCTTTTTAGTTGATTGTTAACAGGTTATTATCAAAAATGACTGTTTAAAAAGCAATTAAATGCCTGTATAATCCGAATAAGTTGGCAGACGATTTATTTAATCGTACCTTTGCACTCTTAATTTACAATTTCAATTTTACAAATGAACACACAAATTCAGGGAACTGTAAAGTTCTTCAATGAGGAAAAAGGTTTTGGATTTATCAAGCATGATAACTCAAGTCAGGAAACTTTCGTACATGCTAACGGTCTGGTTGATCAGATCGAAGCAAACGATAAAGTAGTTTTCGACGTGCAGGAAGGTCGCAAAGGACCTAACGCCGTTAATGTTAAGCGTATCAACTAATCAGCATACCTCTTAACTTTTGGAACCATCCCGATTATTTCGGGATGGTTTTTTTATGTCCGGCAGGCCCGTCATGGGCCTAATGGTATACTATGAACTATATTTGCAACCAAAACCAGCAATAGATGATCAGCCTGATGCAACAACTTGAAGAAACAACCAAATTCATTAAATCCCGTATCCAGGAGGAAGCCAATATTGGTATTATCCTCGGCAGCGGATTGGGAAACCTTGCGAATGAGATAAAAATTGAATTTGAAATAGCCTATAATGAAATCCCACATTTTCCTGTGAGCACAGTTGAAGGGCATAAAGGCAAACTGATGTTTGGAGAATTGGGCGGAAAGAAAGTATGGGTAATGGGTGGCCGGTTTCATTATTATGAGGGCTATACGGCACAGCAGGTAGCATATCCTGTAAGAGCTATGCATTTATTGGGAGTAAAAACCTTATTGCTATCAAATGCTGCGGGAGGTGTTAACCAACATTTTAACGTGGGAGACCTTATGATCATCAATGACCATATCAGTTTCTTTATCGTAAACCCATTACTAGGTAAAAATGAAGAAGCATTAGGTACCAGGTTCCCGGATATGAGTGAACCTTACGACAAAACACTGATTAATAAAGTAACTGCTATAGCTGCAGCGCATAATATCGCGTTGCACCAGGGTGTATATACAGGTGTTACCGGTCCAACATTTGAAACAAGGGCAGAATATAAATTGATTAAAGCACTGGGTGGCGATGCGGTTGGAATGAGTACCGTTCAGGAAACCATCAGCGCAGTGCATTGTGGTATGAAAGTGTTTGCCATGAGTGTAATTACCGATCTTGGAATAAGGGAAGAGGAAAATGTAATCACTCATGAAGAAGTTTTACAAGCTGCACATGAGGCAGAGCCTAAACTCACCCTATTATTTACTGAACTGATAAAAAGCCTTTAACCAGCGTTTTCAGTTTTAACTTACTGCAAATAAGTTTCAGCTTATTTTGCAGGATATTCAAAAACATGCGTGTACAAAAAAGCCAGGTCTTAACAGTTCTGTTGATATGCATGGTATGCTTTGTGCATGCACAGAGCGGTAATTTCCGTACACGTGGTTCCAGTGGACAAAAATCTGGTATCACCACCGATCCCCAGGGTAGACCGATCAGGAGAAATACAGGTAACGATTCGCTTAAAACAAGAAATAGTCTGGCGGATTCAATCACCATTTATTATCGTTTTTTCGATTCAACACGTATCAGAACCATTGATTCTTCCATCAATGATTTTTATACCAGGTTTCCACTTCCTTATCAATACCACACATTAGGTAATTATGGAACTGCTGCACAATCGCTGGTTTTTGAGCCATTGATGCGGGCAGGTTTTGATGCTGGGTTTCATGCTTATGATGTGTACCGTTTTACACCAGCAAATACAAAATTTTACCAGACCACCAGACCTTATACAGAATTGGCTTATTTACTAGGAAGCAAGGCTGAGCAGTTGATTAATTTTGTGCATACGCAGAATAAGAAAGACAATTTTAATTTTTCCATCGAATACCGATTCAGTAATGCACCAGGTAATGTAAAGAACCAGAATGCCAGTCATAATAATTTCAGGTTTACTACCAGCTATCGCTCTTTGAATCGTAAATATGGACTGAATCTGATCTATCTGTCTAATAAAGCCGCTTCTTCTGAAAATGGTGGATTGCAAGATATACGTAAGCTTGACAGCCTTAGGCTAAACGATCCCTATGAATTGGAAACAAGATTGGGCAAGGCAGGAGCAGCCAATCGTAACCCTTTTAATACAGGCGTAAACACTGGAAATCAGTATAAAGAAACCATGGTACTGTTGCGTCAGTTCTATGACTTTGGTAAAAAAGATTCTATTGTAACAGACTCCACCATCTACAAAATATTCTATTCAAGGTTCAGGCTTGAACATACATTCAGGTATACAGCAAGTGATTACCAGTTTTTTGATTTTGCAGTAGATTCTTCCAGTTACCTGAAATATTTCAACAGAACTGTACCTGATAAAGTAAACATCGGGTACCGTGATCACTGGAATGATATTACCAATCAATTCAGTATCCTCACATTCCCGGATAAAAATAACCAGAGTCAATTTATAAAAGCGGGTATTGCATTACAAAACCTTTCGGGAAAATTTGATTCAGTAATCCGTAAGAACTATTATAATGTTTATGCATTAGGCGAATACAGGAACCGTAGCCGCAATCAGGTTTGGGATATTGAGGCGAGGGGCGAATTATACCTGAATGGATACAATGCAGGTGATTATGAAGCCTATATCAGTATGAAACGTTTATTGGGTAAGAAAGCAGGATACCTGAATATCGGATTTCATAATGTAAACAGAACTCCTTCATTTATCCTCAATCCTTTAAGCAAGTTCCCCATAGATAACAGGGTTAATTATAATAAGGAAAACACTATTCGTTTGTTTGCCAGATACGAAAATCCAAGAAGTGGATTTGCATTATCAGGTTCCTATTATGCCATCAGCAATTACATGTACTTCGATAGTTTTTTTCAGGCAAAACAGGAAGCAACTTTATTCAATGTAATTCATATCAGAGCCGAGAAAAAAATTAAACTATCCCGTTACTGGAACTGGTATACAGAAATAGACCTTCAGCAAACAACCGGACAGCCGCCTGTAAATGTTCCGCTACTGCTTACCCGTAACCGAATTGCATTTGAAGGCAATTTTTTCACCAACCTGTTTTTGTCTACCGGATTGGAATTACGTTACCACACTTCCTATAAAGCCGATGGGTATTCTCCTTTCCTGGGTAAATATTTTTACCAGAATACACAAACCCTCAGTAATCGTCCTGATATCAACCTTTTCCTTCATTTCAGGATCAAGAGTTTCAAAGGTTTTGTGCGCTTTGAAAACCTTAATTCATTGAATACCAGTAAAGGATTTGAATTCAGTAAGCCGAATAAAGTGTCGGAATTATACCCATCGACCAGTCTTTGGACAAGGGTTGGTATATGGTGGAATTTTGTCAATTAAGCCTTAACAGAATTTTTTAGCCCCGTTTTAGCAGTCTTTGTTAACTTTGTAGTGTAATGAAGCGTATACTCACTTCCATCATAGCATTAGTATATTTTGTTATCAGCAGTGGTTTGGTAATGAGTATACATTATTGCATGGGGAAAATCAGTAGCGTTGATTTAAGCCATAATAGCGCAGAAACCTGTGTTTGTGGAATGTCTTTAAAGGAAACTTCCAGCAAAGGCTGCTGCAAAACAGAGCTTAAAATGGTGAAGCTGGAGGATAATCATAAAGCAGCTTATGCTTTTTATGATGTACAAACTCCGGTAATCCTGCTTCCTAAATCAATCAGTTTATTTGAACAAATTGATGAAGTAACCTCGGCAAAAGTTTATGCCGATATCAATGGCCCGCCTTTATTGTCTGAACAAGATACCTACCTATTTAATTGTGTTTTCAGAATCTGATACCCTTTAAGGGTTCTGCACTGTATTAACAGGAGTTAATACAGCTTTCTTATTGCTATACCTATAGCACAAACAGATTCATTTATTTCAACTCATAAAAATTATTGTCATGAAAACACAATCAATCTTCTTAAGCATTGTATGCTCATTCATAACCCTTTTTGCTGTTGCTCAAACAAAAGCACCTGCTTTAAAATCAGAAGAAATTAAAGTATGGGGTAACTGCGGTATGTGTAAATCAACCATCGAAAAAGCGGCCAAAGCTGGTGGTGCAAGTACCGCAATCTGGAATGAGGATACCAAAATACTTAAAGTGAAATTTGCTTCAGCAAAAACAAGTGGCGCAAAGATCCAGGAAAAAATCGCAGCCGCAGGGTATGATACCAAAGACCTGACAGCCAACGATGAAGCGTATAATAACCTGCACGACTGCTGTAAATATGATCGCAAATCAGTTACAGGAATGAAGCATGATAAAGCATGTTGCAGTGATGCCAATTGTACAGATTCAAAAGACTGCTGTACCGATAAATGCGCTAAAGACGCCAAAGACTGTTGTAAAAAAGCATAATTCATTCAACCTGTTACAAGCAGATACCAGATTGGTGATGCTTTACGGGAAAATTTAGCTGTGTCCTATGGTCTATGGTCTATGGTCTATGGTCCATGGTCCATAGACCATAGCATACTTAATCTTTAATATAAAGTCATGAAAAAATATTTGTTATTCCTATTCATATTAACAGCCACCAGCGCAACAGCACAGGTAAAGAAAGCAAACCTTCGGGCTAGTGGACTTACTTGCGCTATGTGTTCTAAAGCAGTATTTAAATCACTTTCAGATGTGCCATTCGTAGATAAAATTCAGGTTGATATTGAAAAGTCAACCTATGAGATCTATTTCAAGGATGATAAAACAGTTGAATTTGATGCGTTAAGTAAAGCGGTTACGGATGCAGGTTTTTCTGTTGATGAGTTGATAGTCACTTCCAATTTTGATGGAATAAAATTGCAGAAAGGAGCCAAGGTTCAACTTGGTAATCAAACCCTTCAATTCATCAATAGCAATGATCAAATGCTTAAAGGAGAAAAAGCTTTTAAGTTGATTGATAAGAAATTCGTTTCAGCCAAACAGTTTAAAGAATACAAACTAACAGCCGGAAAAGCCTATGCTACGGGATACCTGGACGGGAAACGATTGTATCATGCCGTGCTCTGATAACTTAGTTTAATTCGTGGATCATGTGTTGAGGAGCTAGGTGTTAGGAGTTAGGTGTAAGGTATTAGGATGGAAACCTTTTAATGCAAAATACCCAAACTCAGCATCTTTTTCCAGTGCCCAGTACCTAACACCTAACTCCTAACACCTAACGCCTAACATCCTTTCAAACCATCATAAGGTAATATGAAATACGTAATGAGTTTAATAATAGTGCTTGCTGCTAATATTGCAAGTGCACAGGAATTGTATGTGTTTACGGAACCAGCCAGTAATATGCCCTCAAAGTCTATTGGGGTAAAACAATCCGCTAAATGGCTGCGCAATAACTTCTCTGGAAGAACAGAAAGCAGACACACGTCTGAAGTAATGTTTGGCATGAATAAAAACCTGATGTTGCATGGTGCCGTTACTTTTTCAAATATGTATAGCAGGTCGCAGCAATTCGAAAGTTTCAGAACCTATGCCAAATACCGTTTTCTTACCGTTGATGGTATGTACAGTCATTTCAGAATGGCCGCATTTGCCGAAGCTTCGCATAGCCGAAATGTATCGTCTTTTGATGAACTAAGTTTAGAAGGAGATCAAAGTGGTTTGCAGGCTGGAATTATTGCAACACAATTATTACATAAACTGGCAATATCAACCACACTTAGTTTAACGGAATCATTACAAAAGGGAAGAACCCTACCTGGCCCCAAAGCAGTTCCGTATCAGGCATTTAATTATTCATTGTCTGCCGGATACCTGGTGTTACCTAAAAAATATACCAGCTACGACCAGACCAATTTAAACCTGTATGTAGAATTGCTTGGTCAACGTACCTACGACAAGAAACGTTATTTTGTAGATCTGGCACCTGCTGCACAATTGATATTCAACAGCCAGGCCAAACTGAATTTAGGTTACAGGTTTCAACTCGGAGGCAATATGAACCGTATGGCCGACAGATCCTGGCTCCTGAGCTTTGAGTGGCTTTTTTTGAATGCGTTTAAGTAGGGTTAGCTATGGACTATGGACCATGGTCCATGGTCCATAGTCCATAGTAAACCCATGAATCATGATAATCTGCGTTCTATTAATAGCGCATAGTGCATTATCAGGAATCAACTAATTCATTAACCAGTTCATTTTAAATTATACCCCATTCATTTATTCCATTAATAGCAGAAGGCCTAAAACAAGCATCAATCAAGGCTTGCAGCTTGCGGCTTGAAGCTTGAAGCCAAGTTTCCCCGGACAGTACTGGCTAGAAGCTCGCAGCCTTCTCTCTCTCGTCAGTACTGGCTTTATCCAAAACCGCAATCCCCAAAAATCTGTACCTTTAAGGGGTGAAAAAGCTGGCAGCCATTTTTATTGTAGTAGTCTACCTTTTTGGTGCTACAGAGGCAAGTCAATTACTGAAACTACCTGTTCTGGTGCAGCACTACTATGAGCATAAGGCAGGAAATCAATCAGTAACACTGATGCAGTTTCTTCACATGCATTATATGGGGCATGATGACGACGATAGTGACAACCTTCGCGACATGCAATTACCGTTTAAAACCCTGGATGACTTTTGCATGTTTGCATCGAATTCTCTTCCCCCTCAAAGGATTCAGATTAATGAAGTGATTTCTTATGAGGTACAACAGGAATTTACGCTGTTAAATGATGCTGCACCTTTTTCTATTGAAGTAGCCGATATATTCCAGCCTCCCCGGATAGGCTAATTTCCCTCCTTATTGTATCCATTTATTGGATTGAAATAATTTCAACTGTTCGCCGATTACTACTTCGGAGAACGGGGTGTTCATGTATCTTGATAACCAAAGAAAACTCATGCTCGCATGCTTAATGCTATTATTCATTTCTCGGTCAGGAACAAACTGATTGTAGGCTTAATGGTTCTTGCACTCATAATAGTGGGTGTTATAGAAACCGCAAGACTACCCATCGACGCAGTTCCTGATATCACCAATAATCAGGTATTGGTAATTACCAATGCACCAAGTTTGGGTGCGCCTGATGTAGAACGTTTTATTACCGTACCCATTGAACAAGCCACCCGTAATGTACCGGGCATCGTAGAACAAAGAAGCTTTTCCCGTTTCGGGTTAAGCCTCGTAACCATTGTTTTTGACGAATCAACGGATGTTTATTGGGCACGTACACAAATCAACGAAAGACTATCTCAGGTTAGACAGCAAATTCCACAGGGAATGGGTAACCCTGAATTGGGCCCTGTTACCACAGGCTTGGGTGAAATATTTCAATATGTAGTCAGACCCAAACCTGGCTACGAAGGAAAGTACAGTATGGCCGAATTACGCACCATTCAGGATTGGGTGGTGAGAAAGCAATTACTGTCGACAGAAGGTATCGCCGATGTAAGCAGTTTCGGTGGTGAGCTAAAACAATATGAAGTAGCTGTTAAAACCGATAAACTCCGCAGTCTGAATGTTACTATCTCAGATGTGTTTCAATCACTACAGGCAAATAACCAGAATACTGGTGGGGCCTATATTGAAAAAGGACCAACTGTTTTGTTTATCAGAACAGAAGGACTCACCAAAACTATTGGTGACATAGAAAATATTGTTGTAAAACAAGTAAACGGAATACCCATCCTGGTGCGCGACCTGGCAGATGTGAAAATAGGAAGCGCCACTCGTTATGGAGCATTGGCATATAATAATGAAGGAGAAGTAGCCGGTGCAGTAGTAATGATGTTGAAAGGGGAGAACAGCAATAAAGTAATCAAAAATATCAAGGCTAAAATTAGTCAGATAGAAAAAACCTTACCTGAAGGTGTAATGATCGATCCATTCCTCGATCGCACTAAAATGGTAAACAATGCGATCGGTACTGTTGAAACCAATTTGCTGGAAGGTGCATTAATTGTAGTTTTTGTGTTGGTGCTATTCCTTGGAAATTTCCGGGCAGGTTTTATAGTTGCAACAGTAATTCCCCTATCCATGCTATTCGCCATCATCATGATGAATGCGTTTGGCGTTAGCGGAAACCTGATGAGTCTGGGTGCACTTGATTTTGGACTGCTGGTAGACGGAGCGGTGATTATTGTAGAAGCAGTTATGCATAAAATGTCGAAACAGAACGGTGTTGCATTGGGTACAAAACTCAGTAAAGATCAGATGAATCATACGGTTGAAGATGCAAGTGGGAAAATGATGAATGCTGCTGTATTCGGTCAGATTATCATCCTGATTGTTTACCTGCCGATCCTCACTTTACAGGGTATTGAAGGAAAAATGTTCAAGCCAATGGCCCAAACAGTATCCTTCGCCATACTAGGTGCATTCCTGCTCTCTGTTACCTATGTGCCAATGATGAGTGCCTTTTTTCTCAGTAAAAAAATCGGACACAAGGAAAATATATCAGACCGTATGATGAAAAAATTACAGTTATGGTATAGTCCAGCACTAAAAAGAATCCTGAGCAGACCATCCTGGATTATCACTGGTTCCGTTGCATTATTTGTGGCGGCATTAATCATTGTAAATACACTGGGTGGAGAGTTTATACCAAAACTGGAAGAAGGTGATTTTGCTGTGGAAACCCGTGTACTAACAGGTTCATCACTTACCACCACCCTTCAGGAAAGTCAGAAAGCAGTTAAGATAATATTGAAGGAATTTCCCGAAGTTGAGAAAATAGTAACCAAAGTGGGAACAGGTGAAATACCCGCCGACCCCATGCCCATTGAATCGGCAGATATGATAGTGGTATTGAAAGACAAGAAAGAATGGACATCTGCCAAAACCTTTGATGAACTCGCAGAAAAAATGGGGGAGAAAGCATCTGCAGTGCCAGGTGTTACGACTGGTTTTCAATTCCCGGTTCAAATGCGTTTTAATGAACTAATGACTGGTGCAAGACAGGATGTAGTCTGTAAAATTTTTGGTGATGATCTTGATAGTCTTGCAGCCTATGCAACTAAAGTGGGTACAGTAATCGGAACAGTAAATGGTGCCAAAGATCTTTATGTTGAAACCGTAACTGGCATTCCGCAAATGGTGGTTACCTATAATAGGGAAGCTATTGCACGTTATGGTGCCAGCATTGAATCAGTAAACCAAACCATTCAGGCAGCCTACGCCGGAAGTATTGCTGGTCAGGTATTTGAGAACGACCGAAGATTTGATTTAGTGATCAGGCTCGATAAAAACCAACGCAATGAGGCGGACGATATACAAAACCTACTGGTAGGGTTACCTAACGGACAACAGGTTCCACTCAACCTGCTGGCAACTGTTGCCATTCAGGATGGACCATACCAGATACAAAGAGAAGATGCACAAAGAAGAATCACCATTGGTTTTAACGTGCGTGGGAGAGATGTTCAATCAATTGTAAAAGAATTACAGGATAAATTAGGTAAGCAACTACAATTACCTGCAGGATATTTTATTACCTACGGTGGTCAGTTTGAAAACCTGCAGGAAGCAACGAAACGTCTAACCATCGCAGTTCCTGCTGCACTACTATTGATTTTTGTAATGCTCTTCTTCGCCTTCAGAAAATTCAAATATTGTCTCCTTATTTTTTCTGCTATACCATTATCGGCTATTGGTGGCGTTTTTGCTTTATGGCTGAGAGGCATGCCATTCAGCATATCTGCCGGTATCGGATTCATTGCATTGTTTGGGGTAGCAGTTCTCAATGGCATTGTATTGATAACTGAAATGAACAGACTAAAAGGTGAAGGAATACTTGATCTTAAAGATATCATCCTGCAAGCGACAGAAACCAGGTTAAGACCCGTACTCATGACTGCTGCGGTTGCCTCTTTCGGATTCTTTCCAATGGCATTAAGTAATGGAGCAGGTGCGGAGGTTCAAAGGCCACTGGCAACAGTGGTGATAGGTGGTTTAATGACGGCCACTTTTTTAACCCTCTTTGTACTACCAGCACTCTACCTGATTTTTGAAAAAAGAAAACCAATAAGGCCAATGAAAACAACCCTTATCCTTCTTTGTATGTTATCAGCGTCGGCTGTATTCTCACAGACTGCTAAGCCAATGAAACTGGAAGAGGTTACCGAAATGGCTATTCAACAGGCACAGTTGATAAAAGTTAGTAAACTTCAGGAGCAATATTATAGCACCTTGAGAGGTACTGCCCGGGAAATACCCAAAACCCAGATACTAACTGAATTAGGTAATTACAATAGTTTCAATTTTGATAGTCGAATTTCTGTAACCCAAACATTGCAATCTGGTGCTTTATACCAAAAACAGGAATCGGTATTGAATAATTACCTGGCTACCGCAAATATTCATACGACGATTCAGAAAGCACAATTGACAAAAATGGTGGCACAGCTTTACCTGAACCTGCAATATTTGTTTGCAAGGCATAAATTGCTGGTTAAAACAGACAGTATATATGGCAGCTACCAGAAGGTAGCCCAACTAAGGTTTGAAAAAGGAGAATCAAATCTGTTGGAGAAAACTACCATCGATAACCAGGTAATGCATAATAAACAATTATTGTTGATGAACCAGTCTGATATAAGAACAGTTCAATTGGAGCTGGCAATCTTACTTCAACAGGAACTATTGGTAGAACCAACCGAAGAACTTACCGTTCAGCAACATTTGCACGATACTGCACTCCTGAAACAACATCCCGAAATTCAATTTTATGAATCTCAATCTGTAAGGGCAGCATCTGAAACAGCGCTGGAAAAAACCAAATTGAAACCAGAGTGGTTGGTTGGCTACAATAACCAATCACTCATGGGGTGGATGACTTATAAAGACCGTACCGAAAAATATTTTAATGCAGGTAATCGCTTTTCGTCTGTTACATTAGGTGTTTCGGTACCCTTTTTTAATAAGTCGAGAAAAGCCCGGATTCAGGCAGCAAGTATACATGAAGAGGTTACAAAAGCAGAAACCGGACTTGCATCCATGCAATTAAAAACCAGGTTGATGCAATGTTTGCAGAACAGGGATAAGTTCAATTCCAGTTTACTGTATTTTAAAAACAGTGCATTACCTCAAACAGGTACTATGATTCAAACTGCAGGGTTACAATACCGGAATGGACAGATAAATTATATTGAATGGGGAACATTGGTAACACAGGCTTTGTCTATACAACTTCAATATGTAGATGCCCAACGCGAACACCAAATGAATGAAATAGAACTAGATTATTTATTGCAAAACAATTAACCTTATTATATGCGACAATATATGCTCATACTGGCACTATTAGGCAGCATCGCCTGTGGTACTAAGAAGCCGGATGCTGTTGGAGAAACCAAATCAACACTTGAAGACGAAAAAACCGTAAGCCTCAATGCTGCACAAATTCAAAATGCAGGTATTGAAATAGGGATGGCCAGTGAAACAACGATGAGTGCAACGGTGAAAGTAAATGGTGTGGTTGATGTACCACCACAAAGTATGGTTTCTGTTAGCTTTCCATTAGGCGGATACCTGAAAAGCTCTCATTTATTACCTGGAATGGGTGTTCGAAAAGGAGAAGTGATTGCTACACTGGAAGACCAGAGCTATGTTCAGCTACAGCAGGATTTTCTGGTTGCAAAAGCAAAAATGGATTATTTATCGACCGATCTGGATAGACAAAAGGATTTATCAGCACAGGATGCAACCAGTAAAAAAATATACCAACAGGCATTAGCAGATTATAAAACGCAGCAGGTGTTGATAAAATCGCTGGAAGAAAAATTGAGGATTGTTGGTATAGATCCGGATAAATTAACGGTTGGGAATATTTCAAGGGCCATTAATCTTAGGTCACCGATCAATGGTTTTGTATCAAAAGTAAATGTGAATATAGGCAAGTATGTAAATCCCGCAGACGTACTCTTTGAACTGGTTGATCCTGATGATATACATGCTGCATTAACGGTTTTTGAAAAGGATATAATGCTAATAAAGAAGGGTATGAGGGCCGAAGTATCTTTGGCAGATAAACCAGGAAAAAAATATGAAGTGGATGTAATTCTGGTAACAAGAAATGTTGATGAAGCTCGTAGTGGACTGGTACATTGTCATTTTGAAAATGCCAATCATGAATTATTACCCGGTATGTTTTTAAATGGAGTTTTTGAATTGGAAAATAAAAAAGTAAAAGCTGTGCCAGAGTCCGCCATCGTTCGTTTTGAAGGCCGAAACTATATGTTCCTCGCAAAAGACAGCACTAACTTTGAAATGATTCCAATTGAAACTGGCGTTATCCAAAATGGGATGGTCGAGGTTAAAACAAATGAAACCATCAACCTAAATGAACAAAAATTGGTATTGAAGAATGCTTATAGTTTACTAGGTAAGCTGAAGAATAAAACTGATGAAGAGTAAATAATACTATGCGTTAATGTTGGCTATTCCCAATCTTATGAATGGTAGTTTCATTTCATAAGATTGGGAATAGTTGTTTTTGGCAATGAACAAGTATAAATAATTAGGTCTTTTGCTTTTGTGCTAACCTATTGCCAATGGCAATAAAAGCATAAAATAGGGCAAGAAATAAAACAGCGATACCAATGCTGTTTATAAAAACCTTAGCATACCCCAGTAAGGTTACATCTATGAAAGGATAAGGATAACTATCAACCACTGCCCCTCTTATTAAGGAGTATGCCGTATATGCTATCGGATAAATGGTCCAGTAAAGAGCAGTTTTATAACTCAGTGTGGATTTTTTCACCACTAAAAACCAATAGCCTAGAAAATAAAGCGGCGTAATTGTATGGAGGAGTTCATTCGAAATAAGCCCCCATCCGGTAAAAGTCCAAATTTGTCGCAGCAACAAATTATAGATAAGTCCAACAACTAGAATGTAAACAGTTAGTGCTGTAACCGTTGCATATTTTCTACTAAAAATACCAGTTCGGGTATTGTTGAAAAATAAACTAGCTGTAAAATAGAGGGCCACCAATAAATTCGTGAGAATGGTAAAGTAACTGAAGAATTTAATCAGCGATTGCAGAACGGGTTGTTGGCGGTGCTGCAACATATCCACCAGTTGAATACCAATTCCTGCCCATGCAAACAAAAATCCGGTTACCAGTGGTAATGAGTTTTCTTTTCTTATGGTAGCATTCATAAGGCTAAAATAAAAAATAGTTATTCATGAGGAGCAAATAAGAATGATTCATATAGCAAGCGGTTTAAAGTGTATAAAGGAAAACACAAAATACGTTTTCATTATCTTAAGAATTTCACATTTCAATTGTTCTCATGGAGTTTCATGGTAGAAACTATGGTAGAATCTTAGGTAAGCTTTTAATTTTTTATATAGCTATCAGGGTATAAAGTCAATTATAAATGGGAGCAGTTATTCGATCTAGCCGTTTCTTTCGAATACTCAAGGTGTATAAATACGAATCAAGGGTTGAAGAGGACTTGGCGTATGGCTTATAGATCATGGCTTATGGCGACTGTAAATGGCTTACGGGCTATTAGCTATAAGTTGTTCATGAACTATACGCTATGATCTATAGGTCATAAGCCCAATATTGTACTTCAACTCTTGAGTAGCATAATTTGAGTAGTAATATCTGTTGTGCAATATTATAACCAGTTACTGAAATAATAGTTAAATCAAAACACAGATTTCTATTTTAAGAGATCAATGGTCTTAGTAAAAGTGTGGATGCTCAATAATCTTTGACCAAAAAAGACTGGTTATTATTTTTCAATTGTCGCTTTTTTACATTTGTTAATTTTATTGTGAAAAAGAATAATTAGATTTTACATATTTTTTTGTGTATATGAATGTATTTATCTATCAGAGTTATACATATATTAATATTATTTAAAATTTATTTATTTTCTTAATTTTACCTCTTACGAAAAAATCTGCTTGTTTCTTCTTTTCAAAAACCGTTCCTAAAATATTGTAGCTTATTTAGTTCTTAAGGTTTTAACATTGTACTGTAACCCCCGACTTTGAATAAAAGGATTTCAATGGAAAATGAAATTGATTTAACGGAGAAGATGAATGCAAAAGTTGCAGGAGTGATTGCCATGATTTCTCTGCTTGCGTCACTAATTATCTTTTTAACTATATCTGACGAAGTAAAAGTGATGTTTGTGCGTTTATTTATACTTCATCTGGTATTAAGCCTTGTATTGTGGTTTTTTTGTAAAAAAGCCTTAAACAAAATTAGAAAGGATGACAAAAACAGACTTTTTAATTTAAAAATATTTACTATTTATCTCGTTGTTATTTTTGTAGGGACCTACCTCATAACATTTATTTCTTTTTACATATTTACAATGATAATGCAGTGCAGTGTTCCTTTCACTGTTTATCTGAAATCAGCCCTTCCAATTGTTTTAATTGTATTTATAGGAAACCTATTGGTTGATCTTGTTAAAATGAGTAAGCAAAAAAAGACTATACAGGATCAAGCTGAAATGCTTAGGGTTTTGCATAACAAAGCAGCGATTAGTAATTTAAGAATGCAGACAGATTCTCACTTTGTATATAATTTTTTACACGTATTGCCTGATTTTTTTGGGAAGGGAAGTGATGTTGGCTCCTTGTTAGTAACAAACTTTACTAAAATTTATCGTTATTCTCTTGAAACATTCAGAGAAGATTGGGTTGACCTTCAAAAGGAAATAAAGGTTGCAGAAAGTTTTGTTCAATTGCAACAAATCTCGTTTCCCAATTCCATTCAAATCAAGTACGAATTAGATGAAATTGATTTGATGGCTTATATGATACCCCCATTTGCATTACAGATGGTTGTTGAAAATGCTATAAAGCATAATATTCATTCGATAGATAATCCACTATTAATAGTCATTCGATTATGTGAGAATGGAAAGTGTATTGAAATAAGCAACTTGATATCGCCGCTAGTTAACCCGCTAAAATCAACAGGTGTGGGGCTACAAAATTTAAAAGAGCGATATGAATTGCTTATGAATGCTACCATTGAATATTTTAGTTCAGATAATAAATTTATTGTTAAACTACCAATTGTTCCAATTTTATGAATATTGTAATTGTTGAAGATAATTCGTTGTCAGCTGTTAAGTTAATGAATCAACTGCAGGAGCAAGAACAGGATATCCGGATATTGAAAGTACTCGATTCAGTTCAGTCCAGTGTTCAGTATTTTAAGGAAACTGAGGAGCGACTAGATTTGATTTTTATGGATATTCAACTCAAAGATGGACTTTCATTTAATATTTTTGAATCTGTAGAAATTTCTGCACCAACTGTTTTTGTGACTGGATATGATTCTTTTATGCTGGAAGCATTTAAACGTAATGGTATAGGATATTTGGTAAAGCCTTTTGAAGAATCTGCGTTAAAAGAACTACTTCAAAGCTATCATCGTTTAAAAGGGCACATGTCTGCTTCTGTTCAGAATGAACTCCAGGAATATTGTAATCCACAAGTAAAAGGGAAGGATTATTTTATTTGTAGAAGAGGGAAGGATATCTACTTGATTCGTTCCGAAAATATCGTACTTTTTTATTCCGATGATCACGTTGTATTTATTATTGATTCAGGATCTAAAAAGCATATTGTTGAATCTGCGAGAAACCTAAATACACTTATCATTAATCTTGATCCATCTGTGTTCTTTAGGGTTAACAGGAGATTTATTGTCAACATCAATTTTATCCAGAAATTCTCTTCAATCGATCGGGTGAAATTGGCCTTAGAAATGACTATTCCATTGAAGGAAGAAATTATTATTGGCCAGGAATCAGCAAAAAGATTCAGGGAATGGTTGCGAGATCATTGATATAAATTGTGTAAGATTGATTGCGGTGAAATTATTATGATAGCATTTAAAGAAGCACATAGGTATTTTGGTGAAACAATTTCTGAGGGAAATACATCAGAATTATTGTACACCAGTATCACACGATATGATCCCTTTTATCAAACGGAAAAACATTATCATGCAAACCCGTATTTAAGTATACTTGTAAAAGGAAGCTATAAAGAACTCGGAATAAAATTCCACTCAACAATTACCCCCTTTGATTTAATTTTTCGCCCAGCTGGATACGAGCATGAAAATTTTTTTGGGCCGAATGGTGGAGTATGCTTAAATATTGAATTTGATTCAAGATTAGATATATACTTTGTAAAAGAAGTTTTTTTACCTCAAAAAACAATGATTTTTCATGGCGAAGTTCCTAACGTTTTAGGGATTCTTAGAAAATTGGAGCAAAGGGGTAATGAGGTAATGGATATACTTCCATACTTTGTTTCTTTTTTCAGTAATGTAAAACCAACTAAAAAATCGAAGCAGTTGGTTGATGTGGCAATTGGAATCTTAAAGAAAGATATCTCCATGAATTACTCGGTTTCTTTGCTCGCCGAAAGGCTTCAAGTTAACCCGATTTATCTGTCCAGGATGTTTAAATATTATACAGGGAATACCGTAAGTGAATATCATATTGGACTCAAACTAGCCTGCGCCTTGAAGGATGTTGTTGGATCTGATTGGTCAATCAGTAAAATTACTCATGAATATGGATTTTACGATGACTCTCATTTTATTCGAAATTTTCAGCAGGTTTTTGGAATTTCACCCTATCAATTACGCTTGCGAATTAAAATGTGAGACTATTTTAAGTTTTCAACTTTTCAATCCCTCTAGAGATATTTGGTTATAATACTTTTCATAAGTCATTTTTCAATGAGCATTAATCATCCTTCATGAATAATAATCATTTGCGTTTATAAGATTAAGGTAAACTGTAGCAATAAAGAAATCTATTAATTAGAGATAAGTTTTAATTCATGAAGATTATACTGCTATTACTATGTGGAATTATATCTGCACATTCATTCGGTCAGGTAAATAATTTTACTGAATTGACAAATATTACCAAACTAATTGCGGAAAGGCATTTTAATCACTATGCGAAGCTTGATATTGATTCTATGGCTATGGAGATGGCTGATCACATTAATGTGGAGGACCCAACAGCTAGGATTATTTTTCAAGCTCAAAAAATTGCAGGTAAAGACAAAGTGCTTGAAAGCTTCAAAAAGACCTTTACTATTTTTAATGTGTCTATTCCAACCTCAAGACGCTATTTTTCCGGTAATTATGGAATATTCGAAGGTGTTTATAAGTATAGTTCATATACAAAAAACAAGGATGTCATTTCTTTTGAATTACCTATCACAATAATTATTAAAGTAGAAAATAGTAAAGTAGTAGAGCGGAAGGATTTTGTTGATTATGATACTTTTCTATCACAATTGCAAATGGAAACAGCAAGAATTAAAGAAAAGCAACAGAAATCAGGTAATAAGTAGGCATTATTTAGCAGATGATATAATCTCTTTCAAAGCCCGTATTTCTTGGTCTTTGACATAAATGCATAGGATTTAAGCTAGTATTGAACCCCGTTTTGTTGAATTTGCTTAGATTAAGCAAGATGTATCCGAGCGAGATTACAAGAAAATTAGTGTTATTGGAAGCGAATTAGTTAATGTGAGAAATGATATAATTTTCTTGTGAAAACTAACAAAACTAAAAAGCTGCTAAGAGAATAGCTGAAGATCGGTGAATTGCAGTGAGTAAGTATTTTTGCAAAGAACAACTAAACATAAACTTTTATTTAGCATAAATCATTTATTGAGTATGAAAATTATTTTTCTAGCATTGTCTTTTTGTTCATTACTTACAAACCCACTTTTTTCACAAAAAGCTGTATCTGAATTCGAAAATGAATTTCTCCCATTTTTGGAAGCAGCAAAAAAGCAAACCTTAGAATTAGCTTCTATTATTCCTGAGGAAAAATATTCATTTCTTCCTGCTGCAGGTGGTCGAATTGTTGAACAAGAGCTTTTGCATCTGGCTTATGAACCATATTATCTTATAAAAACGTTTCTGGAAGGCCAAAAAATGGACTATAATCCATACGAAAATAAAAAGGGGCTTTCAAAAAAAGCGATTATTAACCTCCTGACTGATTCATTTGATCTTATGAAAAAATCATTACAAGAAATCTCTGAGGAACAACTTAAGCAAACAGTGAATGCTTATGGAATGAAACTAACTCGAAAGCAATTATTTTACTATATCGTAGATCACAATACAAGTCATAATGGCAAGCTACAATTGATAGTACGGATGATAGGGATCAATCCCCCCGGATATAAGTTTCTGTATAAATAAAATTCAGATTACTATTATATAGTGAATTAACAAAGCTTTAGATTACCTGAAAACATTAGTTTACTGCTGACTTCTGGTAAATGCAGTTTACTTTAATTAATATAAAGTTAATTAGCTCAGTATTTGGATAGATGAGTGCTTTGGTTTGATGCGTACAATTTTTCTACGTAACAATTCCCTTAGTTTGTATAAAAATAAAATGCGAACTATAATTCTTTTTTTTGTCCTTAGCGCAGTAGTTTTTGCTTCCACGAATGCTCAAACTGCAGGAGCCAGAGTCAATGGGCTGGATAAACGAAAACTGTATGCTTATTGTCTTGACGCGGATATCAAATCTGTTATGAAATTAATAACAGATTATCCTAAAGACAGTTTAAAAGAATCAGATATCGTATTAGTAAAAAAATATACAGATAGATTTGGTGATACTGCATCAATATTAGCAGCTAAGGGGAAATTTTCTGAAGATACTGTGCTTGCTATTTTTCAAGATTATTGGAAAAGAGCTTTGATGAATGAAAAAGTTGACGAAGATGGCGTGCTCTGGAACCCCCTTTGGTTTTTTTTAGCAAAAAATGATACAGTCATGTTCGGGCAACCCCCCAGTTATAAAAAACTGAACGAAGAATTAAAAAAATATTGTGCAAAGAAAAAGTGGTATACAACAAATGATGTAGGTAAAACAGGAAAGCTATTTGATTTTCTTGTTTGGAAAGATCAATATGATACCTTATATCGTTATACTGTAGGAAATGACACTATTGAAGTGCCTGTTGTTTTTTTAGATAATTTTATAAGTCTTGGATGGGAAGAATTTGCCACATTTGGCACATATTATCCAGGTGGATGGGCCACTGATAAAGCCATTTTTTGTGTTAAAAAAGCGTATCAGTTAGAAAGCGAGAATTTTAAGATTAGTTACCTCGCACATGAAGGGAAGCATTTCTTAGATACAAAACGTTTTCCTTTGCTATCTAGTGCTGAGAAAGAATATAGGGCAAAATTAATTGAATTGAGTCTTGCAAAGAAATCCATATACAATTTAATTGACGGGTTTATTCATAGAGGATTTGGGTCAAATGTATCTCAAGATGCTCATGGTAATGCTAATTATAATATTATTACTGACCTTTCGAATAAATTGTTTGATAAAGTTCGTATTACAGATATTGGAAAATGGAAAAAGATTTCAATTGAGACAATTAATAATACAGCCTTAGCATTGTTGAACGAAAACGATCAATATCTCAGTAAGAAGTATCAATAAAAACGAGTTAAGCAATAGATAAGTATCATGGTATTACTTTTATTTTAATGTTTTTTCTTTTCAATAATCTTATTCAGAATTTTGAATGTGGTAATATTTCCGAATACTAGGTTCGATTATGTATGTGCAGATTTTAGCAGCTATTTTTGGCGTATTTAATAGTATTCATGCTAGGCTTTAACTATGCAAATTTCGATAACTGTATCATGCTTCAGTAAGCATTAATCATGCTTTGTGACAGTTTTGCGTTTTTGCTAAGTAGTTGTATGTAAAATGCACTGTAAACATAGGGTGTCCTATGGACTAAACCATAAAATAAAACAGTGTATGAAATCGAGATTAGTGATTTTATTTGTATTTGTGTCTCTAAAATTAATTGCACAAGGAAATCAGTTTAAAGAATTGACTACGAGTACCAAGATTGTTTCAGAAAGATATTTTGAACAGTATGCAAAACTTGGTTTTGATTCAATGGCAATGGATATGTCCGAAAATTACAACTTTGAAGATCCTACCGCAAAAGTTATTTTTAATGGATTGAATATTGAAGGGAAGGATAAGGCGATTGCAAATTTTAAAGCAAACTATACTTTCTTTAATGTGTCTATTCCAACCATACGACGCTATTTTTCTGGTAATTATGGAATTTTTGAGGGTACGTATAAGTTTAGCACATATACTCCCAAAAAAGAGGTAATTTCTTTTGAGTTACCCATTACAATTATCATTAAAGTTGAAAATGGGAAAGTGGTTGAGCATAGAGATTTTGCTGATTACCAAGCATATTTATCACAATATCAAAAGGAAATGGCTAGACTTAGGGCAAAAGCGTCTGGTGGTGGTCGATAATAATTTATCTAAGGAATTTTCAAAATAGTATAGAAGTATATCAATTAATTAGTGGGAAATGTAGGTATGTTAATTGTGCAACACATTAAAACAATGTACTTTACTTGTCCTATCGAAATTGATTAATGTTGTTTCTTAGAATATTCTATCTGCTTTTGTTTGAGGCATCTCACTTAATTTTCAGTTTATGAGACCAAAAAAAGTACAAAAATTTGGTTTTGCAGAGCGTAAACCTATTAATGAACAATTGATTGGCCTTAAAGTTGAGTTGGATAAAATATTGGCTGCACATGGCCTGGAAGAGTATTCAATAAGTAGCTTTAAACTTGAGTTTAAGACGGAAAGTACGACAAAAATGATAAGATGTTGTAATTTGGGGGAGAATCCAGAATTTCAAATTGATAAAGAAGGTGTTTGTTATTTGTCATGTCAAATCTGCTGACAGAATCATAATTTGAAATGCAAAGTCTAGATATTTATAGGCAGGCTGATCGTATTTCAGGATTTAGAATCGTGAAAATTTTTCTTTTACTTGTTTTTCTTCAAATACAAACAATACTACTCTCAGGACAAGCCAGCAACCAAATTTTCAAGGAATATACCTATGGCGAATTTGTAAAAGGGGGGGATTCGCTTAGGTATCGAATGTTATTCCCGAAAAATCAAAGTAAGGAAAAATATCCGTTGGTTATATTTCTGCATGGTGCTATGGGTCCGGAGCTAGATAATGAAAGTCAATTGTCTTTAGGGGGGCGTTTCTTTTTAAGGGATAGTATACGAAATAATTATCCTGCTTATGTTTTATTTCCCCGGTGTCCAAAATTTGAAGCATGGGTAAATTTTGAAAATGAGATTGATCCTGTAACTTTTCGTGCAATAAATTGGAGATTTAATTTTTCAAAAGGGCCAAGTCTTTCTGTAAGTTTATTATTAGACTTAATTGCGTCGATAGTTAAAACTGAAAATGTTGACGCTACTCGTATTTACGTAATTGGGGTTTCACAAGGGGGAATGGGGGTGCTTGATTTATTGGCGCGGCAACCAGTTTTATTTGCGGCTGGTATTAGTATTTGTGGTGCCGGTGATGCGTCAACCGCAAAAAGGTTTGCCAATAAATCTTCCCTATGGTTGATTCATGGTATTGAAGATGACCAAATCTCTGTGAATTTTTCTGAGCAATATTTCAAAAAATTAATACGACTTAAATCTGACGTTCGATCATCTTTTTATCCTGGCGTAAATCATAATAGTTGGAGCAAAGCATTCATGGAACCTGATTTCATGAAATGGCTTTTTTCTAAACATAAATAAGTTACCAATATTTCTTCTAGCTACTTGGCAATAAACAATTGGTAAAAATACTTACGTACGATTTATCATCTTCCATGTGTTCACTCCATGAGGCCTAATTTATCCATTTAGTTGACAGTCGAATTATTACATCCGATACATAATCGGAGATGAAGGTATTGTGTCATACCTGCGTTTTCTTTATACAAAGTTTAATAAGGTCATATCCGTCTCAACTTACGATTCAAAATTACATAGCAATTCTCCTTAGTTAGTTCTAGCGTGATGCAGCATGATCTGGAATTTAGCCAAATATTCGGGAACTGATTTCATGAATAGAATTATCCATATCACTATCTGTGGTTAATTGAAGCCATAAAAAATATTTCGTACGAAAATATTCCTAACTATGCTATATGAAAGAAAAGCAAATGAATAATATTGAGCCAACTAAGTCCGAAATGGAAATTTTGCAAGTACTGTGGCAATACGGTCCATCAACAGTAAGGTTGGTAAATGAAAAACTAAATCTGGATATAAGACAAGTTCAATACACTACAACGCTAAAGTTAATGCAAATAATGGTTGAAAAAGGCATTTTAGATAGAGAAGAATCAGGGGTAAGACATGTTTATCAACCCTTACTAGAAAAGGAGCATACAAAAAAAATATTGCTTACAAAGTTTATTGAAACAGTTTATAACGGATCTGAAGCAGATCTATTGATTGAATTATTGGGAAATACTAAGACCTCAAAAGCTGAACTTGAAGCAATAAGAGATCTTCTTAAACATTAATCATGAACTGCATTTAATTATTTATAAAAATTAGTATATGGTACTCTTTGATCAATTAATCATAGCTTTTTCATGGACTTTGTTTCACTCATTATGGCAAGGTATTTTGGTCTTAGCAATAAGTGCTACATGGTTGCAGGCAATTCGAAAAAATACCGCAACAATGCGATATCAGGTACTCAAAGCATTTTTCATATTGTATATTTTGGGAGTAGTGATTACTTTTTTATACGAATGGCAGAGTATGGCTTCTTACCAGCCATATCAAGGAGTTTCAGCGTTTATCAAACAAGTAAGTATTGGTCGTCAATCAGATTCTTGGTATAGTGAATGCTATAAACTAACTGTTGGGTGGATCAATTCAAATGCTTCTATAATTGTTTTTTTATGGGGAGTAGTATTTTTTACTCATCTCTTAAAATTATGTATTAACTATCGGAAAGTACAAAAAATTAGACATGAAAATGTATTCCAAGTGTCGGAACAGTGGGTTCAAAGAATGGAATATTTAAAAGAAATTCTTCAAATTAAGAAAAACGTACTACTACGTGAATCAGCATTAATTTCCACTCCACTAGTACTTGGTGTTTTAAAGCCTTTAATCCTAGTGCCGGTAGGAATGTTAAATGCATTGAAGGTTGAAGAAGTGGAGGCTATTTTCTTGCATGAACTCGCGCACATTAAGCGAGAAGATTTTTTTGTAAATATTTGCCAGGTTTTTTTTGAAGCGATCTTCTTTTTCAATCCTGGATTTTTGAAACTTTCAAAAATGATGAAACAGGAAAGAGAATTTTGTTGTGATGAAATGGCTGTTGAAGTGATAAACGAAAAGAAAAAATACATAGAAGCACTAGTTGTATTTCAAGAGTATCAATATGAAAATTACAAACTAGCTCAAACTTTCAAAAATAAAGAAGGAAACCTTTTAGAAAGGGCAAAAAAAATTCTGACAGGTACTAGTAAACCACTTAGCAGTGTCGAAAAAGGGATCACGTGTTTTGGTTTTTTATTATTATTCTATCTGGTTTACATATCTATTTCTTTTCATGCCTATGCAGGAGTGGTTACACATAAAAAACATTCAGATTATCTTACAAAAGAAGCTAAAATAGAACACAGTAAGAATGATGTCTCTTCATCTCTTCATTCAGTACCTGAACCAACTGCCTTAAAAAAAGTGAAGCATGCGGAAAATTCGATTGGACCCAGGCTGCAAATAACGGATACAACAAGGGTAGAAGATTTTTTGCAGATAGAAACAAAAAATATTGAAACACCAAGTAATCAGTCTAAATATTTATCAGGGGTTAAGAAAAATGGAACTAATATACAGGTTAAAATGAAATCTGGTAAAATAAGTGAAGTTATTGTGAATGGAAAATTTATAGCCGAAGCTGATTACGATAATTATATTGACGATATAACAGTGCTTCAAAAAAAAGCTGCTGAACAAATTCCCATCACTTCCGACTATAATTCTGGATATGTGCAAAAACAGGAAAATACTTTACCTGAAACAAAGCAAGTGTTAACTCCAAAACAAATTAGACTGAATATACTTAACGCTGAGGTACTGCAATTAGAAGCAGACCAGAAATTAGCACAGTTGGCTCCGCATAGCGAAGAAATAAAAGCCAAGATTCAACATTTTTCCAACCGACTACAAATTATAGAATCAGAAAAACGGATATTGATGAAGAATGAAATAAGAGACTGATATTCTATTTGCATTTCACTTTTTTTCTTGAGGAATTGATTACCTTATTTAAAGGCCTGCTATTCCTATGCTTGTGCTAAAGCTGAGATTACTCCTTAGTTGCCTATAAATTTTATTGTGAAATAACTTTTCAATCTACGATATGAACTTAAAAATTGCCATAATATTACTTACAGGACTGTTTTCTTTTCATAAAAAAGCTGTATCGCAAGGAGGACAACTTTCAGGAAAAGTGACTGATTCAAGCCAACAAAAACCATTAAGCCTTGCCACAGTCAGCGTTTTTAAAACCAACGATACTTCATTGGTTACCTATCGAATGACAAATGACGAAGGCGTTTTTCGTATTTCAGGATTGCCGCTTGGTGAATCATTGAAGGTAATCGTTTCGTACGAAGGATATCGCCCGTGGTTTGCTTATTTTACTTTACAACCAGGAATAGAAGCGTTAGATTTAAAAACAATATTATTGGAAGTTACATCACAGCGACTTGAAGACGTAATAGTATGGGCCGAACGTCCTCCAGTAATTATCCGTAAAGACACTATTGAGTTTAATGCCAACTCATTTAAAACATTGCCTAATGCATTAGTGGAAGATTTATTGAAAAAGTTGCCCGGAATACAAATCGATGGCTCAGGAAGGATTATTGTAAACGGTAAGTTGGTAAATAAAATTTTGGTAGATGGGAAATCTTTTTTTGGAAACGATCCAAAAATTGCAACAAAGAATCTGCCAGCAAATATTATTGATAAAGTTCAGGTAGTTGATGACGAAGATGAAATGTTACAGTATGGAAAAGAAAACTTGCATAAGGTTGGAAAAGTGATCAATCTGACTTTTAAAAAAGACGTCAAAAAGGGTTGGTTTGGTAAAATGTATGCAGGTTCTGGGAGTAATCAACTATATGAGTATGGAGCACTAATCAATCATTTTCGAGATACATTTCAACTTAGTTTGTTAGGGTATGCAAATAATTTAAACAGACCCGGGTTTAGTTTTTCTGATGTAATGCAACTAGGTGGATTTAATCGGTCAAATCTTAGTACTAATAGCAGGAGTACCAGTGTATGGTCAAATGGTTCTGGCAGTAATCTTAGTATTAATGGAGTGAGTTTTGGAGGAGGCCAAAATAGTGGCGGAATTTCAACCAGCAGAGGAGGTGGGTTTAATTTGAACCATGCTCCAAGTTCAAAAAAATCAATTTATTTTCAATATTTTTTGGGTGATATACATGTTGAAAAGATAAATGATGATTTTGTGAAACAATATATACTTGATAGTATTATAACCGGACAGAATAAAGTTGAGGAACAGAGTAGAATAATTTCACAGAATATCGTTTTCGGAACAAAAATACGACCAGACAAATTCTCGACATTTACTGTTAATCTTACCATGCAATTTAATAAAGAAAGAAAGGATAAAGTTGATTTGATAGATAAAACTCACAGCAATTTCGGACCATTAAGCAGTGGTACTATAAACCAGGAAGGAGACAATGATTTGACTCAATATAATCACATTATATCTTATAGTCGAAGCTCAAAAAAAAGGACACAAAATAGAATTTCTATATTGAATAAGCTAACCGTTGGGAAACATAAAACTGGGATGAAAAACATTACTGATATTAAATTATTCTATCCTGGTATTCTAAATACTGGAGATAAGTTTTTGCGGAAACAGAATAGTTATAATAGCCAAGTTTTATCCAGCTTTAGTTCTTCCCAATATGTTATAAAAAACGTGACTTGGAGGGGATCTATAAAACATGAATATTTTAAGCAGAAGAATGATGTCCACACAAGTATATACGAACCCTTAATAAATGGATATACTTTGTTAGATACATTAAGGTCTAATATAGTGAGGAGAAATTCACAGCGAGTTACTTTGGGATCAGGAATTGAATTAAAGTATAAAGAGATATTAATTACACCTGGAATTCAGTGGTTGAGTATGCAACAATCTGTCTACAGCCCATTAAAAGTAAATGTGTATAAGAATAATGAAATAATTGTGTCTCCAACATTGGCTATCCAATATAAAGGAGTATATATAAACTATTCTCAGGAGCTAATTTTGCCCGATATGACTTTATTAGCCCCAATAAAAAATGATGCTAATCCATACTTTGTAACGCTCACCAATTTTTCATTAAGCGCTCCTAAAAAAAATGAAGTAACTATTTATGTCTACCATAATAATTATAAAAAAGGAATCACATTTGGGGGTAACGCAGCAATAGGGTCAACAAGTAAAGAAATAAGTACTTCAATTGAAATTAATTCACTGGGAGGACAATCAATGAAAATGTTGAATGTTGGCAAAGCTCATTTTATGAATGTTAATTATAACATTATTAAGGAATTCCACTTTCAAACTGCATCCCGGATATCTTTTAACACAGGCGGTTATTATGGTCTTGTAAAGACACCTCTCGTCTTGAATAAAAATGCTGCAACACAGCGGACATTCAATCTTCAACAATGGATTGGGGTGTCTACAAATTATAAAGATATTATTGAGTGGAATAGCACAGTTTCTGTAGATAATAATAATGTATCGTATGATCATTCTTTTTTTTCAGACTTTAAAACGTTTTTTACAAATTATCAAACAGATTTAATTATCCGATATCCAAAACGCCTGGTATGGGAAAATAGTCTTAGTTATAGTAAAACAGGGAATCATATTGTAAAGGATATAACTTTTTCACGTTGGAACTCCGCCATTAACTACTCATTTGGTAGAAACGACAAATTTGTTTTTAAAATAAGCGTTTTTGATTTGCTCAATGCCGGAAAGGGGACATCTATAACTACCTTAAATAATGGGATATGGGTTAATTCAACGAATTTCTTGGGGCGATATTTTTTGATGACAATGAATTTTAATATTCGGAAAATAGGAAGTACAAAAAGAAAGGTTGGACAAACTTCTGAAAAGTTGTTCTTTTTTTAATATATATCAACTTTCCACAGAAAAATATTGAACTGAATATATAGCTATCAAACGGAGAATGTAAATGATGTTAATTTATAATATGTTTAATTTAAAAAGTCATTTTATCATTCAAACGAATAACAAATATTTGGTTCAAGGTATTTAGCG
>CAZTCS010000038.1:9805-30584 GCA_964611995.1 uncultured Sediminibacterium sp. | reverse complement strand
AAATGTTTAATAGTTCAAATTGATTATCTTTATGATAATATAGATTTAATCTATGACACTAACCCAAATGGAATACATGGTTGCAGTAGACACTTACCGTCATTTTGCAACCGCTGCTGAAAACTGTTTTGTAACCCAGCCCACTCTTAGTATGCAGTTGCAAAAGCTTGAAGAAGAGCTGGGAGTAAAAATATTCGACCGAACCAAACAGCCTGTAATACCCACTGAAATAGGGGCCCGTATTATTGCACAGGCCAGGGTGGTTTTGCGCGAGTCGGGTTTAATAAGTCAACTGATTACCGATGAAAAAGATATGCTGACGGGCGAATTGCGTATTGGCATTATTCCTACACTGGCGCCTTACCTCCTGCCTTCACTTTTTAAACAGGTAAGGGAAAAATACCCGCAACTGGAGCTGGTGATTAAGGAAACAATTACCGAAGAAGTGATACATGAACTTAAAAACAACAGGTTGGATTGTGGCTTGGTAGTAACCCCTCTGAAAGATGCTTCTATAAGAGAGGATATTTTGTTTTATGAAGAACTCTTTGTGTATGTATCGCGCAAAAATGCTTTGTACGATAAAAAATATGTACTGGCAGATGATATTGATCCTAATCAGCTCTGGTTATTGGAAGAAGGGCATTGTTTTCGTTCACAGGTACTAAACTTGTGTGAGCTGCGAAAAAGTGGCGATACTCATTTTAAATATGCTACAGGTAATATTGAAACACTGAAAAGAATGGTGGATAAAAGTAATGGGCTCACCATTCTCCCCGAACTCGCAGTAATGGAATTCAACAAAAACCAGATGAAGCTGGTAAAGCGCTTAAAAGATCCAAGTCCGGCAAGAGAAGTGAGCCTGGTAACACACAGAAATCATATAAAAACCAGACTGATTCAAACCCTGAAAGAAGAAATAGTACAATTAGTACCAAAACAAATGCAGCAATTGCGCAATAAAAAAGTGGTGGAGATTAGTGAGTGACTAAGAACGCCATAGAAAACTCAAAAACAGCTCAGTTTTCTAGTTTTTTGACTTATGTTTTCCTAATATAAGTCAAAAAGTACGTTTTTTGACTTATGTTTTCCTGATATAAGTCAAAAAGTGCGTTTTTTGACTTATATTTGTAGTATAGATGCTTAACAATGCCATTACAGCTTCTGCCAATACATATAGATCTCGAAACCAGGGCCGTCCTTAAAAAACTGGTTGAGGCGAATCGCGTCCTTGCAGAGTTGAAGGGAATTATTACCAGTATTCCGAATCAGGGTATTTTACTTGAAACACTTACACTGAGAGAAGCAAGGGAAAGTGCAGCTATCGAAAATATCATCAGTACTTTCGATGAAGTGTACCAGAGTAATTTTTTTGGCAATCATTTTGCCAGTCCGGCAGCAAAAGAAGTACACCAGTATGCAGCAGCTTTACGTAAAGGATTTGAACTTGTAAAAGAGAATAACCTACTCACCAATAATCATATTCTGGAAATACAGGCAGTTGTTGAGCAGAACCTGGCAGGGTTCAGAAAATTACCGGGTACAAAATTACTGAATGATCAAACTGGGGAAGTTGTTTACACACCTCCACAAGATTATGATACCATAGTTGCTTTTATGAATAACCTGGAACTTTTTATGAATGATGATGCTATAATGGATATAGACCCACTAATAAAAATGGCTGTTATTCATCACCAGTTCGAAAGTATTCATCCTTTTTACGACGGAAATGGACGTACAGGACGAATTATTAATATTCTGTTTTTGGTTCAGAAAAAACTTTTGCATCTACCTGTCTTATACCTTAGTCGGTATATTATTCAGCATAAGAAAGATTATTACCGGTTATTGCAGGAAGTAAGAGATATTGGCAATTGGGAAGCGTGGATTTTGTTTATGTTGGATGGTATTGCAAAAACAGCGACAGAGTCAGTGATATTAATTACAGCTATCAGAGATTTGATGCACGAGTATAAAAGCAAAATACGGACTAATCATCCTAAATTATACAGCCAGGATTTATTGAATAATCTTTTTAAGTATCCGTACACTAAGATTGAATTTTTGCAGGCTGATTTGAATATCAGTAGAAGCACTGCTATTCGTTATCTGGATACATTGGTACAAACAGGATTATTGATGAAGCAAAAAATAGGGAGGGATAATTATTACCTGAATAAACCCTTATTTACCTTATTATCAAAAACTGAGTAAAGTGTTGTGTTAATCTTTCAATTAACACAACACTTTAGTTTAGTAAGCTACTCCCATACTATCCAATTCAGCAATAGTAACCATCGGTAGTTTATGATGAATTAATTTCCTGACAATGAGTTTTGCCGTATTTGTGGCATCCTCTTTCGTTTGAAAATATTTGTAACCCTCAATTGCAGGTATCTGTTGTTGTTGAATAAAAACAGTATCTTTTTGAATGATCCTGTAACCCCAGCCGGCCTGCTCCTTAAATACTTCGTACCTGGTATCGTTTTTTTGATCCATAAAAAAACGATAAACAAATACACTTACCGCAAACAGAAAGAATGCATAAACCCAATATGACTTAATCGTTTGAGTTATACGTAACATCTGGCAACAGTTCATCAAGATTATCAAAATAATAGGAGTTGTTTCTTCCGCAGGCAATGAATCCACGACCCTTTACAGCGAATCCGAGTGCACCACTTCTTTCTGCACGTTCATAGCTTGTTTTGCGCGTCCAAACATCGCTGGCAAAATCATATTCCCAGGTTTTGCTTATATAAGAACCATTTTCACCTGTTGTTAAATATCCTTTGTTGTTGAGTACAAATCCGGCAGCATTGTAACGGATGATGTCTGAATAATCATCATCATAAGTATCATCACTAACATTGGAGATTTTTCTTAGCTCCTGCCAACTGGCAGCAGCAGGGTCGTACACCCAAAACTCATTGATTGATGCACCATTGTTTAAACCTCCTACGATATAGGCTTTGTTATTATATACCCATACAACAGAACCAGAACGTTTGGTTCCGCCAAGACTGATCAACTGAGTCCAAACACCGGCATTATTGGTTCCGCCAGTAGGTACAAATTCCCAGAAATCTTTGGTATAGCCACCATCAAACCCAGTGGTGATATAACCTTTGTCGTTGATTCCGAAACCAACGGCATCGTAACGGGCAGTTCCTCCGAAATCGGCTTTCTGGGTCCAGCTATTTTTTGCGGGATCATATTCCCAGTTATCCTTCAAACGATTTACCCCATCATAACCCGTGGCAATATATCCTTTGCCACCTATGGTAAAACCAACAGCAGAATTTCTCGCTTTACCCCCAAATTGGGCACGTTGTACCCAGAAATTTTTAACGGGATCATAGGCCCAGAAATCGGTATAACGATTGGTTCCATCGAAGCCCGTACCAATATATGCCGTGTCGCCAATAACAAATGAAACGGCTTCTGTTCTGGCATTGCCCTCAAAATCAGAACGCTTCACCCAGTTGCCACTTTCTTCATCGCTGCTGTCGCTGCTTTTGGTACAAGATGCAATTAATAATAAAACACTAAGAGGTAAAAGAATGGAGTATTTCAGTTGCTTCATGAAAAAAAATTTTGCTGAAATTATTAGCCCGCGGCATCGCCAAATCGTTAAAATGGATTTAGTATTCTTTTTTATAGATGAATGCCCACATTTATTCTGCGTATGAAAATGCCTTCTTTTTAACATCAGTATAGGCGATTATGACCCAAGAATTTGTTTGCAGAAAGAAAACCTCAACTCGCCGTATTTGTATTGTTTGCGGTCTATACTAACAATTTTGTAACAGCAGAGGCTGCTAACATTGTGCCTGTTTAAATCCAAATAGTATCAGGTACATGTTTCGAAATTTATTTACAAGCTGTTTATTATTCCTGCTGTTGGCGGTGGTGTCATGTACCAAGGTTGATATAAAGTTTGGTGATCAATACCTTGATAATGGGAACACACAAATTGTGTTGAGTGACACATTTGATGTATCGCTCTCAAATATTCAGGTAGATTCATTCGCCGCATCAGGATCGGGTATAGCTTTTATCGGCGGTTATAACGATCCTGAATTTGGGAAAATCAGATCATCCACTTATTTAGAATTGGCTTTGCCATCTTATAGCGACATATACCGTGAAGCATCTTACGATTCTGTTGAACTCATTATAACTCCCAACCAATATTATTATGGTGATACGAGTATTCCTTTAAATATTTCTGTACACCAACTTGCCGAAGCAATTACCGCGTACAATGAAAGTGCAGTAATCTATAATACCCAAAGTTTTTCTGTATTTACCACTGCACTCGGACAAACATCTGCAATGGTACGACCACTTCGGGCAGATACCATTTCAATAAGGTTAAGCGACCAGTTTGGTAATGCACTGTTTAGTAAACTACAGGATCCTGCTGATCCTGAAATTAATACGGTTGATGGCTTTCTTCAATACATGAAAGGACTTCGTATCAGTACTTCCAGCACTCATTTGATGGCGGGATTTAAAGATAGCGTGAAGATGCGCATACACTATTCAAAACCCGGACTCTATAAACAAGAACTGTTTACTGATTTTGTTTTGAATAATACGAGCCACCAGTTCAATGCTATTTCTACAGACAGAACAGGTACTCCATTGCAAGCCCTAAATAGCCTTAACAATGAAATACTGAGTGCGCAAACTAATCAACAGTCTTATATACAGTACTTGTCTGGCGTGATGACGAAAATCAGGTTTCCCACCATTCGGGAAATTTTAAAAGTGCCCAATTTTGTAAAGATTTTACAAGCAAAGCTTATTCTTCGGCCGGTACATGGAACTTATCAGGGGTATTTTAGTTTACCTCCATCAATAAGGTTGGCGCAAACAAATGCGTTGAACCAAATTGGTACTGACATTACATTCAGAAATAGTTCCGGTGAAGCAGTTGCTCAAACAGGTGATTTGCAAATTGATTACCTGTATGGACAATCAACACAATATACATACGATGTAACTGAATATATTCAAACAGTGTTGGCAACAGCAACAATCAATAGAGATGGTTTGCTTGCCTTACCTCCGTCTCCTTCATATATCAATGCATTTAACAGGGTCATACTTGGCGACAGACAACATGGTCAGAATAAAATTGAATTACAGCTTTACTATGCAACAGTTAAATAAATGGCTTTTTATAAAATCATTGTTAGGTATTTCCTGCTGCTTATGCATGGGTAGTCTTATGGCACAAAATAATACATCTCCTTATTCTATTTTAGGTATCGGAGATATAGAAAAAAGCAGCTTTGATCGTACAACGGGTATGGGGCATGCCGGACTGGCATTGCCTTCGTATGTTTACCTCAATAATAGCAATCCCGCGTCTTACAGCTTCCTTGCTGATCGGTTTTTTCACTTTGAATTGTCTACCAGGTTTCGAGCAGTTGGTTATTCTGGTGATGCTATAATTGATGGTACCAATGCACAATCAAGTGATATGCAATTCAAAAAAGCAGCATTGGCCATCAAGTTGAAACCAAAATGGGGGATGAGTTTTGGATTAATGCCTGTGAGTAGTTCCAACTACTCATTTAATGGAAATAAAAATATCCAGGGGAGCAATCTTTTTGCCAGCACTTATTATGAAGGCACAGGAAGTATCAATAAAGTTTACTTCGCCAATGCCTTCAAAGTTGGAAAAAACTTATCGGTCGGTGCGGAGCTTTCTTATTTATTCGGACAAAAAAACGAAGAAGAAGAAGTGTTAAGTGATGTATCAGCATCACTTATAACCAAAAGAAATATTTTTATGAGTGGCCCTTCTTTTAAACTTGGGATGCAATGGCAAAAGAAACTGGGTAGAGATTTGCAACTTTCAACAGGTGCAACTTTTGCCGGTAAAACAAATATGAATGCTGTATACAGTCTTGAAGTAACAGAAGGAACAACACCTATCTCTAAAAATGAAGAAGACGTTCCCAATTATTTTACCATACCGGTAACTTATGCAGGGGGATTGGCGCTTACCTATAAAAAAGCGTACACACTTGCATTCGATTATACCGAACAGCCCTGGAATAGTTTACAGTATAAAGGCTTTGGCTATTCACTGAATAATAGCAATCGTTATTCATTAGGTTTTGAGTACGCCCCTAAAAAGCAATTTCGGGATATTGAATATGATGCATACCAATTGCAGGCCGGTTTGTATCGCCAGCAAACCTATCTAACCTATAAAGGCCATCAACTTACTGAATATGGCGTAACAGTGGGTTTTGGCAAACAATTAAACAGAAGTGGGTTAGGACTAAACGGTAGTATTGAACTGGGCAGCAGGGGGAATGTGAATAATGGATTGATTAAGGAAAAGTTTACTTCATTCAGTCTTACTATTTCATACCGTGATTTTTGGAACACACTGGGTAGAAGATATGATTAGCCTAAAGAGGCTTAAAGAAACTTGGTTGTATCGCAACCAGGATTAGTATTGAATAAGGTTTGAGGGGGAGTAGTCTTGCTCCCCCAATTTTTTGCTTATTCGTCGGCAAAAACACCCCATTCAACTTTATTAACAGCTTGTTAAGCAGAAAAGTATACAATTTGCGGCATGAATTTTTCTTTTCGAAGAAATACCACCAGTCGTAACGTAATACTACATATCGCCGTTTGGGCAGGTATTTTTTCCCTGATTTTCTTTCTGGAAAGTGTTAGTATAAGACCTAATATACTGGGTCAGGATAAAATGGTGCTTACTACTTTCCGGGCAGTAAGTGTGCTGGTATTGGCCATTGTTTTTTACATCAATGTTTATTTCCTGCTGCCCCGAACCAAAACGGCAAAGCAATGGGTACTGTTCGTTGTATTGCAATTAGTGTTGTTATGCCTTTATGTGAATGGTGTTGATTATGCGTTTTCAAAGCTGACGGATAATATACTTATACGCCCTTTCAGACCACCCCCAATGGAATTTCCAGGCTTTAATAAAATGCCGGGGGGACTGCAAACGAAATTTTTTATCAGGAGAGGAATGCCCTTTAACTGGATAACTGTTTTTCCTTTTGCGCTGGCTGTTACAGCAAGTCTGGCATTTTATTATATACTCGAAAGCTTTAAACTTGATAAACAAAAGAAAGAACTCAAGCTGATCTCCCTTGCTTCCGAGTTGCAATTTTTAAAATCGCAGGTAAGTCCCCACTTTCTTTTTAACGTACTCAATTCACTTACATTTCTTGCCAGGAAAAAATCGGAAATCCTGGAACCAGCACTAATTAAACTGTCTTCTTTATTGAGGTATATGTTGTATGAAACAGATGTAAATGGTACTTCACTTGATAAAGAAATTAGTTACCTGACAGACTATATCGAACTACAGCAACTCAGGTATCATGAATTGAATGTAAAAAGCAATTTCCAGAATAACAATGAGCAGGCTGTAATAGCTCCAATGTTATTGATACCTTTTGTGGAAAATGCCTTTAAGCATACCGCAGCCCAGGAAATAACCGACGCATTCATCGAGATAAACCTGTATGTGCATGAGAACCAACTGCATTTTTCGGTGATTAACAGTTGCAGTGCTACAAAACCGGAACAGGCAGATAAAGCTTCTGGTATTGGTTTGACAAATGTGGCTAAGCGACTTGAAATACTATACCCGGAAAGCCATCATTTGACTATTCAAAAAAGCGATAACCGCTTTATTGTGTCACTGGAAATAAAATTGGAAACCTTATTATGAAATTGAATTGTATAGCAGTAGACGATGAAAAATATGCGCTTGAGCTATTGGCAGACAATATCAATCGGGTGCCTTATCTTAACCTGGTAGCCAGTTGTAAAAATGCAAAAGAAGCGGCAGAAGCCCTTCGGAATAATTCTGTACAACTGATTTTTATTGATATACAAATGCCTGGCATAAGTGGTTTGCAGTTTATTGAGTCAATGCAGGTAAAGCCCCTGGTAATATTCATTACCGCATTTGATAACTATGCGCTGAAAGCATTTAGTGTAGATGCGATTGACTATCTGGTAAAACCGGTTTCATTCGAACGTTTTCTTCAAGCCACTAATAAGGCTTTGTCTTTTTCAAGTTATCATATTCAACCTGCCATTGCAGAGCCTGAATTTATATTCATTAATGTTGAATATAATTTGGTGAAGCTGGTGTTAAGTGATGTGCTTTATATGGAAGGGGTGAAAGATTACATTAAAATTCATTTTACTGATCCCAGAAAGAACCTGCTAACACGAAATACCATGAAAGGTATTTTAGAGATACTTCCTGCTTCTCAGTTTGTTCGTATCCACCGTTCTTATATTGTGGCACTTAAATCAATAAGTATTATAAAGAAGGATACAATATTGCTAACTGATCAACATACATCTTTACCGGTAAGTGATAGTCATAGGGCATATTTATCTGCTGTTTTGAGTAAATAACTCAAATCCTAATCAACTGTTAAAGCGATACACTGGTCTACAAAAAAACATCATTCATCGCATTTTGCATTTACCCGTACAGCGTTTGTATAGTTTTGATCTGTCATAACAGGTAAATATGGAAATGCAAATATTGGAAACAAGTATACAAACACCTGTCACAGATTTCTTATTTATTAAATCGGAGTATAAACGGATAAGGATATCACTAAATGATATTCTTTTTATTTCCGGATTGAGGGATTATACCCAGATTCACCTGAAAGGGAAAACCTCACCGTTGATTACTTTGCTAAACCTGAAGTATTTTGAAGAAAGGTTGCCCGTAGATCAATTCATCAGGGTGCATCGTTCTTATATTGTTTCTGTAGCACAGATTGATGTAGTTGGGCGAAAGGAGATACAGATAGGCGGTCAGAATTTGCCGATAGGTATTACATTTCAACCAGCATTGGAAGAGTTGATCGACAGGTATTCATAATCCCCCGATTCGTTTAGTATATACAAAGAACCAGTACCTTACTGGTTCTTTTTTTTTAGCTTACTTGAACATAATACCCAAAATATCATGAATTATAAAAGTGCTTTAGTACCGTTTACGAATTAAGGATAATTAAATGCGTATTTCGAAGTCGATATTTTTGTTTTAATGATAAAATGAGGTGTCTGCCCTATTTTCTAATATTTTCCTTTGCGATAATTTAGGCGCCAGTAAAAATTGAAAAGGCAAATAATTGCCAGTTCAGTATTTGGGAAAAAAGAGTATTTAAGTATAGCTTTATAAAGGGTAGTATGTTTTGAGATAAAGGAACTTTTGAAGTAAGCTAAAATGATCAGGAATTGGAATTTAGTATAGCCAAATGGTTTTAACCAGCGAAAATTTTGAAACATAAATTATGCGTTCTCTATTTAACATTGCTACACAGTCATTAAAGTATTACCAGAGGTATAATTATTTAATCTTTGTTGCATTGGTGTTGCTGTCATTATTAAATGGAGAAACAACAGTTTTTTACCTTATTTATTTTTTCTGGTGGAATGAGTTTATCCGAATCCTGGTAGATTACTTTTTATCCCGCCAGAATAAAAATGCCCAAATAGAATTAAATACAGGTTCAAAAATTATTTCAGAAGCTTTTTTTCTGATGGGCATATACCTGGTATTCATCATTGTATTTTTTGGTTTTATAGCCAACTGGAATAACAGAGATCTTACGATGCTTAATTTGAAGATTCTATTTTTTCAAAATTGGTTTTTTAATATTAATCTGTTGTTGGTTTTAGGTGAACGAATAATGATTCATAAAACTGAACAGGAAGTTAAAGTACATTTTGGCGGGTTTACGCCAAATATGATCGTCCTTCATATTTCTATAATTGTTGGATCAGTTTTAATGTTTCTTATTGTCAAAAAATATCCTGACATTTTTACACCAGATAATTTCTGGGGGTCCGTAATAATCATACTTCCCTTTCTTGTGCTGAAGAAACTCATTCCAAAATTTTCTTGAGAGAAAAGGTATTAATAAGTTGAGTTTACGGACAATTTGGAATAGAAATGTATGCTAAAACAGAAGCAGTATAATTGGCAAAGCACAAAGAATTATCCCATTAAAATACTGGCTATTTTAACTTGTTATTAAATTCTTGTATTATCTTATACTTATTTATGGGCATTAATTTTCGTTCAACTGCGCTCATTTTTATTTTCAGCATCAACTGGCTATTTGCACAGCAAAATTTGCAACTGGTTAAGTCAGAAAATATTTTTACCCAGCCTCCATTCAAATCATGTCATGCAGCAACCATCTGCTCACTCAACAACGGCACATTAATGGCTGCCTGGTTTGGCGGTAATTTTGAAGGTGACTCATCAGTTACAATCTGGGGTGCATTTCATAAGAACAACCAATGGACCAAACCCATCCAAATTGCAACAGGTAGCTTAAATGGTAAACAATATGCCTGCTGGAATCCGGTCTTGTTCACTGATAAAAGTGGTAAACTATTATTGCATTATAAAGTAGGTGCCGACCCACGTCACTGGAAAGCATTTTATAAAACTTCGATAGACAATGGACATACATGGTCAACAGCCACACAATTACCCGATAGATTATTAGGGCCGATCAGAAACAAACCATTGATACTTTCAACTGGCGATATACTTTATCCTTCCAGTAGAGAGAGTGAAGATGAAAAAACCTGGACAGCTCATTTTGAACGATCATCAGCCGATATGTTGAACTGGAGAAGCTATGCTTTACCTTCTACCGAATTTGGCATCATTCAACCTACATTGCTGGAATACAAAGACAAAGGCATACAGGCATTATTTCGCAGCAGACAAAACATGATTGTGCAGAGTTGGTCGACCGATGGTGGTAAACACTGGTCGGTACCAGCGGCCACAGGTTTACCTAATCCTAATTCGGGTATTGATGCAGTAAGCTTACATAATGGCACAAAACTGCTGGTGTACAATCCGCTCAAGGCAGGGACTAATTGGTGGGAGGGAAGAAGTGTACTCAAAGTAGCGGCTTCAACTGATGGTGTAAACTGGAAAGATGTTTATACACTGGAAGATCATAAAGAAGGCGAATACAGTTATCCGTCTATTGTTGTGGATGAAAATGATATTATTCATATTGTGTACACAGCGAAACGGGCAGTTATCCGGTATGTACGATTGAAAATCGATACATTTTAAGCGTACAATAAAAGGTAAAACAGTTAACGGGTTTGTTTACCTGCAAAAAGTTGCTGTTGAATAATCTGTGAAATATTCAGTGCCCGCTGCTTTGCCAATAAAGCATAGTGCCCACTGAAAAGCTCATCAATTGTTTCTATAAATAAAATATTCCATTGGCGAAAGTGAACTTCGTTCAGGGGCATCACTTTATGCAGGTGCTGGTGCAGGTTCATCGGGTTGCCCTTATAGTTACCACTCTGGAATAATGCATTCTCCCAGAATTCGCACATTGCCGGAATATGTTTGTCCCAGTCTATTTTTTTCTCACCATTGAATACAGCTCCTAAAACAGTATCATCAGCAATTTTTTTATAAAAGACGTTGACCATTAATACTATATCCTCCCGGCAGGTAATATCTTTTTTCATGCCGAAAATTTTAAAGCAATAACCTGAATTGTTCCAGTAATTCAGCAGAACAATATTGTTCTAATAAAGGAAACAAGACCCGTTCTTCATTCCGTATATGACTATTCAATAACAGCCCGAGTGTATGTAACTGATCATTGCTGATATCCAGAGTATTCAATTCAGTGAATAGTTGTTTCAATAACAGATGCTCAGCAATGGTTTCATCAATCATTGTATCCAGATCAGTTGCCAGCCCCTTACTCTGATTAAAAATGGTTTCTTCTTTTTCAAAATGCTGCTGTAATGTTTCCCGGAAAAAATTTTCTGCATAGGCTGCCTTGCCTTGACTATCTGTTGGTAAACCGGCATAATCAGGTGCATCGTTACGAAGTAACTGCGCTAATAATAAAGCGCCATGATGTTCGCGCGAGAGTGGTTGTAATGCAATATGTCTTTTCATAATTAAAGATCTTTATGGTTAAATCTCCTTACAGAAAACCAGACCGGTATAAATACCCAGAGCAGCATAACGAGCAGCGATAAGAGTTGCCCCAAGGTAGTGCCAAAAAACTGCTGGAAGATAGCACCGGTATAACCCATTAATGCAGAGATATCCATTTTTAAAAGAATCATGATCCTGCCAAGGTCAATGGGGTTAAGGGCGCTGATAAAAATCATGGGTTTCTCCATCGGATAATCGGCAAACTGGAACAGGAGAAAGAGTACAATGCCATCAAACAATAAAGAAAAATACAACCATAGTAAAATGGCAACACCAATACCCCTTGCTTTATCGCGTGTTTTAACAGCAGCCAGCATGGCAATGGCAATAAAAACAATGGAAAGCAAAAAGCCAATTACCACCATCATTAAACCTGTGCCATCGGGTACAAACAGCAATACAGGAATACCAACGCCAACCAGGAAAGCAATTGATAAAGAAACCGCAATACCCGTAAACAAACTTAACCAGATGCTGATACGTTTGAGTGGCTGACTCACCAGTAACTCTATGAACTCACTACTGTTGTACATGTAAATGGTAGAAAAAACAATACACACCATCGGAACAATGATGAGTAATACATTGAGTAAACCCAATAAGCCTTTTGTTGTATTGTCTTCAAGACCAAATAACATAAAAGATAATAGGAGCAGGAACAGCGTATAAGCGAGTATAATTTTATTCCGCAGAATATCTATGATCACATATTTAATAATCTTTTTCATGGTACTAAGCGCTTTTGGGTCATGATAGTAGCAATTACCTTACTCAACCTTGTCTGCCCGGTTGTTTTCTGTAATTCACTCACTGATTGCTGAAAACAGAGTTTTCCGTCCTGTATATAGATGATTTGTGTAACCATATCATCTAATTCACTCAGAATATGTGAAGTGATTAAAACGAGTTTACCTTTTTCTTTTTCTCTGATAATTTTTTCTTTCAGTATTTCTGCCGCAACCGGATCAAGACCTGCAGTGGGTTCATCAAGTATAATTACCTGGGGGTTGAAAAGAAACGCGAGTACGGCACTTACTTTTTGCCGGGTACCACCTGAAAGTGTCCGCATTCGTTTGTCAAGAATTTTATCTAAACCAAAAGCATAGAGCAGCTCTTCATCAAAGCCATTATCATTATTGGAACGTATATCTTTCATCATGGTTAGCAACTGACCAATGCTCATATTATCCGGATACCTGCCAATCTGCGGCATATAGCCGATCTGTTTGCGGTACTGCCAGTTGTTTTTAATATTATGCCCATTGAAGGTGATGAAGCCACTATCGCAAATTACCATCCCCAGAATCGCTTTAATAAAAGTGGTTTTGCCGCTTCCGTTAGGGCCAATCAGGGCAATACATTCTCCTTTGTTACAGGTAACTGAAAGATTATCGAGCACTTTTAGTTTACCAAACTGTTTCGATACATTGGTAGCGATGATCATAATTTCAAAGGTTTCATTAAAGGGAAATTATCTTTCAAATTTTCCGGCGTTAAGGAAGGGATCAGTTTTTCTGTTTTATCAAACAAAGCCGTCATAAAACTGCGAAACAGGATCATCGCAGTCGGGTTTCTCTCAACAATAACTGCATACATGCTTACGGGCCGGTAGGGAATATCTCCTTTGTTGTTTTTGTCAAGATCATATCCTTCGTATTTATCCCAATAATTCTGACGGAACTTATTCAGTACAAGACTGCCATTGGTGCCTACATCAAAAGTGTTCGACAGAAAATTATTGGCACTCACATTTATATCCACACAGCTAGCCTGTATTTTCATGGCCCAGCCATTACTTTTAAAACTGTTTTTTTGAACATCAATCCTGTTGGCTCCTTCCAGGAATAGAGCTACCGTGTTTTCAATAAACTGATTTCTTTCAATTTTACTGTCACTTATTTCTTTTAATAAAATACCATAGGCGGCATCTCCCCAGTTCTGAGTAAACAGGTTATTCAACATGGTTACATGGTGCGAGAACATAACAGCAACGCCGGCACCATTGTTACGGAACTGGTTGTCGAGATAACTGTCGTTATTCGAAAACATAAAGTGCAGGCCATAACGCAGATTTTTTTCTGATCTGTTTTTACTGATGACGGAATTGGTTACAAACTCAAAATAAATACCATCTCGGTGTCCGTTGATCTGGTTATTTTTTATCTGCATGCTGTCGCTTTTCCGACAATGGATACCATTACCGCTCTGTTGTTCATTTTTGGAAGAGCCAATCAGTTGATTGTTTTCAATGATACACTGTTTGCCCAACTGGGCGTAAATACCAAAGAAAGTATTGGATAGTATATTATTTCGGATGATTACTTTTTTGCTGTTGTAAATTTTAATACCTGCAAAATCATCCATGCTTGATATGCCTGAGTTAACCACTTTTACACCTTCCACCACCACTCCATCTGCCCTGATGGCAATTACTTCATACCGGTGTTCACCATCAATCACCGGATAATTAACGCCGGTTAATACAACCTGTTTTTTGATCACCAATCCCTTTTCCCTGTAAACACCTTCTGTTACCCTAATGGTATCTCCATTGTTTGCAAGTTCAAGTGCTTTTTGTATGGTCTTAATACCTGATTGTTTGCCAACAATAATGGTTTTGGCAAACAAAGTATTTGTCAACAGTAATACAACGACAAGGAGCAGTGTGTTTTTCATGGGTTCATGAATTGTTTCCAGTCGATTATTTTTCCGGTAGCTTTCAACCCGAGTATTATGCTATCGGCATGAGCGAATACTGCAATATTGCCACCCATCGGTCCTCTGATAGATTCATCCTGAACAATCACTGCTTTATTTACTTCAATGAATTGATTGGGGCGTGTATACAGTGTTAAGTACAAATTTTGTGCAACGATGTCTCTTTCCTGTTGCAGGTAATTTTTCAAACAGATGGCATCATCAAATTTGTACACTTTCCCTTTAGCCGTAACCAGTTCCGCTCCAAAATGCGCATCGGTAACACGCATTTTACAGGCAGCGCAATGATCTTTTCCGATTATCATTTCCTGAGGGCCACTGTTACAGGATGCTAAACCCGATAGAAAAAATACCAGGATGAACGTTTTCAATGCAGGGTTTATTTTCTGTCTCCATTCAATCACAACCAGTAAAAAAGTAATCAATCCAACAACTATAAAAATCCATCCGCCTATATCCGGAAAAGAATAGGCGCCAAAGTTGAGGAGTTGTTTGAAGCCGATTAATGGTGGCTGGTACGACATGCCGGGTACAACAATAGCAGCATTGGGTTCAAGATTATGTCCGTAATTGTATTCCCATCTCCAGAAATCGTACATTGATACAACGCCAAAACAGATAAACAGCAGTAACAACAGATAGAGATATTTTTTCCGGTTCAGCAGGGCAGTGGTAATATAAGTGAGTGCAAAAAAGCCTACGATGTAAGGCAGTACACTAAATTCCACAAAGTCTTTTGTATGCAGTGTTTTCATTCCAATATAATGGTTCAGGCCGTTGATGATGTCTACATCGCCTGCCAGTACATGGGTATAGATCAGCAACCGTAACCCTTCAGGGTATTGTGGTGCCACAAGATCAATGCGCCAGAGTGGAAAAAATAGAACAGCAATTAACAATAAGCCACAAACGCCCAGCGCAATTCTGCTCATCTTTTGTAGATGTATTTTTTTCATGGTAATACTTTAGACGGAACAAAAAGGGAGCAGGCTGCAATCCTGCTCCCTATACTATAAAACCAACTCATACAACTTACTTGCTTACAGGAGCAGTTTTTCCGGTACTGAATTGCAGCGGAACCTTCGAGCCTTTAGGTGAAACCCTAACATAACCCGACATTTCCTGGTGCAATGCACTACAGAAGTCGGTGCAATAGAAAGGATAAATACCTACCCTGTCGGCTACCCACTTCAATGTTTGTGTTTCACCCGGCATAATCAGCAATTCTGCATTATTGGCTCCTTTAATAGCGAAGCCATGTGGTACATCCCAGTCCTGCTCAAGGTTGGTAACGTGGAAGTACACTTCATCACCCTGTTGAATACCTTCAATATTATCAGGAGCGAGGTGAGAACGAATGGTGGTCATGTATACATGAACTTTGCCTCCTTCTCTGATCACTTTAGTGGTACCTTCTCCTTTCGATACATAGGGATGCTGGTTATCATTAATCTTGAAAATTTTCACTGATTTGTCTTTGATGAGATCGGCTCTTATTGCCTGTGCATAGTGAGGCTCACCAATGGTGGGGAAGTCGAGAATCAGTTGCATTTTATCACCACTGATATCAAATAACTGCGCACTCTGCGATAATTCCGGACCGGTAGGCAGGTACCTGTCTTTGGTAATTTTATTGTAGGCAATCAGGTATTTAGGATCAGGTTTTTTGCTGTCGCCACCGGGTATGGTGAGGTGACCAATAGAATAATAAGTAGCCGCACGATCCAATACTTTCAGGTCTTTTATGTTCCATTTCACTACTTCAGAAGAAACAAAGAATGAAGTATAGGCATTGCCTTTACCATCAAACTCAGTATGTAAAGGCCCTAAGCCTGGTTTCTGTAATTCGCCATGTAAGGCAGATTCGTATTTGATAACAGGTAAGCCATCAAACTCACCAATAAAATCTTTGGCAGCTATGGCTTTCTGTATTTTATCGAAACTGAAAACAGGAACCAGTGCAGCCAGTTTGCCACTACCTACAATGTACTCACCAGTGGGGTCAACATCGCATCCATGTGGCGATTTTGGACAGGGAATAAAATAGCAGATGTCTTTAAAGTCTTTCACATCCAATACCAGCACTTCTGTTTTTATTTGAGAAGTGGCAGAATGTGTTTTTTCATCGTAGCGGTTGCTGGCATATTTCACAGACTGTTTTCTGCCTTTACCTGCTTTAATATACTCCTCAGCTTTTTTCCAGTTTACGGCCATGATAAAATCCTTATCACGCTGTGAAGCATTTACTTCGAGCAGGGTGCTGGCTTTTTCTGTGTTGTAACAGGAGAAGAAAAACCATCCATTCGATTTGCCTTTACCTGCGTGGCTAAGGTCAAAATTTACACCAGGACACTGTAACTGGAAAGCAATATCCATTTTACCATCGTTTTTATCTACGCTGATAAAACTGATGGTGCCTTTGAAATTGTCTTTGTAAGTGTCGATGGCCACATCGCCATTGGCATCATCGGGAGGTACACTAAAACGGGTTCCTGCTACTACATATTCAGTATTCTCGGTGATAAAAGGAGAACTGTGGTTACCGGCGCTGTTTGGAAGTTCAATGATTTCGGCAGTGCGGAACGTAGTAAGATCAATACGAGCCACCCTCGGAGTGTTATTGGCATTACCAAATACCCAGCGACCATCAATCTCTCCATTGGTTTGCGAGAGCTCGGTATGGTGAAGATCATCCCAGGGCACCATGCCGTGTGAAGTGTTTAACATGGCTTTGGTTTCTTCGCTATAACCCCATCCTTTCTCAGGATCAACAGAGAAAACAGGAATAACACGGAGTAAACGACCAGAAGGTAAACCATAAACACTCATCTGACCGCTGAACCCACCAGATACAAAATTGTAGAACTGGTCATATTGTCCGGGGGCAACATATGCTTTCGCCGCTGCGTCAGCACCCACGGCACTACCAGTATTTTTGGGTTTACAGGCGAACATGCTGAGGCTAAAACAGCCAATCAGCAATGCCCATTGTTTACATGAAAACTGTGTCATTATTTATCAGTTTAGTTTGTGAGAGATCAATTATTTAACGCCATCATTTTTGCGCATGAATTCATAGAGTGAATGCGCTTCTTCATCTGTAAGACTCTGATTGGGCATTCTCACCAAACATATTTCCAGCTGAGCCTGTGCTTTCGGATCAACATTCAGCATGGCGTCAGTATTGGTAATAAAGTTGAGAATCCAGGCAGCCTGGTTGCGGGAGGTAACACCTTTCCATCCGGGCCCAACCAGTTTTTCTTCAGAGAGTTTATGGCAACTGCTGCATTTTACACTGTACACTTTCTCACCAGCGCTGGCAAGGGTCATATCTAGTTTCGGATTTACCTGTACATCTTTGAATTTTCCTTCACCCCTGTTCGGGTCATACGAAGGATTGCCACTTTCTGTGGCATTGGTTTCGGTACTGGCAGTTGTTGCAGCAGGGGCGTGAGAATTGCCGCCTCCACAGGCAGCAACAATTGAAACGACAGAGAAAATTGCAATGAGTTTTTTCATGGTTGATGTTTTAAGTAGTAAGTCAATTATCAGGTACAAGGTTACCTGTGAATCTTTTCAATTTTTATGCGTTCAATCATATTGCGGGAGAGGCATAAAAGGGCTAATTCCTAACCCATTCATTTACAGCTTGTTTAAAATGCAAACATGATATATATCATATTCCATCCTGTGCAAAATCATACCTCCGGCTCTTTAAGCTGTATAGTTTTACTGAAATGAATAGCTATGATTATAGATATTAATACACTGCTGGCCTGGGGAGCGGTTTATAAAAAAGTGAATGCAGGTGATTTCATTTTTCATGAAGGCGGTTCCGCCGTTTTTTATCACCAGTTGGTGAGTGGTAATGTTCGATGGGTGAACATCAATGAAGAAGGAAGAGAGTTTTTACAGGTGATGATAGAACCCGGAGAATCGTTTGGTGAATTGCCTTTGTTCGACGGGCAGCCTTATGCAGCCAGTGCCATAGCAAATGAAGACAGTGTTGTTATACGGTTACAGAAAGAAGTGTTTCTTTCCCTGTTAAAGGAAAACCCTGAAGCACATTTTACTTTCACCAAACTAATGATAGAACGTGTTCGTTTTAAATTTTATGTGATTAAAGAACTGGCGCAGCATGATCCTGAAAACTGTATATCGAAACTGTTTGCCTATATGAAACAGCGGAAGAAAAATATTTGTCCGGATTGTAATCGCATCAAACTTACCCGGCAGCAAATTGCTGATATGACCGGAATGAGGGTTGAAACAGTCATCAGAACCATTCGCAGCCTCCACAAAAAAGGACAGTTAATGATTGATAAGGGTAAAGTGTATTGCTAATATGATTTGAATCATAAGAATCATTTTGTTGCCCGATTAATTTGCACCCAAAATCAGGCGAATGGAAAATGCTTACCACAAATGGGTGCGGGTCGCCATTTTCAATCTTTTTCTGGTAGCACTACTTGGGTTTATCATGCGCTACAAAATTGTGTATCCGCTACCCTGGGTACACCAGAAGCATATATTACATGCACATTCTCATTTTGCTTTTTCAGGATGGATCACTCAATTGCTCATGATATTTCTCGTATCCTGTTTGCAGGAAAAAGAGCAGGCATTACGTCGGTATGAACCGGTATTGAAAGCCAATCTGTTAACAGCCTACGGTATGTTGTTAAGTTTTCCGTTTCAGGGATATGGGTTGATATCCATCAGCTTCTCAACACTTTCCATACTGGTATCGTATTGGTTTGTCTGGAAGTTCTGGAAAGATGCAAACAGGCAGCTACTGCCCGCAGCCAACTGGTTTAAGGCGGCGCTGTTTTTCCTCGTTATTTCATCATTTGGCGCATTCGGTTTATCGGTAATGATGGCCAACCACTGGATCAACCAGCAGTGGTACCTGGCGGCAGTGTATTTTTTTCTTCATTTTCAATACAACGGCTGGTTCTTTTTTGCCTGTATGGGATTGTTCATTACTATGCTTCGTCGGTATGAACCAATACTGAAATACGAACAACGCGTTTTCAAACTTTTTGTATTGGCCTGTTTACCGGCTTATTGTTTATCTGTGCTCTGGCTCTCATTGCCATTATGGGTGTATATAGCTGTAGCAATAGCAGCCATGGCGCAGGTGATCGGCTGTTTTTATTTATGGAAAATAATCATAGCACATAAGAATCATTTTACAATACAATGGCCCGTAATAGCACAGCGAACAGGTTTGTTGGCATTGCTGGCACTCACTATAAAATTATTGTTACAGGTTTTTTCAACCATTCCATCACTCAGCGATCTGGCTTTTGGGTTCAGGCCTATTGTAATTGGATACCTGCACCTGGTATTACTGGGTGTCATCAGTTTGTTTTTACTCACGGTATTATTGGTATTCACAAAACAGCAATCATTGCCATTGATGCGAAAAGGAATAACTGTCTTTGTAAGCAGTATTTTATTGAATGAAATATTGCTGATGCTTCAGGGTATTTGTGCGATGGCTTATATATCGGTACCGGGTATTCAGGAATTATTATTGTTGGTGGCACTGGGTTTACTTACAGGTACAGCGATGATTTTTTTCGGCTATCGAAAACCCGTTTATGCGTAGACGCATAATTTATTCATAAAGGAGGAAGGAATTTTGTATTAAAATAGTCGATATGAAATATGCATCTGAAACACTCGCATCTATTGTGAGTAACCATTACCAGGCGGCTCCCTTATTTGAAAAATTTCACCTCGATTTTTGTTGTAAAGGAAAACAAACACTCGCAACAGCCTGCGAACAAAAGGGGTTAGATGTTCATACGGTTGAACAGGAACTGGAAGAACTTATTAGCGGAGTGTATAAGAAGAATATTGTTTTTGCCGACATGACAGCAGAACAACTTATTCAATACATCCTCATACATCACCATTTTTTCATAAAACAAACAGTACCGCAAATAGTGGGATATCTGGAAAAAATAAAGGATAAACACGGCGACAGGTTTCCGCAAATAAGTCGTGTAT
>CAZTCS010000038.1:0-9795 GCA_964611995.1 uncultured Sediminibacterium sp. | reverse complement strand
CTTTTGAGCTCTTATCGCATATGGAAAAAGAAGAAAAAATATTGTTTCCTGCGATGGTGCTTCTCGAAACAAAAAAAGAAGCCGCGATTCCGTTTAAACCTGTGATTGAACAAATGTTGGCCGAACACAACGAAGCAGGAGATATCATGGAACAGATCAGAATACTCACGCTCGATTATACACCTCCCGAAAATACTTGTACCACTTTTCAGTTAACACTTACTATGTTAAAAGATTTTGAGGCCAATTTGCACAAACATGTACACCTTGAAAACAATCATTTGTTTCCGATGGCGGAGCAGTTGATGGCAGATGCGTGAGATGGCAGATGTCTGATTTGTGTGGCCTCTGAGGTTAAGTGACAGCTACTTTCCATCGCCCCCTTGTGCCCTGTATCTTGATTCCTGATCCTAATATCCTCCTATTCTGTTTTATTGTCGAATAATAAACGTTTCAGTGACATTTATTATTCGATAAACCTTATTTTTATCGTCAACCACAAATATTCTATTCACTCAAACGCCACAAACAATGAACAATCATGAAAAAAAAACAACCAGTCATGAAAATCACAAAGCTGATTTTATCATGTATGGCGATGCTCCTGTTTGCCCAAAGCGGAATACAGGCGCAGAAAAATGAAGCAACAGGCAGTAAAGTAAATCAGCGCTTTGTGCACAAGGCTATGGGTAACCCTTACCTGCCATTATGGGAACATTTGCCGGATGGAGAACCCAGGGTTTTCGAAGACCCTGATAAGCCCGGTAAATACCGCGCATATATTATAGGCTCACACGATTTAAGGTTCACCAGTTATTGTGGTCCTGATATCAGGATATGGTCCGCACCCGTAGAAGACCTATCAATCTGGCGCGATGAGGGTGCTGTTTTTACTTATCAGTCAGAGGATAAATGGGATGTGATGTATGCACCCGATCTGGTGGAAGTAAAAAGAAAAAATGGTAAGAAGGAATACTATTTATATCCGCATAGCCGTGGTCCTAACAGAGAACCCATGGTAGCAAAATCTAGTCGCCCAGACGGACCATTCACCCCTATTAATCTTACGGAAGACGGAAAGCGTACAGTACCTGGAAGCATTTTAGGATTCGATCCTGCCATTTATATTGAATATGTTACCGATCCAAAAGACCCAGATTTTGAAATAGGTTTTCGTGCCTATGCATACTGGGGTTTTCAAAGATCATTGGCGGCACAGTTAGATCAGAACACCATGTATTCACTCAGACCCGGTACAAAAATCATCGATCGTTTTCTGCCGGCAAGCTCGCGTTATGGAACTTTGCGTGATCCACAAGGCACTGTGTATCCGCAGATTTATCCGGGTGAAGATTTGGGCACTTTCAATTTTTTTGAAGCATCCTCTATCCGTAAAGTGGGTAATAAATTCGTGTCAATCTACAGCGGTTATTCAGGACCGGAATATGGGGTAGGAAGTTCTAACTCCACTTTGCGTTATGTTGTAGGTGATTCTCCATTAGGACCATGGAAGAGTGGTGGCGTATTGGTAGATTCACGTGCTCCTGTATTAAATAAAACAGGTTCTGCTATCCAAACTACCAATGCCGGACATAATACGCATGGCAGTATTCAGGAAATCAATGGACAATGGTATGTGTTTTATCACCGCCCGCCACGTGGATTTGGTTTTGCGCGTCAGGCAATGGTGGCGTCTATTTCAATAACATGGGATGAGAAACCTGTTTCAGAAGGTGGTATGGTTTATATGCGTGCTTTTGATCCTTATGCACCAAACAAAATACATGAGGTAAAAGACAGTGCAGGAAAAGAATACAAAGGAGCAGAAGTAACTTCTGAAGGTTTTCATTTTTATGGTCTGGATCCATACCGTTATTATTCTGCGGGTTATGCTTGCTATCTGTCCGATAACAGCATTCAACAAGACTCATGGGATATTTGGGATAACCATATGCCCATTACCAAAGTGAAAAATGGACATATCATCGGCTATAAGTATTTTGGTTTTGGCGGATTAACCAAGAACAACAAAGGATTACCAGCTTTTGAGGGAACAAAAAAAGGAAATAAAACAGCGTTCAATCTTTTCCTCACACCTAAAACAAACAAATCATTTAAAGTGAATGTTTGGTTGGATGGTCCATGGGACAATGCAGCCTGGAAAGGCAAAAAGATCGGTGAGATTGTCGTTCCTGAAAATGCAAAGCAAGAGAGTACACAGTTTACGATAGATGTTGCTGCATTTGTAGATCATCTGGATAAAAAGCATGCTATTTATCTGGTTGCTGAAGGTGCAGAATCGGAATTGTTGTTTGATTTGCAGGGTTTGGGTTTTAGTTCTGTAAAAAAGAAAATTACCCGTCCAGTTCCACCAGTGGTAACCATTACAGTAAATGGAACTGCGCTCAGTTTACCTGAAACACCCGTACGTTCAAATAATACAAATGGTTTGGTAAACTATGGGGAATATGAAGTGAGCTATCCGCTTCCTGCTGGTACTACCAGTATTCCGGTTGTTACAGCAAAAACCAATAATCCTACGGTAAAAGTATCCGTAACCCAATCAAGTTCCCTATCTGGAAAGGCAGTAGTGAAGTTTGATTATAAAGGAGTGGTTAAAACCTATACAGTATCCATGGTAACAAAATAGGCCAGTTATTTGCCTTAACTGTACCTTGGAAAAGTAATAGACAAAAAATCTATAAGCCGCAGCTTCGCAGATCAGGGAAGATTAATCTGCGAAGCTGCGGCTTTAATATTTTCATCATTAGAAGTTCAATTTTTTTTCTCGGCACAGTGTACTTAACAGAAAGAAGTTAATCGCAGAATCCGCACATTACACAACCATGGGCTGTCAATTTATTTTAATTTCGAGCTGTTCAGTTTGAATTTTCAGATTATATTGTCATTACAATTCCATTCGTATGTCTCAGAAATCCAGTAGGTACTTTTTATTAGTGGTACTAACCTTATTTCATCTTTGTTATACGAACAATGCTACTGCACAAAGTAATAATGCCAGGGCTATTGCATTAAAGGTTTCGGCAGATAGTCTGGCTGACAAGAATGCGTACAGGGCTGCTGCAGGTTTATATATGAAAGAGTTTGAAGCCAGAACCATGAAACCATTTAAAAAGTCGGCACTTATTAATGCAGCTTATTATTATGGCATGGTGCAAATGCCTGATAGTGCTTTATATGCGATTGATCTGGCCACCCTAAAATATGGGTTTGCCGGGCTGGATTTTTTAACTGGTGATAGTGTAATGCGATCGCTTTCTGATCGGCCATTGTATCGAAAAGTGATCAGCAGGTTGAAAAAAAATGAAGCAGCACAAAAGAACCCCCTTACCGCTAAGATCAACACCAGCGATATAACTTTATTCTGGAAAGTATATGACCGTTTTATAAAAGACACATCGAAGGCGGCCGATCTTTTTTTACACGAGTATTTTGAAAAAGGCACCGACGCATTACAGGAATATTACCGGATTAAAACAAGAAATATTGGAGGCATTAAAGGATTTGCTACTAACATGAAAAAAATGCCTAAATTTTATGCCGGTATTAGAAAAAACACGCAGAAAGTAGCATTGCTTAAAGATAGTATTCGCATCATTTACCGCGAACTGAAAAAATGGTATCCGGAAGCCATCTTTCCAACACTAAATTTTCATATTGGTGGATGGAGTTCGGGTGGTACTGTATCAGATTACGGATTACATGTTGGTGCTGATATGTATGCCAACAATGCCGATACCGACAAATCGGAGCTGGACGACTGGCAAAAAAACAACTCGGTGTTATTCAGTAACCTGAAATATGTAGTGGCGCATGAATTAATTCATGCTCAACAAGGTGGTATGCGTTCAGACACCACATTGCTGAAATATGTTATTGTAGAAGGAATGGCAGATTTTATCGGTGAATTGATCTCAGGCAAAACCGCCAATGAATTTCAAATCAATTGGGCAAAAGGAAATGAGAAGCGTATATGGGAAGCATTTAAAAAAGAAATGTACCTCGATAGATATAGCAACTGGATTGCCAACAGCAATCAAAACAGGCCAGACTGGCCAGCCGATCTGGGTTACTGGGTGGGCTATCAAATCTGTAAAGCCTATTTCGAAGAAGCCAGCGACAAAAAGCAGGCGATCTATGATATGCTTCATCTCAGCGATTACAAAGGATTTCTGGAGAAAAGTAAGGTGGAGGAGAAGTTGGGTGGGCGTGAGAGGTGAGATGTGAAAAGTGAATGGACAATGGATGATAGATGAAAGAAAGAGAACTTTTTGATGCGAACCGTTGTTGGTCGCCTGACCAACAACATATGGTTAGATATATCAAGAGGTACTTAGTTTTGAGTCACAGATTGTTGGTCAGGCGACCAACAACGGCACAGCTTCAAGCCGCAAGCTGCAAGTCTCGCCCTAGGTGAGATGGTGCTTGTTTTAGTCTTTCTGCTATTAATGGAATAAATGAAGTGGGTATAATTTTAAATGAGCTGGTTAATTAAATAGTTGATTCCCGTTAATGCACTATCCGCTATTAATAGAACGCAGATCTTCATGATTTTCAAGATTTATCATGATAGATCTTGAAAATCATGATAATCTGTGTTCCATCATACCCACACCTATAGCTCGCGGTGAAATTTCCCCGGACAACAAGAGTCACAGATTTTGCTGGGTGTAAGGAAATTAAGTGTACTACCGGAGCATTATAGACATTATGTATGAAAACACACTATTGTCTGAAAGAATTTTCCGGTATCAATGGCAATCCCACACTTAGCGGCTCAATTTTTTTAAATAATGTATCTATTTTAGAATGAATTGAGGGGTTCGTTAAACGGTATAGCTCTGTTAAGAAATCTGTTGAAACAGGTTTTGGGTTTGGGAATTTATGTTTCTCAATAAAACTTCTCAGTACATCATTTACCTTTTGCTCACCTATTAATTCACTTAAAAGATACATCACCACGGCTCCTTTCGAATATGATATATGAGTTTCTCCTGCCCGAACCTTATATAATGGTTGTTCTATTGAAAAGCCTTTGCTGAAGGAATAAATATCGAGGTGCATTTTTATGCGATCCAACATCTTTTCTTTGCCATGCATTTTTTTGAGCAACATCATTTCGGTGTACATAGCCAATGTTTCGGTAAGCATGGCCGCTCCATCTCTGTCATCAGGATGTATTTGATTATTGCCCCACCACAAATGTGCAAGTTCATGTCCTGCTAATTCGTTAATTACATCCTGTTGCTTATCTGCTTTAATGTTGGAGTAAAAAACCATGTTTTCTGGCATGTAGATAGTAGCAGGATAAGCCGTAGCTGCAAAGCCACTGGTAAAGCCGGATACTTCTGCAAACCTGACGGTTTTAAATGGATAGTTTCCAAAGTTTGTTTCGCAATAATCCATGGTTAACCGTGCGTTATTCATGAGGTGATCTACATTCTCTGCATGTGTTGGGTGATAATAGATCTCAAAACTTTTGCCTTTATAGTTTTCCTTTTTTACTGCGTATTGAGCAGATGATATTGCAAACCGAAACGGAATAGGATCTTCGGTTTTGTACTGATAATAATTCCTGTTTTGTTGTTTCCAGTTTTTGGTTAACTCTCCAACACCCAGGGCCGTTTGATTGCCTGATGTAGAGATCGTCATATCCAATGTAATAAAATCATCATTAGCAGTTTTTGGTGCGTCAAATTTTGTAGTGGCCGACTTAACACCCAGTTTGTATTTTTTTCTGATTGCTTCATCTTCAATTTCATTTTCCAGTACGTATCCAAAATGAGGATAGTACCGGCTAATGCGCATAAAGGAACCATTTTCAACAATGGCATTAAATGATTGATGACCGTTCACCGCCGTCCACTGATAGGAAATATTGAATTGAAAAGTTGCTTTTTGATTGGGTGTTAATGATTTCTTTAGTGCAAGAACCTGGTACTGATCTTTTACTGTAATTATTTCATCAGCTATTTGAAGTGCTGCACTTTCTATTATAAAACCATTGGTAAAATTGACCAGGATGCTATCAATGTTTGAACTGGTTTTGTTTTCAAGTGTGTAAGTGCCTTTAATATGGTAAGCGTTTTCTTCCGGAAACAAATCTACCGTTGTAATTATATTGGTAACAGTTGGCTGAGGAAGGCTGCTGTATTTCCGATACTGCGTTTCATAATTTGCCTGTGCTGTTAAAGTGGCTGTTTCGCTTTTTGGTTTATATCCATTTAATAATTTTATGCCGGTATAAGAAGATAAAGTGACAGAACCAATCAACAGCATCCATACCTGCCAGCTCCTGTTGGTTTTCTTTACCAGGTTGTAGATGCTAAGTAATGCTACCAGACAGCAAAACCCAAAGAATATGCCTTTTAAATACGCAGCACCATACAAGCCAAATCCATTCATATCACTGTACTTCACCTGAATGCCGTGGAATATTTTCGCCAGTGGATATGTGATAAAACTTTTACCAAGGGATGTAGCCATTAAAAAAACGAATACTACTGCAACACCGAGTCCTATATATTTCTGGTTGATTATTTTTTTAATCAATAATAGAAATCCGCTCATTAAAATTAATGGCAACGTGATAAAGAGAAACAGGTTACCATACACTTTCCATTCAATGGCCGGATAGTTGTATAATAATTGGAATACAATTCCTTCAAAAATTAATGCAATGGTAAAAATTAATGCTACTACCGATAATGATATCCACTTTGCAAAATAAGCGGGTGAGGTATTGGCGGTACTGTTTTCAATCATATTAAAATGCATCGTGTTGCTTCGCCAAAAAATATCAAATGCATAATACAATACGATGATCAAGCCTAATTCATAAAAATGCTGAATAATGGTAGTGGTCATTAATCCTGAGGTCACATATTGCTGTGGAATTCTGAGACCCTTTTCAATTGCTGCATACATTTCCATTCCTACCGTAAAAAACACACACAATAAGGCCAATACAAATGGAATGCTTTTTACTATATAGGTTAAATGAATTTTAGAAAAAGAAAGCAAAGATTTTGCCTGTGCCTGTGTATTATGTTGTGTGGGAGTGCGTTTGTAGCTGAAGCTCAATTTATCCTCGTGTCTGTTTTCTTTTGATTTGGATGAGAGCTTTGAATGTTTCTTTGAAAAATTAAATTTTCTGACACTTATATAAAGCAACAATAAAGAGATAACTACAACAATGATTCTATTCAAAGCAAATATTCCCTTTATCGAAATCAGTTGTGTGTTTCTTTGATCAACTGTCCAGGAGGATGTTTGATAAAAATAGGCGGACATTCCAAACGGATCTGCAATTGCACTGATAAATCTTGCTTGTTCCGATTGAGGCAATGAGCCTGCCATTAAAGGTGAGCCGGAATAAATGAGGGTGATCATATAGATCATGTACAACAAGAGTCCGCTAACATAAATGATTAGTTTGTTTTTGGAGATCCATCCGGCAAAGCTTAAAACTGCCGTTATAAAAAGCGTGTTGATCAAAGTAAACAACAGAACTGGTTGTATATAATAAAGCAATGAAACAGATTCATACTTTAGATTGGATGCCGATAACTGATGACCAAACAAAAAGCTACCCGTAAATAAAACGGTGGGTAAAAAACTAATGGTTAACAATGATGCAAACCTTGCTGCAATAAATTGATGCTTCCTGATTGGCGTGCTGAAAAATATCTGTTGAAAATTATTGTCCAGCTCTTTGTTTGCATGCTGAGCCGTAAAAATGGTAGAAAATAATATAGCCGATAAACTGAAGAGTGCCGTAATAAAAGCAATTTGGTAAGGTGAATTTTGATAAACACTTTCGCTTATTGTAAAATGGGCATCTTTTCCCATCACTATGCCCAATGCAACTATCAATGTGAACAATCCCCAGGTGCTCCATCTTTTGAAGAAACGTTTTATATCGAATATGAATAAAGTATTCATCATTAGTTTGAGTTTTGATTGAGTATAGAGAAGTACACATCTTCCAGGGTGGGGTCTATAAGCTGGAACCCGGCAGGCATTGTATCGGCCATGATATGAATATTCAGATTACCTGTAATGAATTGTGAAGAGATAACCCTGTATTCTTTTTTATACTCATCGAGTTGCTGCTTTATTATTTGTTTTCTTCCGATCCGGCCTTGCAAACCTGCAATCAAATCATTTGGGTTGCCTTGTTGTAAAACAGACCCTTTGTTGATAATGGCCATTTGCGAACACAAATTGCGAACATCTTCTACCAAATGTGTTGAAAGGATGATGATGATGTCTTCTCCCAATTCGCTGAGCAAACTGTTAAACCTGTTGCGTTCTTCCGGATCGAGTCCTGCTGTGGGTTCGTCAACAATAATAATTTTTGGATTGCCCAATAATGCCTGGGCCACGCCAAATCTTTGTTTCATACCGCCCGAAAATGTATGGACTTCTTTTCTCCGGACAGCATACAGATTCACTTTTTGTAGTAGTGCTGATATTTGTTCCTTTCTTTCATAGGCGTTGGTAACTCCCTTCAAAATAGCCAGATGGTTCAGCAGATCGTATGCAGATATCTTAGGATACACCCCAAAGTCCTGCGGTAAAAAACCCAATTGTTTTTTTAGAAAGAAAGGATCAGCCACAACATTTACGTTGTTGAAAATGATCTCGCCACTGTCGGCCGTTTGTAGACCAACGATGGTGCGCATGAGCGATGATTTCCCTGCACCGTTGGGCCCCAGCAATCCAAACAAACCATTACTTATTTCCAATGAAATATTGTTGATGGCTTTTACTCCATTGGGGTAGGTCTTGTTTAGATTTTTAATCAGTAGTTTATTCATAGCAAAGTTTTAGACAATTTAATTCTATGCATTCCGGTCGTTCTGGCTCGTGTTTCATTTGATTTCCCAGTTAAGCATATATGATTATAATTGGACCTAATCACAAAAGCATATACATTGATCTCTCCTTTGTTACTTAAATGTTCTAAAGGAGTTTACAACAACGTCTTTGTATTCGCTTTGTACTAACAATTATTGCCATTGATAATCATGGCTACCCCAAAAAACCTCGCCAATTTTATGTATGATTTTAGCTCGTAGTCAATAGTATCCTCACCCATATCCTCAAGCCATTATATCTTACGATTCCTGTTCGTAAGACACGAACAGGGGCTTTCTATTTTGTGGAACCACGACAGAAATCATTTTGTTTTTGCTAATATGTCTTTTTAGCTCTTATCGGTCTTCTTTCTATTAACTGGCATACTAAAGATATGGTTTAAATACTGTATCTTGTAATACATAATACCTTGTTTGGTTTATTATACTGTTGAGTGGTTAATTTATTGGATGACTGGTCATCTCAGGGCAATTCGGCTTGGTTTGTTTGGTTTCATTTGGGTACTTGTAACATGGAAACATTACCTGGAATTGTTACGAAGACGGCGCAGTGTTGTACTAAGCATAAGTCGAAGAGAGATTTCTCCCAATACTTTTACAGATTGAAAAGTCTTATTAAAAAATAGTTTAAATAAGTAACTATTAATAGTCTTAAGTATTGGTTGCCCGAATCAAACATTGAAGGATTTCAGGGCATTTAACGTTCTTTCGGGCATATGAATATTTATTGATATTTGTAGTTCCAGGGGTCGAAGACTCTAATCAAATTTTGTTGGATTTGAAGGAACTAGTTGTAATAATGTAGTCCCGGCATGAATCGAACCTGCATGTAAAATTTAGTCCCCACAGCATTGTTGGGATATTCTATCCATTGAACCGGGTATTGTAGTGG
>CAZTCS010000037.1:28997-30735 GCA_964611995.1 uncultured Sediminibacterium sp. | reverse complement strand
CTTAATGATGGAGTGTGCATAAGGACTAAGGTCTGTATAATGCAAAAAAGCATCTTTTTCAAAACCTACATCTACGAATGCAGCATTGAGTCCGGGTATAAGTTTTTTAACCTTACCCAGGTACAGGTCACCAACCGCAAAGTTGGCATCCGTTTTTTCGTTGTGCAGCTCAACAAGCTTCTTGTCTTCCAATAAAGCTATTTCCACGCCTGTTGGAGCGGCATTTATAATCAGTTCTTTGTTCACAAAGTGCAACTTTTAAATACAAAATCACCTACCGGTATCGGTATATCAACATCCACAACATCTGATGGAGCAGCCAGCGGAAGGAAAAGGTAAAGTTGCAGTTCGTCGGAAGGTAAGGCTGCTTCCAGATAAGTGTTAAACGGGTCTGGTGATGCATATTGCCCGACCAGACCCGTAATGTATAGAGGTCTTTAGAAGGAACTATTTGTTCTTCTTCTTATGACGATTCTTTCTTAGACGTTTTTTACGTTTGTGTGTAGCGATCTTATGACGCTTTCTCTTCTTACCACAAGGCATACCAAAGTAATTTTATACAGTTAAAAAATAAATTTATCGTTTCAATTCAGCGATTCTTTTTGACAGCGCTTCTTTAGCAGCTGGTACTGGCACTTTCTCCTTTGCAATTTCATACCACTTAATCGCATTGGCTTTTTCGTTGTGAATGTCGTAACATTCAGCAAGGTTGAAAATGGCATCCAGGTTGTCCGGATCTTTCTTAACCACAATCAGGAAACGTTCAATGGCTTTGTCGTACTGACCACTTTTCTTTCCTCCCAATCCCAACATCATTTGCCCAAAAACATTTTCCGGATCTTTCTCAACCACCGATCTGATACTCATGATACCCTCCATGGGGTTATCAGAAATATTTCCAAAAAGGTAGCAGGCACCCAAACCAATTTTACTTGAATCGTTTGCCGGATTAATTACCAGAGCTTTATCAAAAAGAACTTTTGCTTGTGAAGCCAACCAGTTTTGCATGGCGGGCTCCCCTTCTGTAATTAGGTTATTTAAAAACAGATGGGCGGCAAAGGTGAGGCTTTTTTCAGAATTTTCCAACTTAGCGGCTTCTCCGGTGTACCAGGCGTATGGTTCGAAAATGCGCGCCGAATCAGCCCAGAACCTCGCTAACTGATGAAAAAGGTGGATTTTTTGCTCTTTTATATCGCCCCTAACCACTGCATTTTCTAATGCGCTGATGCGTACAGATTGCTCAGGACTAATTCTTTCTTTGGCTTTTACAAGTAGGTCTTCAAACTTAATTGCTTGATTTTCATGGGTATGTGAAGTGTCTCCTTCGACGTGCACATGTTTATCAGGTGCTACTGTTGGACTAACAAAGTAGAGTAGGATGAATATTACCAGACCGATGCCGGTTAATAAAAGTTGCTGTTTTTTCAAAGCCGGGAAATTTCGGCGAAGTTAGTCCGACTTCCGCTTGCTTTTTACTTCACTAACAAATTCTTTTGCCGGTTTAAAGGCAGGAATATAGTGCTCGGGAATTTCTACCGCAATATTCTTTTTGATATTGCGCCCAATTTTAGCCGCACGTTTCTTGGTGATAAAGCTGCCAAAGCCACGTATATATATATTCTGGCCGTTCGAAAGGCTTTCTTTTACCTCCTTAAACATGGTTTCTAAGGTCACCAGCACATCCACTTTTGGTATACCCGTTTTATCGGAAATTTGGTTGATGAGGTCTGACTTTCTC
>CAZTCS010000037.1:4070-28962 GCA_964611995.1 uncultured Sediminibacterium sp. | reverse complement strand
AATCAGGTTTAAAATAAGATAAAAAAACTGGTATTTGCAAGAAAGATTGTTTAAATTTTATAGACGTTACTAATTGATAGATAAATGGTTCATAAAACAGATTAAGCGTACAAAGTTATCATATTTTAAAAAAATACCTAGTCTAATAACTTTGTTTTCAATAACTCAATCATTTTTGGATCTTTGTACAATACATGAATAGTCAGTTTACCAAGGAGTTGATGGCGTGGAACCAAAACGAAAACACACGCGAAATGCCCTGGAAAGGCGAAAAAAATCCTTACCGCATCTGGCTAAGTGAAATTATTTTGCAACAAACCCGGGTAGAACAGGGGAAAGATTATTATAATCGATTTATTAAAAAATATCCTACTGTATCAAAACTGGCTGCTGCCCCGGATAATGAAGTATTTAAGTTATGGGAAGGATTGGGTTATTATAACCGCTGCAGAAACCTACTTTTTACCGCCCGAACCCTGGTTGAAAAAAATAAAGGCATATTTCCTAAGACCTACGACGAACTGCTGGCTTTAAAAGGGGTCGGTCCATATACCGCTGCTGCAATTGCATCTTTTGCCTATAACCTTCCACATGCTGTGGTTGATGGAAACGTATTCAGGGTGCTTTCCCGTTATTTTGGTATCGATACCGCTATCGACACCACCGCCGGAAAGCAGGTATTTACGAGTCTTGCAGAAAAAATGTTGCACCAAAAATCCCCAGGGACCTACAACCAGGCTATCATGGATTTTGGCGCAACAGTTTGTAAACCAGCATTACCCAATTGCGCTGAATGCCCATTACAAAAGGGATGTGCCGCTTTTCAAACCGGAAAAGTAAACCAACTGCCTGTCAAAGAAAAAGTGTTAACCCGAACAAAAAGGCATTTCAATTATTTTGTTTTTGAATGGAAGGATAAAATATGGGTACGACAAAGGGTTCTCAAAGATGTATGGCAGGGATTGCATGAATTTTACCTTTTGGAAACCCCACAAATGCAGCATTGGACGCCTAACCAAGTTAGCGATTGGCTTAAAACCCAGCTTAATATTAAGAAGAATGATGGGATCATTATTTCTTCCCCAATGGTGCAACAACTTACGCATCAGCAAATAAGGGGCATATTCATACGCATTAAACTGCCTGCTGCCCCGGGGGTACTAACATCCGCTGGAAATTGGTATTCCCTGAAAGATTTGTCGCAACTGGCTTTCCCAAGGCTAATTACCCAATACATGGAAATATCATCCAAATCCTAAATTTTCCTGGCCTGTGCTTTTGTTGCTCAAAAAAAGTTATTTTTAAGAGTGATTAATCTGCGACGAACAAAAAATCAATTGTATGAGAGGCGTTAACAGAGTGATGCTAATTGGTAATCTCGGAAAAGACCCTGATGTACAACACCTGGAAGGAAATATCGGGGTAGCAAAATTTCCACTGGCTACTACCGAAACTTATAAGGATCGTTCCGGGAAACTGGTTTCACAAACAGAATGGCATACAGTAGTATTATGGCGTGGTTTGGCAGAACTGGCACAAAAGTACCTGCACAAAGGAAGCCTGATTTATGTTGAGGGACGATTACGTACCCGCAGTTGGGAAGATAAAGAAGGCAACAAAAAATTTGCTACTGAAGTGGTAGGCGACAACCTGATTATGCTCGATAAAAGAGGGGATGGGCACTTGCCTGGCAGTGGAGCCGAAGGAATAGAAGGCTACGGGGGCGATGAAACTCCGCCATTACCTGATCCCGGCGAATCATTGCCCTTTTGATTACAAGGATTCAATATTTTTGCCATGAATTAATGGGGCAGCAATTGCTTCCAATTGTAAACTTAAACCACCCGCTTTGGATTATCATCCGGCATTAACCCAATTACTGAACACCTATTTATTATCGGCACTTCAACCCGAAGGCACAACGGTGCTGGTAATGATTTTATTGATGTTGCTTTTTCTTTCCTTTGTTTTATCTGGATCCGAAGTAGCTTTTTTCTCACTTACCTATAAAGATATCAATCTCCTGAAATCTAAGCAGCAACCTGCTTTTAAGCGTATTGTTGACTTGCTGGAAGCTCCCAAAACCTTATTAGCTTCTTTACTGATTGCCAATAGTTTTATCAATATTGCCATTATCATCATCTCGAATCTGTTGCTGGATGATATGTTCAATTTCGAAAAATTTAATGTAGGCTGGCTCGAATTTATTATTAAAGTGCTGGCAGTGAGTTTTCTGTTGGTTCTTTTTGGAGAGGTTATGCCTAAAGTACTGGCCACTCAAAATAATATCCGCTTCGCCAAAGATTTTGGTGGGGTAGTACAAGCAGTCTCTTACATGTTTGCAGGTATGAGTAAGGGTTTGGTAAAATATTCAGACATTATCGAAAGAAAGCTGGCAAAAAAATCAGGTACAGCTTACAGTCTGGAAGAACTCGATCATGCCATCGACCTCACAACCAGCGAAACTGCTTCTGAAAGTGAAAAAAATATCCTGAAAGGCATCGTTAAATTCAGGAACATCTTTGTGAAACAAATTATGAAAACAAGGATGGATGTAAGTGGCGTTGAACACGGTACTCCGTTTAATGAACTCATAGCCATGATTAGCGATCTGAACTACAGCAGGTTTCCGGTATATAAAGAAGACCTTGATCAAGTAGTTGGAATGATTCATACCAAAGACCTCTTGCCTCATCTCCATGAAGGAGATGCATTCAACTGGCATCCTTTACTAAGAACGCCTTATTTCGTTCACGAACAAAAACCGATTGAAGACCTGTTACAGGAATTTCAGCAGAAGCGAATACATTTTGCCGTTGTGGTAGATGAATTTGGCGGTACCAGCGGTATCGTAACACTGGAAGACATACTGGAAGAAGTGATCGGAGAAATTAAGGATGAATTTGATGAAGAAGATAGCGGGTATAAAAAAATAGACGATAACAATTATATTTTCGAAGGCCGCACGATGATTCATGATGTTTGTAAAGTAATGGATCTTCCGGCCGATACATTTGATGAAGTAAAGGGTGAAAGCGATTCTCTTGCAGGATTGGTTTTAGAAATTGCAGGAGATATTCCCAAAACCGCAGCAGTAATTACAACCGGCGATTTTGAATTCACCGTTCTTGAAATTGAAAAGAACCGTATACAAAAAATTAAGGTTTTTATTAAGCCTCACTGAGACCTGGTCCATAGACCATAGTCCATGGCTTAATAAGCTTATCCAAAAATTAAGGTTTTTATTAAATCCCACTAAACGGTTTAAACTTAGCTTTGAAGAATGAGAAGAGATAGCAGTGTGGCCATGGTCCATGGTCCATGGTCCATGGTCAATAGATTTTTAAAGCCTGTCATTATCGTGATAGGAGTGCTTCTAATTGTGTTTCTTATGCAGTCCTGCAACAGCAGTTTTACGCCCAAACCCAAAGGGTATTATAAAATTGATTTCCCCGAAAAATCTTATGAAGTATTCGATCAGCCGGATTATCCTTATGCTTTTGAATATCCGAAGTACGCCAAAATTGTAAAAGACAGCACTTTTTTTGGTGAAACAACAGAAAATCCCTGGTGGATCAATATTGAATTTCCTCAATTCAATGGCCGCATCTATATCAGTTATAAAACCATTGGAAAAAACCTTTTTGATACTTTGGTAAAACATGCATTTGTTTTAACCGGAAAACATTCGGCCAAAGCCTATTCAATTGATGATTCGCTCATGGTAACGCCCAATGGTATCAATGGAATGTTTTTTTCTGTTGGGGGAGATGTGGCTACGGCCAATCAATTTTACCTTACTGATTCAAGCAGGCATTTTTTGCGGGGGGCCATGTATTTCGATGCCACTCCCAACGCAGACTCACTTGGTATTGTAAACCGCTTTATCCTGGCAGATATGAAACACCTAATCAATACATTCAAGTGGAAACAATAATATAGCCGCCCAGGAATGGGCGGCTCTCAGGCAAACACTGAACTACCCTATGGTAACCAGTATAATATATTTACGCAGGAATCAGTGAATTGTTACGTTTTAAGGGGTTAATTAAATCAAAATATATCCTTCCGGTACCAAGGATTTTAAAGTGCTGCTTTACTTGGAAATTTGGCAGCCGTTGTAGGTGACGGGTATAAAGGAACACGGATTATCATGATTTTTAAGATGTATCATGATAAATCCTGATAATCATGAAAATCCGTGTTCTATCCTACGCTCGACTTATAACTTTTTTAACTTGAATAACCAGCCTGCAACTGAGCCATTAAATCTGTTTATCTTCGCTGTATGATAGCAATCGATAACAAACTTATCAGTGATGAAGTGATCGAGGAACAGTTTGTCTGCGACCTCACCCGCTGCAAGGGCGGATGCTGTGAAGATGGTGATGCGGGCGCTCCAATGGAGAAATGGGAACTGGAGAAACTAAAAGCAAATTATGAAAGCATTAAACCATACATGACCGCTGAAGGGATAGCTGAAATAGACAGGCAGGGATTGTATATTTATGATAAAGAATTTGGATGGGTTACACCAACCATCAATGGCGCTATTTGTGCTTATGGTTACAAGGATAAACAAGGTATTATTAAATGCGGTATCGAACAGGCCTATAATGAAGGTAAACTTGATTGGAAAAAGCCTTTAAGTTGTCACCTCTTCCCCATCAAAACAAAAAAAAGCAGGAGAGACCCAGATATTGAATATGTGAATTATGAACCCAGGGAAGATCTTTGTGCAGCAGCCTGCTCAATGGGAAAAAAATTGAAAGTGCCTGTATATGTTTTCCTTAAGGATTCCCTGATCAGGAAATATGGAGAAGAGTTTTATGAGGCACTTGCAGCTACTGCAGAACATATAAAGAATAATAAAGAAGACTAACACCATGACAAATACCGCTGCATCATTTATTGCCAAAAGCACTGTTAAAGCTGCTGACCTGGAACACAGACGCAAGATTAATTTCAATATTGGCAAATACAATGCAGTAGTTCCTATAGGTAAACAACAGTTTACTGATATCATGCAGATTCGGGAAAGAGCAAAGAATAAGAAATGGGAAGCCATAGAACACCTTGATCAATACCTGCTGGAATTTGAAAAGAAAATCAGCGCAAGGGGTGCCAAAGTAATTTGGGCAGAAAATAGCGATCAGGCATTGGATGCAATAGGCAATATTTGTAAAGAGCGTAACTGTAAAACGCTGGTGAAGAGTAAAAGCATGGTTACCGAAGAAATTCACCTCAATGCATATCTCGAAGCAAATGGCATTGAAAGTGTGGAAACGGACCTGGGTGAATATATTCAACAACTAGACGGAGAAGCACCTTATCATATTGTAACACCTGCTATGCATAAAAGCAAAGAAGATGTAGCCAAACTCTTTGCTGATAAACTCGGAACAAGACCAGACCTTACTCCTGAAGAATTGACACTGGTAGCCCGTCAAAAATTACGCGAAAAATATGTAGCCGCTGAAGTTGGGGTAACAGGTGCGAATTTCATTGTTGCTGACATTGGTGGCATAGCTGTAACAGAAAATGAAGGCAATGCAAGATTAAGTTGTGCATGGCCAAAAACACATATTGTTATTGTGGGCATTGAAAAAATGCTTCCCTCTATCACAGACCTCGCAACTTTTTGGCCTTTGCTTTCAACATTCGGCACCGGACAAAAAGTAACCGTGTATAATACCATTATCAGTGGTCCAAAACAAGCAGGAGAAACTGATGGGCCAGAGGAAATGTTTGTTATACTACTCGATAATGGCAGAACCAATTTGCTGGCTAACCCAACAACGAGAGAAGCATTATACTGTATTCGTTGTGGCGCCTGTTTGAATGCTTGTCCGGTTTACAAAAATATTGGAGGCCATGCTTATGAAACAACCTATAGCGGCCCAATAGGAAAAGTAATTACGCCACATCTACAAGGCGTAGATGATTATAAGCACCTCAGTTATGCCTCTTCATTATGTGGTAATTGCACGGAAGTATGTCCGGTTCGAATTAATCTCCACGAATTATTGTTAGACAATCGTCATGAAGCAGTAGTAAAAGGAACCAGCACCATTGCAGAACGTGTTGCCTGGAAAGCTTGGAAAATGGCGAGTCTTAGCAGAATGATGATGAATATGGGTAACGGTAAAATGAAGAACCGCATAGTAAATAAAGTATTCAAAGGGTGGTCGCTCCATCGCTCAGAGCTTGATTTTAGTCCGAAAACCTTCAATGAAATGTGGAAGGAAAAACAAAAACAATCTGCCTAAATTATAAATCGTGTGCTGACTATTTATTCCCCACATACCAGCCCGCGTTTTCAATATATAGTTACTGAATTATTCAAGGGTACGGCCAATATTACCAATAATCTTGAATCGTTTCTGCAAAGTGAGGATGCTTTACTTAATTACTCTGATCAAAAGCTGAACAAGGGCATACAGATGAAGCCTATTGGTTTGTTGGATGAGGAGGGTATTCACAACCATGAGATCGTGATGCAGCAATGGCAGGAGTTACCTGTGTTTTTTTCTGTGCATAGTGATATACCTTTTGATTTGTTCGCTGCATCATTTTACCTGATTTCACGCTACGAAGAATACCTGCCTTTTAAACCTGATAGCTATGGGAGATATGATCACCAAAACAGCCTTGCTTTCAGGAATGGTTTCCTGGATATCCCGCTGATTGATTATTGGATGCAGGCTTTTGAGCAAAGGTTACAGGAGGTTTATCCATCTTATAGATTACCCAAAAGGCAATTTTGTTTTCAGCCTTCCTATGATATTGATATTGCTTATCGTTTTCGTTATGCTTCTCCATTCAAGAATATCAAAGGCTATTTTACAGACTTACTGATGGGCAGGTTTGAGGCATTGGCTGAACGATCTGTTGTATACAGTGGGAAAAAAGCAGATAGTTATGATATCTATGACTGGCTGAATACGCTACACAGAAAACATGGTCTTGACCCATATTATTTTTTCCTGATGGCAGAAAAGCAACAGGGTGTAGACAGAAATGTTGACCCATACACAAAAGGAATGCGTAACCTAATTGCTGCACATGCTCAAGAATACCGTGTAGGTGTTCACCCATCAGTTCAAAGTAATAGTGCTTATAGTATGCTGGAAAGAGAAGTGAAATTATTGTCTTTTTATGCAGGCCATGATATTAGATATTCACGACAACACTACCTACAATTTCAACTTCCCGATACTTACCGTAATTTACTGAAAGTGGGTATCAGGCAAGAACATTCGATGGGATATGGTGCTATCAATGGTTTCAGGACATCTACCAGTTTTCCTTTCAATTGGTATGACCTTAAAAACGAACAAGCCACTTCATTGCAGGTTTTGCCATTTTCTTATATGGACAGTACTGCTATTTTCCATGAACGTTTAAATACGGAAATGGCGATGGACAGGATGACGCATTTTTTTAATGCCACTAAAAAAGTAAATGGTGTATTTAGTTTTGTACTGCACAATCATTTTCTAACCACACAGCCAGATTGGATAATGTGGCGAAATATGTATGAATCTTTTCTTGATAAAAGCCTGTCTATATTATAAAAATAGGGTGGTCGTATAATTTACTCAACTTCAGATAAAGCTTCTTCCCGCTGTTTTTTCAAACTTCTGTTTACCAGAAATACTCCCAGGAGTGTGATGATAGATCCAATGAAAATATCGATGGTAAGTTTTTCATTCATGAGCACAGCTCCTGTAAGTATAGCTACAATTGGGTTTATATAGGCATAGAGTGCAGCAATTGCGGGTTCAAGATGCTTCATGGTATAAATGAAGGCAACAAAGGCAACAATAGAACTAACAAAAACAAGGTATGCGATTGCCAGCCAGGTACTTGTCGGGATAGAAGGGATAGGTATATTATTGCCAGATACAAGCGTCATAATCATCAGGAGAAAAGAGGCCAATAACATTTGCCATCCGGTGGCATAATAGGCATTTATTTTCACCTTGTTCCTTGCAATAATAATGGTTCCAATACTCCAGCTTAACATGGCTATCAGTGAGAGAATCAATCCGAAAATATAACCTTCCGGCTGGTTATGAAAAGCATTGTCGTAAAACACAATACCAATTCCTGTAATACCCAAAACAAGTCCGAGAAAAGTAACCCAAGTAATCCGTGTATTCCGGAAAGCAATCCTTTCAATGATCACCACCGACAATGGATATAGTGCAGCAATTAAAGCGGCAAGTCCACTAGGTATATACCGCAAAGCTACTGTGGCGAGTCCATTGGCAATCACAAACAATAAAGTACCCATTCCTGTTAACCACAAAAGTTGTTTTCGGGTTGGTAGTGGTTGTCCTCTAAGCAGAAAAAAGCTAACGAATAAAATACCACCCAAAAACTGCCGGATAGCTGCCACTTCTAAACCTGGCACGCCTCCTTTAACAGCAATTTTACTGGCTACCCAACTGGTGCCCCAGATAATGCTGGTAGCCAGTAAACCTGTATAAGCTTTTTGTTTGGTGGTCATTGTATTAATGACGGAAATGACGTATGCCTGTCATTACCATCGCCAATTTATTTTGGGTGCAATATTCAATACTGTCTTTATCGCGAACAGAACCGCCAGGTTGTATAAATGCTTCCATACCTGCTTCATGAGCAATCTGAACACAATCGTTGAATGGGAAAAAGGCATCAGAGGCAAGCACTGCTCCTTTAAGATCGAATTTAAACTGGTGTGCTTTTTCAATTGCATGTCTGAGTGCATCGATACGGCTTGTTTGGCCGCAACCTTTTCCAACCAGTTGTTTATTTTTTACCAATGCGATGGCATTACTTTTCAGGTGTTTACAAACCAGGTTAGCGAATGCAAGGTCTTCCTTTTCTGCGGCACTTGTTTCTCTTCCACCTACTTCTTCCCATTTGCTGTAGTTACCCTCATCTGCCCCCTGTTCAAGCAAACCGTTTAATATGGCTTTTGCAGGTTGTTTCAGAACTGGTTTTTCAGCTTTCATTTGAAGTAATATGCGGTTCTTTTTACTCTTTAAAACCTCGAGCGCATCTGCATCGAATGAAGGGGCTATCAACACTTCAAAGAAAATTTCGTTAATGGCATCGGCAGTTGCTTTATCAATGCTGCCATTGCAAACAAGTACACCACCAAATGCGCTTTCGGGGTCGCCTGCCAATGCTGCGTCCCAACTTTCTTTTACGGTTGCTCTTGCAGCGATACCGCAAACATTGGTATGCTTAATGATGGCAAAAGTGGTTTCAGTGAATTCGCCAATTAGTTGAACGGCGGCATCTACATCTACCAGGTTATTATAAGAGAGCTCTTTACCATTCAGTTGTTCAAATAATGCGGCAAGGTTACCATGAAATACCGCGTGCTGATGTGGGTTTTCTCCATACCTCAATACTTGTTGCTGACCTGGATTAAAATAGTTGCTGATGGCAATATCATAATGCATCACCACTTCAAATGCTTTTGCAGCGAATGCTTTTCGCTGTTCGATAGTGGTGCTACCTTGTTGCTTTGCTAATATTGCTTCGAGTTCGCTGTAATCGTCTTTAGCCGCAATTACCACTACATCTTTAAAGTTTTTTGCAGCAGCGCGAATCATAGAAGGGCCTCCGATATCTATCTTCTCAATAATCAGTTTTTCTTCAGTGGTACTTTTTAAAGTTTCCTCGAAGGGGTATAGGTCAACAATTACCAGATCAATTTCAGGTATCTGGTATTGTTTCATTTCCTGTAAATCCTGTGCTTCATACCTGCGACCAAGAATACCTCCAAATACTACAGGGTGTAATGTTTTTACCCGGCCACCCAATATAGAAGGGTAGGTAGTTAGGCTTTCAACTGCTACACAGGTAATGCCTAAACCTTCCAGAAACTGCTGGGTTCCTCCTGTGGAATAAATGGTAATGCCTTCCGCCTGTAAACGGCGGGCAAGTGGTTCCAGACCATCTTTGTAGAAAACAGAAATTAACGCAGACTGAATCTTCTTTTGCATAAAATTGAAATATTTACACCCAGGAGGTGTGTGATTGGTAAAACCGGCTGAAATCGTTAGAAATCCATTACAAAAGCACCCTGTTCAGGTACAGAATGGTGGCGCAAATGTAGGCTGTCTGCTTCTTTTTTCCATTTCCGGATTTTCCACAGTGGATTATTTATGTCTAAAACATAGATTTTTGCCTTGTAACGCTTGTGCAGCAAGCCAATGCTTATGTCTGGGTTACTTTGTACAACCATTATATCAATAGTATATTTATTGTTATCTGGTAATGGAACGATTTTGTTATTATACCAGGCCACTGTTAAGTTATTGACCTTTATTATTGGCTTTTCTGCAGGATTTATAACCATTTTCTGATATAATCCACCAAAAACTGTTTGTGTGGGCATACGCATTTTTTGGGTATGCTTGAGACTTGAAGAGTCGCCAATACTGATGTATTTCCCCCCACTAAATACCTCACTAACCGGTTTGCCTGGTGAATGGTAAATGACCAGTTTATTTAAACGTCTGACATCAATTCGCCTCGCAGTTTCATCTATCATTCCTGCGCAGATTATAACAATTGTAATGAGTAGATGATATTTTTTCTTTCGTGATACCCAAATGGATAAAGTAAGGATAGCAAGGAAATAACAGACAACCTGAAACATTGATACCTGTATTTTTTCTGTTACGGCAAAAGGTAGGGATGCAGCAAAGGCTATGAAATTATTCATCCACCCTAATACCATGTTTAAAACCTGACCAATTAAAGCAGCCAGAAAATTGATAGGCGATACAAGTACTAATACAAAACAGGTGTATAATACTATTCCACTAAGTGGTACAATGAGTAAATTGGTAAGGAGGAAAAAATTGGGGAACTGGTGAAAATGAAACAAAACAACTGGAAGGGTTAATATTTGTGCGCTAATGGTTACTGTTAATAATTGCCAGCAATATTGAACTGGTTTAAATGGGATATAATACCATTTGGATATTGCCTTATTAAAAATCATGATACCGGCCACAGCGGTATAGGAAAGCTGAAAACCAATATCCCATAAGTAGCTTGGATTGAAGCAAAGTAACAGGAACATGGATGCACAAAGGGTGTTGAAAGGAATTGCTTTACGTTCAAGCAATTCTCCTATTATAAAGAAACTGATAATTACGGCTGCTCTTAATACAGAAGCACCAGCTCCTACTAAAATGGTAAAGAACCATATACCTGATAGTATAAGTATGGGACGAAGCCATCTTAACCTTTTTGTTTTTTTTAGATTTCTGGTAAGTAACACTAAAACTGCATACAATAGACCTAAATGCATACCGCTGATGGCTATAATATGTATCACCCCTGTTCTGCTATACGCTTCAGATAATGCATCGTCGATATCGAAGGTATAGCCAACAAGTAAAGCTTCAGCTATGGCTTGTTGCTGTTTGTCACGAATGTATTTTCTGATCACCGATAATACATAGGATTTTGTTTTGTGCACCAGAGAAGGTTTCTCCTGACTGATTTTTTGGTATTGTGCTGCACCTATGTACAACTGATGATAAATCTGTTGTCGATTTAAATAGGCTGCATAATCAAAACCACCTGGGTTTATTTGTGTAGAAATGAATTGTAATTGCTGTTTCACAAACAATACATCTCCCTGTTTTAAGGAATGATTTTGTTTGTCGAGGTATACAAGTATTTTACCCTTAAGAGGGATCCATTTATTATTATCCCGCATCTGCAATATTGCAGCCGTGGTTTTATAAGACTTTTTTCTTTCAACAGGTGTGTTTAGTAGTCGAATCAATAAGCCTTTGTTTTTGGTTTGATAATTGCCAATCCAGTTATGGTGATGGGTGATATTGTTGCACCAGCAAACAAAGCAGCCGAGACAGATCACCAACAGGTAGATACTGATGCCGGTAGGGAAAAGGTATTTGTATTGTTTGCTGATGGACTGAAAACGCATCAACACCTGGTATGCTAATAGCAGAACAATCACTATTGAAATAAATACTACAGAAACTTCCATCCATGAGTGAAGTAGGATGCCAATGATGAAGCAGGGTAATAAACGTATAAATGGAGCCTGCTTCCAAAAAGGGAAATGTGCTTTGTACATGAATTAAACCTAATAGAAAAGGCTGCGATTTTTTTCGCAGCCTTCTTATTCAGGTATAAATACAAAGTATTTTATGAGGTTATCTGGAGAGATTCATACTACGCTCTTTGTAAAGCGTTCTGAAATAAGGGTCTCTCAGATCTTTGATGAAGCGAATTGCTTCTCCAGTACTTTTCATTTCGGGTCCGAGTTCTTTATTTACACCAGGGAATTTTTCGAAACTGAAAACAGGTTCTTTGATGGCATATCCATCCAATTTCTTTTCCATGGTAAACTCTGTAAGCTTAGCTGCCCCCAGCATTACTTTGGTTGCAATATTGAGGTATGGAATCTGATAGGCTTTTGCAATGAATGGTGTGGTACGTGAAGCCCTTGGGTTGGCTTCGATAACATATACTTTACCATCCTTAATAGCAAACTGAATATTGATGAGTCCTTTAATGTTAAGTGCCCTTGCAATTTTCTCGCTGTAATATTCCATGGTTTCAACCACCAGTGGAGTAAGGTTAAATGCTGGTAATACCGCATTACTATCGCCACTATGGATACCAGCCGGTTCAATATGTTCCATTACACCCATGATATGGAAGTTCTCACCGTCGAAAATAGCATCTACTTCGGCTTCCTGGCAACGGTCGAGGAAATGGTCGATAAGGATGGTATTGCCTGGGATATGTTTTAAGAGACTAATTACTGCTTTTTCAACTTCTTCATCGTTGATTACGATTCTCATGCGTTGTCCACCCAAAACATAACTTGGACGAACAAGTACAGGGTAGCCTACTTTATTAGCAACCTCTATGGCTTCTTCAGCAGTAAAAGCAGTTCCATACTCAGGATAAGGGATATTCAATTCCTTTAATAAATCACTGAAACGGCCCCTGTCTTCCGCAATGTCCATGCTGTCGAAAGAGGTTCCAATGATTTTTATTCCTTTCTGGTGAAGTCTTTTTGCCAGTTTTAAGGCAGTTTGTCCACCTAACTGAACAATTACACCTTCCGGTTTTTCCAGTTCAATGATTTCCCAAAGATGTTCCCAGAAAACTGGTTCGAAATAGAGTTTATCTGCCATATCGAAATCCGTAGATACGGTTTCAGGGTTACAGTTCACCATTATGGCTTCGTAACCACATTCTTTAATGGCCAGCAGTCCATGTACACAGCAGTAATCGAATTCAATACCCTGACCGATTCGGTTGGGACCGCTTCCCAGTACAATGATTTTTTTCTTATTGGATGGTGTTGACTCGTTTGATGATAAGGTAGGATAGTTCATTTGCGACAAATTGCGCAAAAATAAGGGTCTGACAGAATTTAGCCCGGTTATTTTTTAAATAATTATAAAAAGAAGTTGGTGTGCCTACTTTAATCGGCTAATTCTTCACAGGTAAAGCCTGCGTTTTGTAATAATTGCTCCACCTGGCGGGGTGATACAAGCGGATCAGCTTCAATTCGTAATATATTGTCTTTGTCGTGCAGGTCAACATTCCATCGGTGGATGCCGGTCATTGGATTTAATAGGCGTCCTGCATGGTGAACCAACCCTATATCTTCCAGGTTGGTTTTGAATACCAGGATATGCATGCTAACAGTTGTTTGGTTTTAGATAGTAGTTATTCAGCCTTTGTGTCTGTATCGACACCCGATCTTTTCCACATGCTGCACCGTTGTCTCCATTCTTCTTTAATCTTTTCTCTTTCGGTTTCACTCAGCCCGGACAATTTATGTTCCATTTTCTCCTTCCATTTTCTCTTGTAATCGCCGCCTTTTCCACGAAATCCACCAAAAAGTATCTTGCTTAGTATCAGTAAACCCAGTGCCTGCCAGTAGGTAACAGCAGAAACGCTTACCACTTCTATAAGCACATTATTCCATAGCAGCATCACTACCCAGGCTAGTCCGGCAAGGCATGCAAAGGCAATTAGTGTAAAACCAATAACCTTTTTGATCCAGAATTTTTTGTGCATGATTAAAAATTTAAATTTGATTCAATAGTTCATCCCGTAAACTTCCGAGTCTTTCGCGCAGGTGTAAAACAGCATAACGTTTACGGCTGATGAGTGTATTTATTGTTTCGCCTGTTTGTTGGGCAATATCTTTAAAGGAAATTCCTTCTATTTCATTGAGTACAAACGCCTCTCTCTGCGGTGCTGGTAATTCATTCAGGGCCGCATATAAGGCATCCCAGAATATTGAACGGAGGTAATCTGTTTCAGGATTGTTTTTCTCATCAAAGAAGAGATCAGACCACTCAAACCCTTCATCATCTCCGGTTTGGTAAATATCTTCCAGCAGTTCGGGTTTTTTCTTCCTTTGTTTATCGGTTATTTTATTGCGGGTAACGGTAAACAGCCAACTCGTCAACTGTTCAATGGGTTTGGTATTTCCCATAAACTGGTAAAACACGTCTTGCAGTATATCTTCCGCATCAGCCTCACTTTTTACCCGTTTCCGGATAAAGCCCATGAGCCTTTTGCTATAGGTATTGATAACCTCAGTAATATGCTTTCCGCGTGAGTCGCTCATAGTAGCCGGTATCTGCCATGCCTGATCCATACTATATAATAGACGAACAGTTTTGGCCAATATTTTAAGGTGCAGGATTTTTTTCCTCCTGTTTGTCGCAATAATGCCTGTTTTATTTCAATTCCCCGGCTTTTTCATGGTCGTCGTACTGGTCACGCAGTTTTGTTAAAGTTGCTTTCAGGTTTGCCAATACCGTTTTATACTTCTTATCTGCGATCAGGTTATGTTGTTCTTCGGGGTCTTTCAATAGGTCGTACAGTTGCCATTCATTTACAGTATAGAAATAGATAAGCTTATACCTGTCTGTTCGAACACCTAAATGTTGCAATACAGTATGGTCTGCATTGTACTCATAAAAATGATAATACAAACTATTCCTGTCCAGTTTAGCTTTTGGCTCGGTTAGTAAAGGTTTTAGGCTGATACCATGCATGTTGCCCGGAATAGTGGCGCCAGCAACATCCAGGAAAGTTGGGGCATAATCAATATTTTGTACCATCGTACTGTTTTGGGAACCTGGTTTTATATAACCGGGCCATCTTGCCATTAAGGGAGTACGCATAGACACATCATACATCCATCTTTTGTCGAACCAACCATTCTGACCCAAATAAAAACCCTGGTCAGAAGTATAAATGATTAGCGTGTTTGCAGCTAATTTACTACTGTCGAGGTAATCCAATACTTTTCCAACACCTTCATCTACTGAAATGGCGGTTGCCAGGTAATCCTGCATATACCACTGGTATTTCAGTTTCAGCAATGCTGCTCCATTGGGCCTTTTTTCCTGTAATAACTTCCCTCTTTCGGCATAGATTTCCTTGATTCTTTTTCTGTCTGCAGCAGGAATTCGGTTGAAGATACTATTGTAGTAATTGATTTCGGCAGAGTCTGGTTTTAACCAGGGAATATCCATCAAATATGCCGGATCAACTTTCAAATCACTCGAAAGTTTCATATCATGAAGGATACTCATGGTCTGAAGTTTCCAGGCAGTGCCCTTTCCGGTAGTATCTGCATATAGGGTGGAAGGTTCAGGAAAGGTTTTGTCTTTAAATGCATCTATATATTTCGGAGCTGGAAAAAAATACCGATGCGGTGCTTTATGATGCAGCAGTAATAAAAAAGGTTTGCTTTGATCTCTTCCATGCTGAAGCCAGTTTAGGGCTTCATCTGTTATTACTTCTGTGGCATACCCCGGATAAGTGCTGGTATCCCCATTCATCTGAATTAAGCGGGGTTGGTAATACAGTCCTTGGCCCGGTAAAATTTTCCAATAATCAAAACCAGTAGGGTAAGTGTGTAAATGCCATTTGCCAATAATGGCAGTTTGATAACCTTGTTGTTGTAATAATTTTGGCATGGTAACCTGACTGCCATCAAAACGGGTACGATTGTCTTTCATGCCATTCTTATGAGAATGCAACCCGGTTATTAAGGTTGCACGTGCCGGTCCACAGATAGAATTACCTACAAAAGCCTTTTCAAACAACATACCTTCTTTGGCAATTCGATCGATATTAGGGGTTGATACCAGTTTAGAACCATAAGCACTGATCGCATTCGCATCATGATCGTCGCTCATGATATAAATGATATTGGGTTTTACCTGCGAAAGCCCAAAGAATGGAAAAAACAAACAGGCGATCCATATTTTTTTCATAGACAGATGATATTTATCCATGCGGAATTTGCAACATAAACTTCTAGCTTTGTACACAAAGCTTTTAAATGGAATTTGGCCGTGTACCTGAAGCTGAACTGAATACTATTGACTTTTCACTTCCTGCTGAACCTTTATTTAATCAACAGGTATTGAAAGGTAAGAAACAAATTCAACCCCTCGTATACTTAGGTTGTGCGAAATGGGGGAGAACAGAATGGGTGGGAAAGATATATCCGCCTAAAACCAAGGAAAAAGATTTTCTAGAACATTATGTGAAACATTATAATAGTATTGAGTTAAATGCCACCCATTATAAAATATATGGGGCAACTGGTATTGCCAAATGGGCAGAGAAAGCTAAGGGTATGGATTTTAAGTTCTGTCCGAAAATGTATCAGGGTGTTACACATCGGGGAAGTTTAAAAGGGAAAGATTTTATTACGAGCGAATTTCTGCGAGGTATAATTGCTTTTCAAGAGCATTTAGGTCCTGTGTTTGTACAGGTTAGTGATGCTTTTTCACCCAAACGAAAAGAGGAGTTATTTGATTTTCTCCGTTCACTTCCCACCGATATGCAATTTTTTCTGGAAGTACGACATCCCGACTGGTTTAGGAAAACGGATATCAGAGACGAGCTGTTTGTTACACTAAAAGAAATGAACATGGGGGCTGTTATAACCGATACCAGCGGCAGGCGAGATTGTGCCCACATGCATCTTACCGTTCCCAAAACCTTTATCAGGTATGTTGGTAATAGCCTTCATCCAACAGACTATACAAGGGTAGATGACTGGATTAGCCGCATGCAATACTGGATTGAACAGGGGATAGAGGAATTGTATTTCTTTATGCATATGCATGATGAAGCTTTTTCACCCGAGCTTACGGTCTATATGATAGACCGATTAAATAAAGCCTGTGGCTTACAGTTACAAAAACCGGCTTTTGTGCAAAAGCAGCAGACATTGTTTTAGGAGGTATGACGAATATCAGTTTTTATCAACCTGCGACTGCCTAATTTTATGGAAAGCATTCGTTATGAAAAAACTAATATTGATTTTGTTCGCTGCTGTTTTGTTTACGCATTGCGCTTCTGTAAGGGTTTTTAACACGGAAACGGCTACTGATGCTGAACCGGTTAAGTACAAAACTTTTGGGTTTTATGAATTGATAGCTACAGGAGATACTATTTCAAACACTTTTATGGAACGCACAACGATATTAAAAACAGCCATCAGAAACCAGATGGAGTTAAAAGGATATCGTTATGTAGATACGAAAGCTGATTTGTTGGTAAACATCGGTATAGTAGTAAAACAAGAGATACAAACGCGACAAACCAATTGGCAGAACGATGGCAGGTTTACTTATATGGGTCAACGCAATTACAGTTGGAAAAGTGAAGAAGTTGAAGTAGGTCGTTATCGTGATGGTACACTTACCCTACACATTGTTGAAACTGCAAGGAATAAGATGATCTGGAAAGGGTCAATGGAAGGGGTAGTGCCAGAAAAATCGGATCCTTCAGGAAAAACTGCTAATGAAGCACTTGCTAAACTATTTGCACAATATCCTTTTACTGCCAATTAATTTAGCGCACTTCACAAAGCTCTTCCCAGCGGGTAGTATAACGCGGGCTACGCAGTTCCTGTCGCATTTTCCAGTTGCGGGTTGTGCCTGAGGAAGCAAATTTTAATATATCATCACGCATAGCAAAGTTTACATTGTCGATGGTATCCATTAACAGGCGATGGTTGTTTTCTTCCGGTTTTTTAAACAGGTTGCCTTGAACTGAATGGTCGGGTACAATTCCGCTTAACATTACACCTGCTTTTTTATAGGTACGTCCGGGTTCAAATAATCTCTCAGTTAACTCAAGTGCTGGTTTGATCAATTCCTGCGTGAAGGAAGTAGCAATTGGTAGCTTCATATAACTGCTCAGTGTAGGTCCATGCCTGAAGTACGCTGTATGCGAATCTTCTTTCGGAACCACAAAAACGCTGATGATCTTGGCTGCGCTGTATTGCCTTCTCAGTTTTTCTGCAGCCCTTGTGGTATAAGTAGCAACGGCTTCTTTTATATCTTCCAGTTTTGTTACCGGCGAACCAAACATACGGGTAGTGGCAATCATTTTTTTGTTCAGTCTTTCCTCTTCCATCCCAGAACTCACGATGCCTTTAAGTTCTCTGATTAACCGCATCCCGGTTACGCCTCCTAATTGTTTCTGCGCCCATGAAGTATCTTTTAAACTGAGGTCATAACCGGTTAGTATATTAAATGATTTTAGTTTTTCGGCATATTGAAATCCAACGCCCCATATATCATCTATTGGTGTTCTCTGTAAAGCCTGCTCAATTTTTCGTTTACTATTTAATACGAGCACACAATTGGTAGCCTGCTTGTTTTTTTTAGCCAGTCTATTGGCTACTTTACTCAAAACTTTAGTGGGGGCAACACCTATCGATACTGCAATGCCGGTCCATTGTTCTACGGTTTCACGGATACGCATGGCAAAGCTGTTGAGTTCTTCTACTGGTATATGTTCCAGGTTAAGAAAAGCTTCATCTACAGAATATACTTCTACGCAATTTGGCGGAAGTAACATGCGTAATGTTTCCATTACCCGCCAACTGAGATCTCCATAAAGATTGTAGTTAGAAGAGAATGCTGCTACCTTGTTTTTCTCAATAATAGGTTTGGCCTTGAAATAAGGACCTGCCATTTCCACCCCTAATGCTTTGGCCTCATCACTACGGGAAATAATGCAGCCATCGTTGTTACTGAGTACTACAACCGGACGAAACAATAATTCCGGTCTGAATAATCGTTCACAGGAACAATAAAAACTATTACAGTCAACAATTGCTTTCATCAGGCTATACATTATGTATACAATACAATACAACACCCCAAACGGTAAACCCTGCGTGCGGGTCAATTTCTATATCACCGAATTTTTTGTTTTCGGCAACAAGTCTTTTTTTGTTCAGGCTGTCCGAAAAACGACGCACCAGCAACTCCCCATTTAAAATCGCTACGATAACCCTGCTGTTTACCTGTCGGATACTACGATCAACTATCAGTACATCACCGGGATAAATACCGGCATCGGTCATAGCTTCACTGTTCATCCGAAAGAAAAAAGTAGCAGGTTTGTTGCGTATGAGCTGTTCGTTAAGGTCAATGCCCCTTTCCATATAATCATCTGCCGCCGCGCCAAAGCCAGTGGCATTAGCCATTGGGATATCCCACTGTTTGTATTGCTTGGAGCCTTTATAGGCAGCTCCGTACCACTGTTCCCCATCCATAGAAATAAATTTTGTTTAGCTAAAAATTTTAGTAAATTTATGCTAAAATAATTATCCGATTAAAATTTGTTTATGGAATTACCAACCATTATGGGGCAGCGATCAGCAGATGTTAGCACACAAACATTAAGCCGTTACAGGCTGGTGGCATATCCTGATATGCTTACGGATTTACAGATAAAGGCAGAGCAGGCATATATACAGCGCCAATACCAGACTTCAATTCCTTCGGAGCAATCTGGAATTGTAGTAGCTGAATTTATGGCAAGGGAAGATATGGAAGCAACACTGATCAGGTGGATGCACCGTATCATCAGTACTCAGCTGAGTTTCCGGGTTAATATCCAGGGATTCGGGGCTTTATCTTCCAAACATCTTTACCTGCGTGTACAGGAGCAGCAACCTTTCCAGCAATTGGCGGGAGCGATGCAGGTTATTGATCAATATATCAGGAGTTATGATTATCCGCCGGTAAAAAGGTTTACCCATCCTTGTTTGCCATTAACCGGAGCTGTACCGGAAAAAGCTTTTGATCAGGTAATGCAGGAGTTTGCTTCACGAAAGTTAGACTTATCATTCGAAGTGAAAGAACTGATGCTGGTTCGAAGCAGACATGAATCTGAAGCGGGCAAACAAATAAACCTGTTTCGTTTACAGCCTGGTACCTAATAAATCTTATTGTATGAATGATTTTTCCATCGGGCAAAATTTGTCAGATTACTTACTGGTTGTTGAGCCACATGAAGCATTGAAGCAATCGATTCAGCAGATTAAACAACATTTTGCAGATCAGTATGAATGTCCTGCTGCCAGGTTTGGTAAAGCACAGATTACCTTATTGAGTTTCAAACAGGTAGCAATGGCAGAAACACGCTGGATTCCCAGGTTGCAAAGAATTATTACAGCAACAGAACCATTTTTGGTGGAACTGGAAGACTTTGGAAATTTTCCTACCCATACCATTTTTATACAGGTTAAAACAAAAAACCAGCTTGTGGCATTGGTGAAATCATTGAAGCCAATTCAGTCGATGATTAAACCAGACAATACAAATAAACCACATTTCATTACAGATCCAAATCTTTCGATTGCAAGAAAATTAGCACACTGGCAGTTTGAACAAGGGTGGCGCGAATTTGGGAATAGTCAGTTTTCAGGAAAATTCATAGCAGACCATGTATTATTGATGCGAAAGCGTCCGGAAGAGAAAAAATTTGAAATAATAGGAAGGTTTAAAATGGAAGGGGTCAAGCACACGGTAGAACAAATGCAACTTTTTCGATAAAACATTCCCCTACGCTTCCAGCAACATTTTAACATTTATCCATCTTTTTTGAATTACTGCTCAGCAGCACTAACAGTTACGTTTAGATATGGAAGACGAAGAACAATACCTTAAAGGAAGAGGCGCACAGTTCAATCCCCGAAACCGTTTTCTGAAGAATGAAAGAATAAGAGAACATATTGAAGGGATCGACGACTGGACAGAACCCAACTCCGCTACTGTGTATCTGGAAGATCAGGCTAAAACTATTGTAAATAAAGTGGATAGTCCTGATGTAGGCATGTGGTACAGCATGAATCCATACCAGGGTTGTGAGCATGGATGTATTTATTGCTATGCCCGTAATGCACATGAATATTGGGGATATAGTGCCGGACTGGATTTTGAAAGAAAAATAATTGTGAAAAAAAATGCACCACAGTTGCTGCGTAAGTTTTTAATGAACAAAAATTGGGAGCCAGTGCCCATTAGTTTAAGTGGTAATACCGATTGCTACCAACCTGCTGAAAAACAATTCAGGTTAACCAGACAATTACTTGAAGTATGTAATGAATTTAATCAGCCAGTGGGAATGATCACTAAAAATGCGGGGATTCTTCGGGATAAAGACCTGTTGCAGGAAATGGCAAAAAAGAAACTGGTTAGTGTATTGGTAAGCATTACCTCTTTCAATGAAGACTTGCGCCGTGCGATGGAACCAAGAACTACAACAGCTAAACAAAGACTTCGTGTGATCAATGAATTAAGTAGCATTGGGGTACGAATGGGTGTAATGCTTGGACCGATGATTCCTGGGTTGAATGAACATGAAATGCAGCGGATTATGCAGGCAGCCAGCGAAAATGGGGCCGTTTTCAGTGCATATACTTTTATTCGGTTGAATGGTGCTATCAAACTTATTTTTCATGACTGGCTCTATAAAAATTTTCCCGACCGTGCCGATAAAGTATGGCACTTAATACAAAATGGCCATGGCGGACAGGTAAATGATAGTCGTTATGGTATTCGTATGAGGGGTGAAGGCCCAATTGCTGAAATGGTAAGACAGCAGTTTGTGAAATATAACAAGCTATATAAACTAAATGCAGAACGATGGGAGCTGGATAGTACAAGATTTATGCGACCTGGGGAACAGGGTAAATTGTTTTAAAGCCATTGCTGTCCGGGGAAAACAGCTTCTAGCCACGAGCTGCTAGCTTCTAGTTTTTTTACTGTGAATTAAACCATCTACAAGCGTAAGTGCAATAATTAAATATTGCTTTTAAGTAGGATGTTTAAAAATAAATTCGCAAGCCCTTTCATTTGTTCGATTAATAGCAGAAAGCCTAAAACAATTACCAATCATGGCTAGCAGCTAGAAGCTAGCAGCTCGTAGCCTATTTTCCCCCGGCAGCATTGAAACTTTGATGCATCTTACCTTATCTTTAAGGATGCCCGCTTTACTCCGACAACTAAACCGAAATACGGCTATTGCAATAGTAATAGGTGGAGTGATTGGTTCGGGAATATTTATGAAGCCATCGTTGATGGCTGCACAATTACAATCTCCTGTACTATTAATTGCAGTATGGATCGTAGCCGGATTTATTACCCTCTTTGGGGCATTATCAAATGCGGAAGTAGCCGCCATGTTTCCTGAAACAGGTGGTCAATATGTATTCTTTCAAAAAATGTATGGAGAAGGTTTTGCTTTTTTATATGGATGGGCAGCTTTTGCCGTATTTAATACAGCGGGAAATGCCTCAATTGCTTATGTGTTTTCGCAATACACCAATTACCTGATAGAATTACCCCGGTTCAATGAAACGATTGAACAATCATGGAAACTGCATATTCCTTTTATAGGAAATTTTTATCCCCTTCAACAAGTGGGGATTAAATTATTAACCGTTTTTGTGGTACTGACGCTCACATTCATTAGCTATAAAAGTGTTAGCTATGGCGGTCGATTACAACGCCTGCTTACTGCTTTAAAAGCACTCGCTATTCTTGTATTGATAGGGAGTATTTTTTTCTCGGGCAAAGGGTCGATAAATCATTTTACAACTGAAGTTGGGAGTACAAAAACAGGATGGGAAATGGTGATGTTGTTTATGGCGGCGCTTTCCGGGGCATTTTGGGCCTATGATGGGTGGAATAATATATCATTTGTAGCAGGGGAAATCAAAGACCCACAGAAGAATATTCCGTTGAGCCTTTTGTTTGGGTTAGGCTTTTGCATACTTGTTTATGTACTGATTAATCTTGCATTCGTTTACCTGATGCCCATAAATGTTTTAGCAGCATCATCGTTTGTAGCATCAGATGCAGCAACCATAGCCTGGGGAGCAATAGGCGGTATAGCAATTACATTAATGGTGATGCTATTTGTATTAGGCGCAACAAATGCCAATATACTCGCAACTGCCAGGGTCACATTTGCAATGGGTACGCATAACAGCATGTTCACTGTGGCAGGAAAAATTCATCCCAGGTTCCAAACACCAGGCAATGCTTTATGGATAAATGCTATCTGGTCAATTGTGCTCATTTTCAGTGGATCATTTGATATGCTGACTGATATGTTGATTTTTGTAACCTGGTTCTTTTATGGCATGAGTGCGGTTGGTGTATTTGTGTTAAGGAAAAAACTGACTGATACACCAAGGGCCTATAAAGTATGGGGATATCCGCTGGTGCCATTTATCTTTATTTTATTTACCGCCTTTTTCCTGCTATCAACGCTTTACAACGACATCGATAACTACCTCCACCACCGCAGTCCCGTAATCAATTCTGTCCTTGGTCTAATCATCACCCTCACTGGTTTACCATTGTATTTCTTGGGGAGAAAGAAGAGACGTGAAAGAGCTGATAGCACTATAGGCCATGGTCCATAGTCCATAGTCCATGGACCATGGTAGGGGTCAGGAGTTCGCAGCCAAATTTTACCCGGACATCAATGGCTGCAAGCTTATGGAAATAAACAATACCAAATCAAAAATAAAAAATCAAAGATCAAACATCCTCTCTTATGGTCTATTCACTACTTAGTTCTATTTTCGCTGCAAATCAGCATGAACATGGAAGATGTGTTACAAGGTATAAGCGATCTGTTTTTGTCTATTCAGCAAAAACCAGTTGATCGAATTGAAAAACTGCCGCAAAGTGGGAGTGACAGAATATACTTTAGGTTATATGCTGGTGAAAATACTTATATAGCTACTTATAATATCAACCAGAAAGAAACGAATACATTTATTCAATTCAGCCGGCACTTTAAAAAAGCAGGTTTGCCAGTACCTGAAATCCTTGGTGTAAATAATGATAATACTATTTACATTCAAGAAGACCTTGGAACAGCCTCTCTATTAAATCAATTAGAAATACACGGGCATACCGATGGACCTTACCAGCTTTTCAAAAAAAGTCTTGCTGAACTTGCCCGGATTCAAATACTGGGTGATAAAGGATTGAATTATGATTGGTGTATTACTGCAAAAGAATTCGGGAAACAGGCCATATTGAGCGACCTGCTCTACTTCCGGTATTATTTTTTAGATACCCTTCAACTACCGTATGATAAACAGGCAATGCTGGATGATTTCGATGCCCTGAGTACCTATCTTACCCACACCCAATACAAATATTTTATGTTCCGCGATTTTCAGAGCAGGAACATTATTGTAAGGAACAATGAAGTGAGCTTTATCGATTTTCAGGGGGGTATGAAAGGAGCTTTGCAATATGATGTAGCTTCCTTGTTATGGCAGGCAAAAGCAGAATTAAGTGAAGAATGGAAAAATAGTCTGCTTGAATATTATATGGACGAAATAGATGGGTTACTAAAAGAACCTGTTGATCGTATAACTTTTGTAAGTCAATACAATGGTTATGTGCTTATCCGTTTATTACAGGTTATGGGTGCATATGGATTCAGGGGCTTATTTGAAAGAAAAGCACATTTTCTAGCCAGTATCCCCCTCGCACTAAAAAACCTCAAATTT
>CAZTCS010000037.1:0-4060 GCA_964611995.1 uncultured Sediminibacterium sp. | reverse complement strand
AACGTATTGGTATTGTTACACCTGAGTTTGATCGTGTATTGAAATTGGTTGTGTCTGATGAAATTGTTCAGCGATTTGAACCACCCCAGGCTAATGAATCTACACCACTGATCATCCATATCAATAGCTTTAGTTATAAAAAAGGGATACCGGCAGACGAGAGCGAAAACGGAGGTGGATTTGTGTTTGATATGCGCGGAATATTAAACCCAGGCAGATTTGATGATTATAAGAAACTAAGTGGACTTGATAAACCCGTGCAAGATTTTTTAGAGCAGCGCACAAAAATGAATGAGTTCCTCAACAGCGTTTGGGACCTGATTGATATTACGGTGGAAGAATACCTGAAGAGAGGTTTCGAAAACCTGATGATTAATTTTGGTTGTACTGGTGGACAGCACCGCAGTGTTTATGCAGCGGAGCAAACTGCACGGCATTTGAGAAACAAATACAAGGTTAAAGCGGTTTTACACCATACCAATAAAGAAAACTGGGTTAAATAACAGTATATGAAAGCAATGATTCTAGCAGCTGGTTTAGGTACCAGGTTAAAACCCTGGACAGATCACCATCCCAAAGCACTGGCAGTGGTGAATGGTAAATCGTTGCTTGAACGTAATGTATTATACCTGCAACAATATGGTATTTATGATGTACTGGTTAATGTGCATCATTTTGCTGAGCAGATTATCAATGCGATAGAAATAAATAAAGGATGGGGTAGTAATATCAGTATTTCTGATGAAACTGATATGGTGCTTGAGACAGGTGGGGGGCTTAAAAAAGCCGAACCTTATTTTGAAGGCGAAACCCATTTTGTAATGATGAATGTTGATATACTTACAAAACTCGATTTGGGTAAAATGATCGCTCAGCATATTCAATTGCATCCGCTGGCAACGCTTGCTATCTCAGAAAGAAATACCTCCCGTTATTTTCTTTTTGATGAAAAAAGAACTTTGAAAGGCTGGCGAAATGTTCAGACCGGAGAAGAGAAACCCCATCATATATCAGATACCTATCCAGACCTCAAACAAATGGCATTTAGTGGCATACATGTTATTAATACTTCTTTGTTTAAACTTATGAACCGGGAGGGTAAATTTTCGATGGTAGATGTTTACCTTGATTTATGTGCCACACAACCAATTAATGGTTTTGATCACACTGGTGTTGCGCTGGTAGATGTTGGGAAACCGGAAAGTATTGCTAAAGCCGAACAAATATTTACCTGATATGCAAAAGACAAAGTTTGCATTAATAGGATGTGGAAGGGTGGCAATGCGTCACCTGGAAATGATCAGCAAACTAGGTGAACTCGTTGCGGTATGCGATATAAATGAATCTGTAGCAAAGGAAACAGCGGAAAAATACCACACATCCTATTATACATCCTTAGCGTCGTTTGTTCAAGCCATACATTTAACGGATGTTGTGGTAATCTGCACACCAAATGGAACGCATGCCCAACATGCTGTTTATTTTTTAGAACAAGGGTTTCATGTATTGGTTGAAAAGCCAATGGCGCTTTCTGTAGCTGATGCTACCCGTATGATTGTTGCTGCAAATACGCATAACCGCTTTTTATTTACGGTATTACAAAATCGATTTAATACACCTGTTGCAGCAGTGTATAAGGCAATACAGCAAGGTAGACTGGGTAAAATATTTAGTGTTCAGGTAAATTGCTTCTGGAATAGAGGTGATACTTATTATAAAAATCATTCCTGGCATGGAGATGCGGCCTTGGATGGCGGAGTTTTATTTACGCAGTTCAGTCATTTTATTGATCTACTATTATGGTATTTCGGACCAGTATCAGCCATTCATGCATTTGCACATAATGTAAACCATCAATACACGCAATTGGAAGTTGATGAGGGTATAGTATCACTACGTTTTGAAAATGGGATAATTGGGTCACTTCAATTTTCCATCAATACTTTTCAACAGAGTATGGAAGGATCGCTTACTTTGATTGGAGAGAAAGGAACGGTAAAGATTGGCGGCCCTTATTTGAATAATATTGTTTACCAGGATACAGAAAATAAGATTGAAGTAGAAACAGCAATGCCAGCACCACTGGAAATGGTTTATCAATCAATGCTTCGTACCTTACAAAATGGGGAAGCTTATTATACTTCACCCGAAGAAAGTTTGGCTGTTGTTCAACTGATCGAACAAATTCACGCAGCAATGCAAACGAAATAAGTTAATATGTCATCATTCACTGCAATACAATCAACCATAAGGGATGTTCAATTTGGACAAAATGTAAAGTTGGTGGAACCCTGCAATTTATATGAATGTGTTATTGGCAACGATTGTTTTATAGGTCCCTTTGTTGAAATTCAACGGGACGTAACAATAGGAGATAGAAGTAAAATTCAATCACACAGCTTTATTTGTTCACTGGTTACAATTGGAAAAGATTGTTTCATTGGTCATGGCGTAATGTTTGTAAACGATCGTTTCCGCGCAGGTAAACCAGCAGCAGGTAATACGGAACACTGGGAATCAACCACTATTGAAGATCACGTAAGTATCGGAAGTAATGCAACCATTCTTCCTGTGCATATCTGTTGCCATGTAGTAATTGGTGCCGGCGCAGTAGTAACAAAAAGCATTACAGAACCAGGTATCTATGCGGGTAACCCCGCCGTGCTTGTGAGGAAGTTGGGGGGAGGAAGAACATAGACCATAGCCCATGGACCATGGTCTATAGTCTATAAAGTAACAAAGTCAAGCCATGATCTATATGCTATGGTCTATCGACCATGGTCCATGGACAACTCCCTACACTTTCACATAAATCTTCCGCTTATCCATCCAATAAACGATGAGCCAATAGAAGGTAATCATGACCAGCGCATAGAGTAATGATCCATTTCTGAGGTCGCTTGAGATTGGTTTGCAGATATGGTTCCAGAACCAGGGGAGTGGACTGGTTAGGTCGTCTCCGTCTTTGAAACGTATAAGTGCCAGAACCCTTGGTAGAAATCCACTCATTACAAAGATGAAAAGTGGATTTTTTCCGAATACATCAAAGAACCTGCTCCATGCGCCTTTTATATTGCGGAATTCGATGAGATAAATTAATAAACTAATGGTAAGCATTGCCAAGCCACTGGTATAGAGTACATAGCTGCTGGTCCATATTTTTTTGTTGATTGGGAATACCATGTCCCAGCAGAATCCTGCGAAAATGAGAACCAGTCCTGCTATCAAAAGATTGGCAAGCATTTCATAGCTCTTCCCTTTTTGTTGGATATATTGTCCGGCAAGGAACCCAAATACAACCTGTACAATAGCAGACATGGTACTACTTATTCCTTCAGGATCAAATGCAACTCCTTCTCCTCTATACATATGGGCTTCACCAAGAATTGATTTATCGAGATTGGTACCAAAATAACCTTGCAGGCTAAATGGATCGCCCGGATTACCCAGCCATACGGTTAAAAACCAGTATAATAATAATAGTACACCGCTGATTACAAATGCTCCCTTTGTTTTACCATAGTAAACAATAACTGAGGCAAAGAAATAACAGACTGCGATTCTTTGTAATACTCCGAAAATCCTAAGGTTATCGAGGCTTTTGGCAACCAAGGTATCTCCATCCCATTTAACAAACGGGCTCCAATGAAGGAGTAGTCCAATTAAAAAAATGAGTACTGTTCTTTTGATCACTTTTTTCCAGAAAACTGCATCTCCAGCAGCTTCAAAACGGGGCATAACAAAAGCCATGGCATTACCAACTGCAAACAGGAAAAAAGGGAATACCAGGTCCGTTGGCGTGCAACCATGCCAGGTGGCATGTTTGAGTGGGCTATAGATATTTCCCCAACTTCCGGGGTTATTCACCAGTATCATCAGGGCAACAGTAGCTCCCCTGAATACATCAAGTGAGTAGTATCGTTGGTTCATGGCAGTCGTTTGAATGGGAAAGATAATAAAACAAGTTTTAGTGTCGAGAGAAAATTGGCTACAAGCTTCAGGCCGCAAGCCATTGCTGTCCGGTAAAAAATCAAATTATTGCCCAGTCTCCTGTAATTGC
>CAZTCS010000036.1:26184-31592 GCA_964611995.1 uncultured Sediminibacterium sp. | reverse complement strand
GTATTGGTGTAGTTGCCCTCAACAACCCCCCATTCACCATTCACAATTGACAATTCACGCCAAACAATTCACGCCTAACTCTTAACCCTCACACTCACCCCATAACTCGCAATTTTCTTAAACCTCAATTGCTCATTTTTTATACTTGCCCGGTAGTAGGGGTTGAAGTTTCCTTTTTTGTCGGGGAAGCCCAGGGTGCAGGAGAAGGGTTGGTTATCGGCCTGAATTTGTACGGAAGGTTCGATGCCAATATTGGGGATACTGATGGAATCGGTGATTCGGATTTCCTTGTATTGTATTCGAACCAGGTAGTTAAACCGGTTTTTGGTTTCGTACACTTCAACCGCAAATTTCCAGTTATTGAGTTCATCCGGCACTTTTTGGTAATGATTGGCCACTGGGGCTTTTTGCACTACCGTTCTTGTTTCACTGATGGTATCAGCTTTTTGTACAACTGGTGAATCTTTTACTTCAGGTTCAGTTGTCTTGTTTTCACAAGCCATAAAAACAACAAGTAATATGAACAGACAATAGGTGATTAGTTTTCTCACGATTTTCAGGTATTTATGATTATATATAGGGAAATTAATATGTTTTCCTTGCATTTCTCAAACTGGGTTAATACTTTTATTCCACCCCTCTGTTTTCCCCCCAGATTTCAATTAAGCCGTAAAACCTTACCATGAAGTATTTTATTACCTGCATGCTGTTGCTTTGCATAGCATTACCAGGATTATCACAATCAGCAAATTCCCCGGGGAAAGCCTTTCCATTGCGAAATGCTTATGAAACAGCAAAAGCTTTGTATGCCGCGGATATTTCCCCAAAAAAAATATCCGATTCAATCAGGCAACAACTGCTGGGTAGTCTCGTATGGTATGCAGACTTGCAGGATGCACAGGGTGATTTATATGAGCAATTATTAGAGAAACTAAAACCCTATCCATTTGTAGAACGGGTGCGGAATAAATTATCAGACAGCCTGATCAAGTTTGGTAAATTTTTTGAACTCGATTCTGCCACCGTTATTCAATCAGCTTCGAATTTGGCAGATACAGTGCAAACATCATTGAAATCAATGAAAAGCTTGTACATAAAAAAGAATGCAGATTACATCGCAGCAAAAACAGCTTATCGAAGCTTTACTGCAGACTTACGCACAACGAGTGCAGCACTGGTATTACTCAGGCAACAAACCATATTCACTTTTGATAGTCTGGCCAGACTTCAAACAGATACCATTGCACGTAATAAAATAAAAGTTCAGGCCGCAGATTCGGTGCAATCTTTAGAGAATGCCATTCACTTGGTAAACCAACAATACGATTCAGCAAGGGCTGTATTTCTTTCCCTGGAAAATGGCTTTAATCAATGGAAGACAATTGTGCTGCAACAGTTAAAGGACCAACGAAATACGCTCCTTAGTTTCTTATATCGCATCAGTGGCATATCTGAACAAACAGGAAGGGAAGGGTTAAGTTTTGAAGATGCGCTCAATTCTTTTAACCTGAATACTTTGCCAGATATTCAGAAGGTGATTTCCGAAGCAGAATCAGCCTACAAAGTAGCTTTCAGGCTACCCTCGGAAGCGGAAATGATCAATGCCCTTGCCATTTACCTTGCTAATAGAATTAAACAGGAATCAGTGATGTGGTTTTTTGAAAAAATCACCCAGAATGCCAGCAGATATGAACTCCTGAACCTGTTTTTCCCTACAACCATGAAACTATTGCAAGGGAACGAAGTGTATGAAATTCCCAATCTTGGGGCGCAATGGCAATATGCTTTATCGAAAGATTTTATGCAGATGCCCAAAAATGTACTCAACAGTGCCTGGCTTGCAAAAAGATGGCCCGAAGCTGCAACCTATGCTGCGTATATATCAGGTGTTTGTGATTTTGCTGAACTGATTGTAAAAAGATATAGTTATCGTGACGCCATTAAAGCATTATATCTTTCCATTCCACCTATTCCTTCAGTGTTGGATTCTGTTTCAACCAAGCCTGTGTTTCAGGATTATATTACCCTGCTTTATGCCATCAATACAGAAATGTTTGTAATAGATAGTGCCAATCGGATCCGTTTGCTTTCTTATGAAGATTTAAGAAACATGAACAGGGCAGAAATGGAAATCATGCTAGGATTACTTGATCTTAAATACAAAGCGGTATTCAGCAAGTTCTTTAAGGGAATTAAACATGTCGATGGACAAAACATTGTACTGGATGTTGAGCGAATGCGTCGGTTATTGGGAAATATCAGGACAGCAATAGCTCAGGTTGAAAAAATCGGTACAGAATACCAGGAGGAGCAGAAACGGTTACAACAAAATGGACAAAAAGACTGGTTCTACAGCACTTACAATATGTGGGGGGCGGTAAACCAGGTGTTTGGTGTATTGAACAGCCTCGATAGCCAGATTGTACGACCAGGTGTATCCGCACAGGCTATGAAAGCATTTGGATATGGGACACAGGTTTTTGAGATTTATAACCTGGTTACCAAAAAGAATTTCGCAGGTGCGGTAATGAATACTTTGTCACTCATCGATACCCTGTTTTATGAATCAAGACCCGGACACCAGTTCACGATTGATTTAAAAGATCTGCAGAATGAATTTCTTTATGCATCTTCTTATCTAAAAGATTCTATCCTGAGAAACACGGCACAGTATGCAAATACATTACTTTATCGCTACGATACCACAAAACAGGCAATCAACTTTGAGAAGAAAAGTCCAGCAGCCGCTTTATTATTCGATAAAGACCGCCAGGCAATTCAACTCATCAGAAAATTAAGTGGCTTCCTGAATGATGCGGCATTGGCGCAAAACGATAAACAATTGGCCAAAGTGGTAGAGTCTTATGCCATGCCTGTTGGCTCTTATAAACGTAAGCGTAATAATTGGTGGTCGGTCGATTTGAATGCTTTTGCTGGCGTGTATGCTGGTTATGAATGGACAAAAAGACAACAATATGATACTGGCAAAATGGCCAACAGCAGGAGTGGGGCGGTGTGGGGCTTCTCCGTACCAATTGGTATATCACTCAGCAAAACCTTTGGTAGAAAATGGCGTTCAGGAAAAAGAGAATTTGATGCAAATGGCGGATTCTTTCCGGACGACTATATCCGCAATCCCGATAAGGTAAAAATTAAAAGAAACCATTTGTATAACAGAACCGGATGGACGTTAACCATTACAGCCAGTATAATTGATCTTGGGGCTCCTGTTTCCTACAGGTTATTTCAATCAAGCGATACAGCCCTCGGCCAGAGCTTTAAATGGGCGCAATTGATTAGTCCGGGTTTACACGCTGCATTGGCATTACCTGGAAGTCCATTTACCATTTCCACAGGTATACAGTACACACCGCAGTTACGCAAGTACCAGGAAGCAGGCAAGCCAAATGAGCAACAATTTAATAGCACCAGGGTTTATCTTGGATTGATGTTCGATCTGTCGCTGTTTAATTTTTGGGAAAGAAAACATATTGTTTATAGGAAAGAAAATAACTGACCTGTAAAAGACAGGAGGTAAGAGCTTTTAATAAATACCTCCTGTCTTTGACGATACATATCTGATATGAGTTTCAGTTAATTTCAAATAATTAGCTTCTGGATATTAGTGCTGAATTTTAATATTTACGGTTAAGCACCAACTATTACAAGCTTTTTGATGCTCACTTCTGCTTTAAAATGATGTCACTAAATTTACCTGAATTCATACCCCTTGTTTGTAATGATATAACATTTCCGGAATGATCTAATTGAAAATGCATTTGAATATTATATTTGGGGTTCTCTTCTTCACTAATAAATAATTTGTCACTATATGGCCAAATTTTTATGGAGTCGGATGCAACACTGGAAATGAAATACAAAGTGTTGTTCTTTTGAATAATTTCCTTGTAGTTTTTTTCATCTATTACATACTTGCCAATATATTTTGAAATATCAATTGAGGCAATTTTGTTGTTGTGATAATCATAATGGATATTCATGTTTTTTAATGCCTGAATGCTTTCCTGGTGCCGGGGGTTATCGTTTAGGGCAACCTTGTACCTCATAATTGCATTTGGAAAATCTTTAGTTATACGATAGCATTCTCCCAGTTTATAATTGGTAAGATACCATCCAGGAGTAGCGCGATCGGATAGTAAAAGAATTTTAATGGCCTCATTGTATGCTTTTTCATTTACTTTTTCATCAGCTATTGGATTAAGGTCTCTCCATCGAAGTTTAGACGTGTATCCAGGTTCTATTTTTTCAACTTTTGTAATGAGGTTACTGGTATAATCAATGCCTTTTTGAGCAATCCAGAAGTTAATAGTGCTTGGGTCAAGTGATTGATGCTGAGCATTGATAAATGTATAATTATGGTTGAATTTCTTTTGTTCATGTTCTTTTAATGAACCTTCATCTTTTAAATAGCTATCAAAGAATTGACCGGAATATTCAACCATTTCTGTATAAAAATTCAAATAACTTTCTTTTTCCTTATTGGAAAGAAGCTTGTCAGTAACTAATGAAGTCAGTAGGTCTAAAGATGAAAAATAACCATGCTTGTCGTGATCAAAACGTATAAGCGCTTTATCTGCAAATTTTACTTGATCAAAAAAGGTGGCAGGATTTTTTTTAGGGTCTGCCAGATTTTTAGTGATCATTAACAGAGGAGAGGTGAATTCTTCCGGGTTAAAGTATAAGCTTTGTTTCATATCGTCTATCCATCCTTGTGAAAAGATGGATCCGTCAAGAGAAATAGTTGCGTCAATATTCTTGTTTTTCAATGCAAATATTAGGTTTGCCAATCCACCTCTGCTGAAACCCATTGTACCAACTTTGTCATTTTTAGTAAATTTTTTTCCGAATTCAAGTAAGTATGCTATATCCTCGGCTTGTACATGTATTGATCTAGCGGATGATCCTTGTAATCTGGTGTATTCTCCTTTTGCAGTAGTAGAAATAACGATATATCCTTTGCTTGCCAGGTATTCGCATAATACATTGTTGTCGAAAAAATGACTATCCTGTGGGGGTGCATAAATTACTAGGGGAAAATTACCTGGCTGCATTTCAGCATTTGACCAAATATTAAGATCAGTGGTTACCAAATCTATAATTTGTTTCTGCATGTTTTGAGGAAAGTGTCTTAACCATATATCTAATGCCTTGTTTTTATCAACAGGTTGATTATTTATAAAATTGAGTTCAGAAGATGTAAACCCTATATAGTCCTTATATTTTAAAGAAATATTTTTGCTATTGGGTTTGGCAGGATACCAAACTGCTACTTGCATTGGTCGATTAGTATTAAAGTCAGTCCGGGATTTTGTAAAGTCGTATTTCGGGAAAAATGATCTTCGCATATCATATTCATGAAAAATGCGAAAACCAACCTGGTATTTCCC
>CAZTCS010000036.1:22820-26174 GCA_964611995.1 uncultured Sediminibacterium sp. | reverse complement strand
TTTCAATTGAGATTGGCTGTGGCTGCCAACCGAAAAAAATAATGCTAAAATGAAGATGCTTGTTGCTTTCTTGTAATAATTTATCACGTTAATATTTATCAGATGATAATTTGATGAATTAATTTTCTTTCTATTACCGATGTGGCATGAAAAGAACTTTCAAATGTGTTTAATACTTTCACTTTAAGAGAAAATTAAATAAACTTATCTACTTAATGAGTGGGAAACATTAAAAAGGTTGGAACAGTTTTCAAAATAAATTTGCAGGTGTTTTCTTGTTCAGTTTTCGTTTATCGGGTTTTCTGTAAAATTTTCGAATTCATGTTTGTACATTCATTTTTTACTGCAAAAAATCATTATTCATGCATAATGAATTGGAATTTGTGAAAGAATAATGTTAATAAACGATATAGGACTAGTCTAATATTGTTAAGGGCTAAATTGTAAAACATTTTCCTCCGGTGCTTACTTGTTTTTGACTTAACAAAAAGTTACAAAAGAGTCTCAAGGGATTCCTTCAGGCAAGGCTTCGGGAAATCAGTAATATTTTATTTGAATTATTCTGCTTAATCTTATGCGATAATCAAATAGCGGGCTCTTTCTTGACGACTATATCCGCAATCCTGATAAGATAAAAATTAAAGGAAATCATTTGTAGAACAGAACCGGGTGGACGTTAACCATTACAGCCAGTATAATTGATCTTTGAGCGCCTGTTTCCTACAGGTTATTTCAATCAAGCGATACAGCCCTCGGCCAGAGCTTTAAATGGGCACAATTGATTAGTCCGGGTTTACACGCTGCATTGGCATTGCCGGGAAGTCCATTTACCATTTCCACAGGTATACAGTACACACCGCGGTTACGCAAGTGCCAGGGTTTATCTTGGATTGATGTTCGATTTGCCATTGTTTAATTTTTGGGAAAGAAAACATAAACGAGGAAGGCACCGGTTAACCGGTGCCTTTCTCGTTTATGAAGGATTTTGATGTTACTGTTTTTTCACATCAACCTTGATGTTCAGGTTTTCTTTACCATCAAGATAGATAGAAAATTGTTTGGCTACATCTTCCGAAAGTTCTTTTCCATCAACAATGATCTTACCATTTTTAATTTCTAACGATACATTATCCGGCATGGTTAAACCTGCATTTTTCATTGCTGCAATTAGTTGATCGATGTTTTCATCGGTGCTATTTACAGTAAGACTTGCTGATTCACCATTGGTTGCTTTAATTTCAATACGTTTTTCAACCATATGCCCGCTTCCAGATTCACCATGTAATTGCGCAAGTGTTGGTGCAATTACCAGTGATACAATCGACATCAGTTTAATCAGGATATTCATTGATGGACCAGATGTATCTTTAAAAGGATCACCCACCGTATCACCAGTTACAGATGCTTTGTGTGGTTCAGATTTTTTATAGAACATTTCTCCATTGATCTCAACACCTTTCTCAAATGATTTCTTGGCATTATCCCATGCACCACCTGCATTATTCTGGAACATACCCATCAATACACCACTCACGGTAGCACCTGCAAGGAATCCACCTAAAGCTTCCGGACCTAAAAGGAATCCGATGATTAATGGAGATACGATCGCGATGGCACCTGGTAACATCATTTTTTTGATGGATGCTTCTGTTGAAATGGCCACGCATTTATCGTATTCAGGTTTTCCGGTACCTTCCATGATACCTGGAATGGTACGGAACTGGCGACGAACTTCTTCAACCATTGCCATAGCTGCTTCACCAACCGCACGGATGGCGAGAGAAGAGAATATAAATGGTATCATAGCTCCTACAAATAGAGAAGCCAGCACTTTTGCTTTATAAATATCAATACCCTCGATTCCGGCTACACCTACGAAAGCTGCGAACAATGCAAGAGCAGTAAGTGCTGCAGATGCAATGGCAAAACCTTTACCTGTTGCAGCAGTAGTGTTACCCACAGCATCCAACACGTCTGTCTTTTCACGTACTTCTTTAGGTAATTCGCTCATTTCAGCGATACCACCAGCATTATCTGCAATTGGACCAAAAGCATCAATTGCTAATTGCATAGCAGTAGTGGCCATCATACCTGCTGCGGCAATAGCCACACCATATAAACCAGCACACTCATAAGAACCCCAGATACCACCAGCTAACACCAGGATAGGGAGGAAGGTAGATTCCATACCTACTGCCAAACCACCAATTACGTTGGTTGCATGACCGGTAGATGATTGACGGATGATAGACATTACCGGACGTTTACCCATTGCGGTATAATATTCGGTAATGATGCTCATCAAAGTACCTACAGCCAATCCTACAACGATAGCACCGAAAACACCATTACGGGTGAAATCGTGTCCGCGAAGCGTCATGGTTTCAGGTAAAATATAAAATACAAGACCTGCACAAGCACCTGCGGTTAATACAATTGAACCCCAGTTACCCATATTCAGGGCTTTTTGAACGTTTGCAGTATTAATACCTGCGGCATCGCTTACACGAACAAACCAGGTACCAACGATTGAGAAAAGAATACCTACGCCTGCAATCAGCATTGGCAGCAGGATAGGAGCATAACCCCCAAAATTATCTATAGAAATGGTTTCTTGTCCAAGTACCATGGTAGCAAGAACAGTAGCCACATATGAACCAAATAAATCGGCACCCATACCAGCCACGTCACCTACGTTATCACCTACGTTATCGGCAATAGTTGCAGGGTTACGCGGATCATCTTCCGGAATACCAGCTTCTACTTTACCAACAAGGTCAGCGCCTACATCGGCAGCTTTGGTGTAAATACCACCACCCACACGGGCAAATAAGGCAATAGATTCAGCACCCAGTGAAAAACCGGTTAATACCTCAATGGTACGAAGCATTTCTTCTGAATTGGCAGCTGCTTCCGGAGCAAATATTTGTTTGAGGATCAGGTAAACACCACCCAAACCCAATACAGCCAAGCCGGCAACACCAAGACCCATTACAGCACCACCAGTAAATGATACATTCAATGCTTTAGAAAGACTTGTTCTTGCGGCCTGAGCGGTACGTACGTTTGCTTTGGTGGCAACCTTCATACCTATATAACCTGCAACGGCACTACAAACGGCTCCTAGTACAAAGGCCAAAGAAATAGACCAGTGTGAGTGTGGGTTACTGCTTGCCATTACACCCAGTAAAAGGGCAACAATCACTACGAAATAGGTCAGAATTCTCCATTCAGCTTTCAGGAAAGCCATGGCACCTTCAGCAATATAATTGCTGATCTCTTTCATGCGGTCATTGCCCGCATCCTGTTTTGAAACCCAATTAAACTTCAGAAAAGTGTAGAGTAATCCTACAA
>CAZTCS010000036.1:0-22789 GCA_964611995.1 uncultured Sediminibacterium sp. | reverse complement strand
TTGTCTGGTAATGTTTATATTAAAAGTCTGCAAAAATAGGGGTAAAAGGCTAAAAAAAACTGTGATTTTGCGGGATAGCAGATAGTCGATAGTCCATAGACCATGGCCCATTGGTTATGGTCTATCGACTATGGACTACTCCTCCAGCTCTGTCGTGTCTGTGCGGCCGGTAAAGGCTGAGGAGAGTTTTTTAGCTTGATAGATATTGCGGTTGTAGCGGTTGCCTAATACAATAATAGTAGCAGAATCCTTGATATATCGGGTAAAAACAGTGTTGTTTCCATGCCACCACCCATTATGGTATACGATTTCCTCGGTCGGTGAATTCAATAGCCGCCATCCAAGTCCGTAGTTGTGAAAGGATTTCGTTTCGAAACTATATGGTTGATAGGCAAGTGTTTGTGAGGCTTGATTTACATAAATGCCTTCCTGGAGAGCCCTGTCCCATAAAAACATATCGCGTACGGTGGAGTAAACGTTTTTATCACCATAAATACAATCCAGCTTTTCGATTCGATAAGGAACATTATTGTTTTTGTAGGATGGCACATAACGGCCCGTATCTGCCAAGCTGAAAACATAGCTGTCGGTCATACCAAGTGGTGTAAATAAGCTATCCTTCATATAAGTTGGGTACGACTGTCCGGTAACTTTTTCTATAATCAGCGCTAATAATGCATAGTTGGTATTGCTATATCGGAAAGCCCGATCGGGCCCAAATAAGGGTGCTGGTTTGTATTTGATCATATAATCCAGCATATCCTGGTTGGTAAGAAGGCCGGGTTTAAGTGGAGGCATTTTGATGGTACGGGTTCTTCTGACCCAGCGACCTTTTTTATTCTTTACCCGGTAGGTTTCTACTTTCCTGTCTACCAGAAAGTATACATAGTTGTTTAATCCGCTTCTATGATTTAACAGGAGTTGTACAGTAATATTGGGATAGGGGAAATCGGGGAAGAAATCTGTAACCAAATCATCCAGGTTCAGTTTTCCCTGCTCCCTTAGTTTAAGGATGGCCATTCCGGTAAATGTTTTTGATACCGATGCCAGGTGGAAGGTAGTATTTGGGGTAATGGGTTCCTTGGTCTTGAAATTGCTGTATCCTTTATAATCCTCAAATAATACTTCGCCATTTTTTGCCACCAGTATACTTCCATTAAATCCTTTATTACCTAACAGTTGTTGGTATTGTTTTTCAATTTCGGCAGCATAAACAGCTTTATTCGTGGAAGGTATAGTCGATATGGTTTCTACCGATTCGTTTTTCGGGGGTTGTGCCGAACAGGCCTGCAATAAACAACTCAAAATAGCGACACCAAAGGTTCTTACGATCATCTGTTAGTATTTCTTCGGGGCGAAAATAAAAAACTATGTGTTATAGAAATGGTTAAAAAGCGAAAGGTTATGCAGAAAATAAAAACATTATTTTCGCTGTATGAGCAAGCAGGCAACAACAAGTTATCCGAAAGAAAGGATCAATATTTTATTTCTGGAAAATATCAGCGACAAAGCTGTACAGTATTTCAAACAACAGGGATATGCAAATGTGCGCAAAATCAGCGGTGCACTTAGCGAAGCTGAATTGATAAAAGAGGTGAAAGATGTTCATTTGCTAGGTATCCGTTCAAAAACACAGATTACCGCCAATGTGCTTGATGCAGCAAAAAAATTGCAGGCCATCGGTTGCTTTTGTATCGGCGTAAATCAGGTAGACCTTAAGTACGCCACTAAGAAAGGAGTGGTTGTTTTCAACGCACCTTATAGCAATACACGTAGTGTAGCAGAATTGGTAATTGGTATTTCTGTAATGCTGATCAGAAAAATATCCGACAAAAATATTGCCGCACATAAAGGTATCTGGATGAAAGATGCCAAAGGAAGTTATGAGTTGCGTGGAAAAACTTTAGGACTTATTGGCTATGGTAATATAGGTTCACAGGTAAGTGTTCTGGCAGAAGCCCTTGGGATGAAAGTATTGTTTTATGATACAGAAACCAAATTGCCATTGGGTAATGCGGTTGCGGCAAAATCAATGAAAGAAGTGCTTGGCAACAGTGATATCATTTCTTTACATGTTCCGGAAACTTCACAGACAAAAAACCTGATTAATAAACAGGCCATCCGTAATATTAAAAAAGGAGCCATATTATTAAACTATGCAAGGGGAGAAGTAGTTGACCTTAAAGCATTAAGTGAAGCAATAAAAGACGGATCTATTGCTGGTGCAGGAATTGATGTTTATCCATGGGAGCCAGAAAAAAATGGCGATCATTTTGAAACACCCTTACAAGGTCTACCCAATGTAATACTAACCCCACATATTGGAGGATCCACTGAAGAAGCTCAACAGAATATTGGAGAAGACGTAAGCGTTAAATTATTCCAATACCTCGAACGTGGCATCACCAATGGTTCTCACACTGTTCCGGCTATAGGATTGCCACCAGTCGATGGTGCTCATAGAATTTTACATGTCCACAGAAATGTACCGGGTGTGTTGAGTGCTATCAATACTGCTTTGTCTAAAAATAATATCAACATTGTTGGACAATACCTCAAAACCAACGAAGAAATTGGATACGTTGTACTAGACGTCGACAAAAAATTATCTAAAAAAGCAGCAGAGCTGTTGAAAGAAGTTAAAGAAACGATTAAGGTTAGAATGCTTTATTGAAATTGCTGATCTCTGATCTCTGATCTCTGATTTTTGATTTAATATTTAATTGGTGATTTTGTATTGCACAGTATAAATACATCAGAGATCAGAGATCAAAGATCAGCGATTCCTCTCAGTATTTTTTTCCCCCTGCTTCTAAATGCCGCTGTTTCTGTGTCCCAACGGTCTTCGATGATTAGTTTTAATTCTTGTTTTATCTCAGGGTATTGTTTGGAGAGGTTGAATAATATTGTTAAGGAAAAAGCTTTAATGGCAGCGGCGGTTGCCGGGTTCTCAATAAAAGCAAAACAACAATTCATCAGTTCTCCATGAAATTCCTCAGGAATAGCTATCTCTTCTAAAACCCTTACAGCATTTCTTATTACGGCATCGTGCACGCCGGGTTCCTTTAATCTTTTAACCAGTACACCTAAATAAGGGGTAATCATAGATGGTTTATGCTTGGCTGCCCAGCTAACACTCCATGCTGCCCTTTGAGATATTCTGTAATCTTGATCTGTATAACAGTCCATCAACTCTTTGAACTGCTTTTTATTTTGAACAGCATAATTAGCAATACGAAGTGCCTGCTCCTTGGAATGTTCTAGTGTTAATGCTTCCCTGATATTCATAGTTAGTATTCCAATTAATGCTGAAAGACTAAAACTTATTGGCTTAACAACTGTTTGAGTTTACGGATTTCATCGGCATCTGTAAAGTCCTGACTAAAATCTTCAGGTATAAGCGGGTTTGTGTAAGTTGTTTGTGATGGTCGCAATATTCTGGCGGAAGTATGAAACTCTTTGGCACCGGTATAAGTCATCATCTCCTGAATATTGGTACTGTTAATACCGCTGCCGGGCATTATGATGATTCTGTCATCAGCCTGTTCTACCATTTTTTTTATCAAAGCTTTTCCATCGGGTGCTTTTGGATGCTGACCGCTGGTGAGTATTCTAGTGCATCCGCAGGAAATAATGGTTTCCAGTGCCTCAAGAGGTTCCTTGCATCTATCAAATGCACGGTGAAAGGTAACATCAAGCGGGTAGGCAAGTTCTACGAGTCTGGCAGTGTTTATTTTATCTATAGTACCATCCTGGTTTAACAAACCAAAAACCACTCCTTCAAAACCGAGTTCTTTACAAAGTGTAATGTCTTTTGCAATGATTTCAATTTCTTCCGGACTGTGAAAATAATCACCACCTCTTGGACGTATCATCGCGAAAATGGGAATGCTGACTTTTTCCCTGGTAGTTTTTAAATAGCCGTATGATGGGGTAGTGCCACCGTTGGCATAGTTTTCACATAATTCAATCCTGTCTGCCCCAGCTTCAGCAGCTGAGATAGCTGTTGCAGTATTGAATACACATATTTCGAGAGGTAATGACATATCAAATAAATAATTGTACAATCTATTAATTTTTCTCTTCTTGCTATAACAAGCAATATCACCACATGATTATCTGCTTAAAATAAGAACATCTGAGAACGATCGTAAAACCAACAATATGATTAAAGCTACACTAAATACAGAATTGCAATAGTATTGAATTTAGTATCACAACATACTTAATTGTAACATTTTATTTATATAAAAATAGTATAATTGCATTGAGTTATTTCGGCAAAAAAAGCAAAAAGAATGCTTCAGAAATTCTTTTCTATCCGTAGTTCTCACTAAACCCTGTGTTATCTACCATCCATTTTAAACACTGATAACCATTTTTATGCAAGTTCTGAAAACTATTGTACAGGGAACTGTTCTTATTCCAATTCTAAGTTCCATCAGTTTATTTTACGCAGGTTCTGTTCAACAGCAGGTTCAAATGAGCCAAACTGAAGGCAATAAAAAAAATGTTACGATAGATAATATAGTGGAGTCAATTAATGACAACATCCTCGATCATTCCACCTTACAGAAAAAATATAAAGTAAATGCATCAAACTATGGTTTTATCTGGTGGGCTTCAAGCCAGTATGTAAACCTGTTAGAGTTACCCGAGCAGAAAAAATATAGTAATGATGTGTACACATCTAAAGGTATTGCTGTATATAAAATAGCAGACGGGTACTCAGTTTTGCTGTATTATCCAGAGTTGGGGAATAAGGATTATAAAAGCCATAGATTGGCAGTATTTAAGAACTCGGAAGATGCTAAACAGCTATTTGATGATCTCTGTGCATTAAGAGATCTTGCTGCAAAACAGGTAACCCGTTTTAAACTAGAAAAGCGCTATTATGCTGGCCCTAGTATTGAGCAATTAATGACAGATATAAAGTCTTACATCGTATCGGCAGAGGAGAAAAAAGCGGACTGTCATAGTTCTTCAGTTTTGAAGAAAGCCAGTATATATTTTAATGGACTAAAAACGGTGTATTATGAAATGGTCTTTAATCAGTCAGCTCCCAGCCTAGAATACGGAGTAAAGAATCTTGAGGATTTCAAAGTTTTCTATAATCAGTATGAATTTGACCTAAGAGAGCTTGCAGGGATAGTGGTTGATCCGATCAATGTATTTCGTGCAAAAGATAATACGTTTGAAGATGGTTGCAGTGTAGGTGTTGTGAATCTTTATTTTAAAGAAAAAAATGTAAAAACGACCAGTAAAACCAGACACGATAATAAATGGGCCAAAGTAATGGGGCGTTCGATAGATAATACGGAACGTTTTGATAAATATGTCACGATCTATTACGATAATACCAAACCCTACAATGCCAGAATGATTGCAGACAATATACTTATGGCCAGTCTAACGTTGAAAGATTAAACGATATGCAATGGTTACGACATGAGGTAACAAAAGCTGAAACAGACGGGAACCATGAAGTGAGTGACACAACAAGCGAAGAAACAAGATGAATGTTGGGAAACTATACTATTCCATCCTTTGTGTTCCGTAATGAGCAAACATAATTGTATTTTGTATTAGCAATTACGAAGTACGCTCAGGTATCAGGTCAAATTAAAGGTTTTGCATCTACTAAAAAGTTTTTGTCATCAGCATGACAAACCGCGTAGTTAAATCCTTTTTGCAAAGCATAACCGCCGTACTCTCCATTTTTGCCGATGGCTATAAAGCCCGCTTGTATGGCTTTTGCTTTTTCAAGTCCTTTTGTTTTTAATAATCGTTCCATGGCCTTTTTACAGGCTGCTTCGGGAGATAAACCTTGTCGCATCAATTCCACAATGGTATGTGCACCACAAATACGTATAATATCTTCACCCTGACCAGTTGCTACAGCAGCACCTACTTCATTGTCTACATACAATCCAGCACCAATGATAGGAGAGTCGCCAATACGTCCACGCATTTTAAAACCCATGCCGCTTGTGGTACAACTGCCACTAAGGTTGCCCTTTGCATCAAGTGCAATCATGCCGATGGTGTCGTGATTCCAGTCGCCATTTTCAAGTTTAGCCGGTACAAATGCTTCCTGGCGCTGTGAATTTTCAATGTTTACAATCGGTTTGTATTCACTTTTTTTGAGCCAGTTCTGGTACGCTTTTTTAGCAGACTCAGACAATTCATTTTTCTCTAAGGGGAAACCTTCGGCTACAGCAAACTGTTGCGCTCCTTCACCCACCAGCATTACATGCGGTGTTTTTTCCATTACTCTTCGGGCAACAGAAATAGGATGTTTGATTCTTTCCAGAAAAGCCACGCTGCCGCAGTTGGCAAATTCATCCATAATACAGGCATCAAGTGTTACAAAACCATCTCTATCGGGGTTTGCTCCAAGGCCTACACAACAGTTGAGTGAATCTTCCGTTACCCTTACACCTTGCTCAACAGCATCAAGTGCACGTCCGCCAGATTTCAATACGTTCCATGCTGCTTTATTGGCCGCTATTCCGGCATCCCAGGTAGATAAAACAAGTGGTTTCTTAGTGTCTGCTTTTCCCCTGAAAGAAGAAAATCCTAATGCAGACAATCCCAGTGAACTGATTTGTAAGAAATGACGACGATGTAGCATTGGATGAATTGTGAATGGTGAATGGTGAATAATATCTGTAAATATATTGACAATTATCTATTGACAATTCACCATTGACAATTCACATCACGTTAAGCTTTCGAATCATTTCATCGCTGATCGGATCACTGTATACGCCGTATGCGCTGATCAGTATGCCCTTCATATTGTGGTCATGTGATTCAATTACATAGAGTACACTGGAATTAGCAGGATCAGTATCAGCTTCGAAACGATGGTGTGCTACTATATCGAATTGAGATGGTAATAAGCAAATGCCTGTACTGGCACATTTAATCAGGTCAAAAGCCAGGTTAAAATCGGTAGTATAACCGGAGGCTTTTAGATCACTGATGGCTTCGATGAGGTTGTCATAGGTACGCATAATACAAGTTACAAAAAGATGCAGAGAATAAAAAATCAGTGCTGTATGATTTCAAAATTCCTGAATGTACTATTACCTATTTCATCAATGATGGTGATTCGATGTTTTCCCGGACGAGGATTGATGGATAGTTGATGTATTTTTTCGGTAGTAGCCAGGAACTGATCGTCCAGGTGCCAGAATAGTTTCATGCCGGATGTTGAATGGGTTGCTTTAAAAATTACATTTCCTCTTTCTCCGGTAATCTCAAGCGGGATATAAATTTTGTTACCTTCTTCAGGATATATAAAATCTAATATTTTCTGTGTTTCTGGTTCGCAGCCCTTTAAGTAAGGCGGCAGTACCTGGTAAGAAGGATTCTGGACCTTATAATAATATTCCATGGTAGGAGGAAGATTAAACCATGATTTATGTTGTATATATTGAGGTTCTTCACAAGCTGTACTAACCCTGTATGTGCCAGTTCGATCGAGGTGAATTATTTTACAGTAGGTACAGGTATTGCCATTTACTAATCCTGCTTCACCAATCATTACCGTATCCTGTATTGCACAATCTGCTCCAGCTTTAAATCCTGATTTTTTGCATACAGGTACATAATGAAATGCAGCAGTTGGATGTTTAAACCAGGCCGATTTTGGTAATAAACGGAAAATGTCAAACATCAGCGGCGCTGCAGTTTGAACGCCGATAAGTCCTGGTCTTCCTTCTCCATTGGTATTACCCATCCATACCACCACACAATATTTTGGCGTTAAGCCAATGGCCCATCCATCGCGGAAGCCAAAACTGGTGCCTGTTTTCCAGGCAATCTTTTGTGCCGCGCTAAACTGACTCCACAAACCTTCTTCATTTGGACGCATTACTTCTGTCATGGCATTAAACATCTGGTACATAGATGTGTAATCAAACAAAGCTTGTGTGGAACTGCTCGTGGCAGAATGTGATTTCAATATTTTATGGTCGATAAAGTTGGGCATGAACCAATCTTTAGGGTTCCATTTTTGTTGATTGACCTGTTGGTGTTGGTACATTCTTGCCATACTGCTATATACACCGGCCAATTCAAATGGAGTAACTTCACAACCTCCCAGAATCAGACTGAGTCCATAAAAATCTGCAGGTTGATTTAATGTCTGAAAGCCTGCTTGCTTTAACAGATCATAAAACCGCTGGTATTTATATTGCTGAAGCATTTTTACAGCAGGTATATTCAAGCTTCTGGCAAGTGCTAGCTGGGCAGGTACGGCTCCATCAAATCCCAGGTCGAAATTCTGTGGTGAATAACCACCGATCTGTGTGGGAATATCCGGAATTAATTGGGTTTGCATGATTTCTCCACCGCTTAACATAGCCGCATATAGTAATGGCTTTAGTGTGCTTCCCGGACTTCTTGGGGACTGCAAAACATCAACATGACTTTCCAAGCCTGGCTCTGAAGGGCGATAAATGTTGCCCAGATAGGCTAATATATTACCAGTATTGTTTTCAACAACCATTGCGGCAATATTATTGATTTGGTTGCCTTTTTGTTGCTCATGGTATTGTTGTGCAAGCTGAATCAATTGTTGTTGAAGTTTGCTATCGATTGTTGTGGCAATACCTGTAGGCAAGTCATCCTTTTCCTTTTGTAATGATGTGTATTTTTTTCTGTAAAAATCGAGCAGGTGAGGAGTAAGCTGTGGTAATGCTTTTGGTTTGCCTGGAAGTGGTTCAAGTTTTGCCAGATCTGCTGTGGTCTGGTCAATGGTTTTTGCTAATGCGAGTTTGTCGAGTAATTGATTGCGTTTGCGTAAAAGTATTTCTCTATTTTTTCCCGGGTGAACCAATGAGGGTGCATTTGGCAGTACTGCTAATGCAGCCATTTCACCCCAACTTAATAACTGCGCATCTCTTCCGTAATATCGCCAGGCTGCTGCATCCAAACCAACTACATTACTCCCAAAAGGTGCGTTGGAAGCATACATAGCCAATATTGTTTTTTTACGATAACCGCATTCAAGTCGTATGGCCAGAATTGTTTCCTGTAATTTATTCCAGATGGTTCTCCGGTTATTTTTTTTATGCAAGCGAATTACCTGCATGGTGATGGTACTTGCACCACTATGAACGCCGCCTTTGCCAATGTTTTGGCGTATGGCCCTAACCATTGCAATAGGGTCTACACCGGGATGGTACATGAATCTTTTATCTTCCTGTACCATAATACATTGCTTGAATTTCTCTGGCACCGTTGGGTTATAAGGAAATCGCCATTGTCCGTCTGAAGCTATTGCTGCACTTAATAAAACCCCATTAGTATCTGTTAATACAAAACTAGTAGGAGAGGTAAATAATTTTGCAGGCAGTGCTACCAGAAACCAACCGAATAATAGCAATACAATTCCTAAACTTATCTTTTTTCTGAGCGACCATCTTTTTATTCGCTCTTTCAATCGAAAGCTTAAGTGTTGAATTTTTACCAGCAAGTTTTTTACAAACGCAATCATCTTCATTCTATAGTAACCCATTTAGCACCTGTTCCACCACTTATTGTATGATCATACATCGCATCGCAATAAACCCCTGCCCAATAATACTTTCCAAGGTAGGCGGCATTAAGCTGTACATAAAATGTTTTGCTTTCTCCCGGTTTTAATCCAAAATAATGATATACCCTATCGTCTCTGATGTCCATATAATCCGATTCAGCAGATTTAAAAATACCTTCCTGATCAAATAAGCGGGTATTCAGTATTTCCCATCCTCCAGGGAATAACTGCGATAAAGCCATTTGTGCATAATGACCTCGATATCCCGGATTTTTGATGGTTACTTTCGCCACAAAATCAGTTCCTTGTTTCAGTAGGGTAGGGTCAATCGTTTCACCTGCTGTATTCATGTATTGAGCTGTAACCTGCAATACTGATGGATTATTCACCGGTGGTGTTGTGGATGTACTAAATGGTTGTCCGGTATTAATAATGCGTACATAAAGTACATTTTTTCCATTGTTGTTTATTTCTATACCTGCTTTACCTGATTTTCGGCTAAGGTTTAATTGTGATAGGGTGGATGAAGAACGTATGTTACTACGCTGATCATTATTTTTCACCGCTGCATCAATTTTTATGTCTTTGGATGCATTACTGCCACTATATTTTGCAATAGACAATAAACTATAGGCAGTAGTTTGTGTACTGTACCAATTATCCTGAGATAATGAAGCTGCAATGGATCTTACCAATTGATCTGCCATTGTTCTTCTGTTCATTAACGTAACGGTTTCCAGAACCATTGCCTGGTCCCTTAAACTACTGCCATAACTTGGCCCCCAATCAGTACGGTTTTCAAAACTGGTTGGTAACCCATTAATCAGTTCCAGGGCTATTTTTGGTTGACCAATTAACTGATAAGCTGCTGCCAGTCGCCATTTTGTTTCGGGGCGAATGAATTTATATTCTTTCAATTTATTCATGGCCCCCAGTTCAGGCGACTTATTCAATGCCAGTAAGTATAAACGATAGGCTTGTGTAAGATCTGAACCATAATAGGGTGCCTGTGTCATGTTCCAGGCATTGGCTTTTTTGCGCTGATAGCTATTCCATTGCTGTAATACTGATGTTGGTACCTGGTAGCCCATTGAACTGGCTTCAAGGAGAAAATGGCCCGCATAATTGGTGCCCCATTCATCATCATTTCCACCTGGCCAATAACCAAAGCCACCACTGGCAGTTTGGAAATGTTGTATTTTATTGATCCCAGCCTGGATGTTTTTTGCGATTTCTTTTTTACGCTGATCCGTGAGTTCCATTAATTGTGCCAGATACAATTGCGGGAAAACTGCGGATGTTGTTTGCTCAATACAACCATGTGGGTACTGAATAAGGTAGTTTAAATGTTTTTGTAATTGTATGGATGGGATGGATGAAATTTCAAGCGTTGTATTACTTGTTATTCCGTCACCAATAGCATCAACAATGGATTTCCAACTAGCACCCGGTTGTAAAGTCATTTCACTGGTTTGTGTAATAACCGGATTCGGGTTTCGGATATCTATTTCAATTTCCTGTGCATCTTTTTCATTTCCTGATTGCGCAGTGAATTTTACTTTGCCGATACCTGTTTTGTTTTTAACCCTTGCTGTAAATGTAGCCACCTGTTCACCTGTACTGGTGAAGTTAAGTTCTTGCGTACCTGCTGCTTCAATAAACGGATTGCTTTCAATTTGTACCTTTACTTTTTTTATTTGAGCACTCGTTGCGAATACAGTTACCGGGATTTGAATTTCTTCTGATGGACCTAAAACCCTTGGCATTGTTGACAGTAACATCAGCGGCTTTTTCACCTGAACTGATTTTTCAGCCATACCAAACCTGTTTTTGTTACTGGCTATTACCATAACACGGGCTGCGCCCATATAAGGTGGTAACTGAAACTGGTGGGTTGTAGATTTTCCATTGGTGCTGAATGGCCCCATGAATTTCACCACCGGTTTAAAACGATTGGCCCTTCTGGTTTTTGAAGCAAGCTCGGCATCAGCATCGCCACCAATTGTTAGGATGCGTTGTAACTCACCTCCCCATGCTCCAATTACATAATCATAAATATCCCAACTCTTCACACCCAATGCTTCTTTGGCGAAAAATGATTGATGAGGGTCGGGTGTTTTAAAACGGGTTAGATCAAGCAAACCTTCATCAACAATAGCAATCACATAATTCATGGCGTTGCCATTTGCTTCTGAAACAGTGATACTGCTTTGCTCTTCTGGTTTAAGAATGTCTTTTACCCGAATAACAGGTTTTAAAATGGTTGATTTATCTTCTACCATTATAGGAATAACGCCATACATGCGTATCGGAAGGTCATTAACCGTTTGTGCGTGTGGTTGTAATAAACTAACATGCACATAAACATTTGGCGACATTTCTTCTGTAGCCTCAAAACTGAAATTAGTTTTCCCTTTCTGCGCATCTACCTGAAATGTCTTCAGTACTTTACTGCCATTTTCAATACTGATGATGGCTTTGCCCGATTCAGTGGTAGGGATAGATATATTTACTTTTTGTCCTGTTTGATAATTTGTTTTATCCGAACTCAGGGAAAGCATGGTGATGGAGCTATTATCCATGCCCTCGGTATTAGGCATATCATCGTCTGTAACATGGAATACTTGTCCTGATATATGACCACTTCTTTTATCCTTTACCAATAACATAAAACGGCCAAATTCGCCTTCCTTAAAGGATAGGGGATAATTACCCTTACCATTATTTAAGGTGATGGTTTTGGTACTAATGGGTTTATTGTAGCTGTCTTCTGAAAAGTTTTTTAGATCCCCGGAAGCATTGTCCCACCACCAACGCCATTGTAATTTATACAAGCGCATTTCCATTTCAGTATTCCCGCTTACCGGATTACCATTATTATCTAGATCAATTACCTGAAAGGAATGGGATTTACCTGCAGGCAATACACCTGTATATTCATTACCCTTAGGCGTTTTTAATCCCGCATAACTGGAATATGGATGGTAGGGGATGGAGAAATTATCGATGCTGAAATTACCACCCGGTTCAAATACCCTCACCGTTAAATTGGCCGTTAATAATCCCGGAGCCGTTTCTTCCATATTAAAACTCGATTTCACGGATGCTTGTCCTTCAGCATTTAATTTACCATCAAACAAAGTGGTTGATTGTGGCGAAAATGTATTGGTTGGATCTTCAAAACTATATCCGGTAAATGCAGGGAATGGATTATTGTTTTTATAGAATTGTGCATCCACTTTCGCTTTCAGTTGTTTGGCAGCAGCGCCAAATAACCATTTTGCTGATAAAGTACCGGCAACTGGGTTTGACTTACTCAGGTACTTCATATTTTCAAACTGAAGATCGAGTTTCATGCGATTGGGCATAATGGATTCGATTTTTAGTCGCTTACTAAATACGGCTCCACCCACTTTAACCTTGCAGTTCCAACCACCCGTTGGTGCACTGGCATCGGTCATTAAACGGAATACATGAATACCAGTGTTTGTATAAGGAAGTATTGATTTTTTATAGAGTTGTCCCTGTGGTGTAAATAATTCCAATTCCACAGGATGTCCTTCGGGTAAGGTGGCCAGTTTGTCGTAGATCATGCAGGTCAGGAAAAGACTATCGCCAGGGCGCCATACACCTCTTTCACCAAAAATAAAACCCTTGATTCCTTTGGTTACTTCCACACCACCAACATCAAATTTCGATACTGGCAGATTTGTGCCATCGTCGATGCGCAGATAAGTTTTTTCTTTTTCTTTTTGTGCGATCAGTAAAAATGGTTTTCTCTTTGTTTCAATGGTAACGGTTCCATCACTACCTGTTATGCCCTTACCAACTACCTGTTGTTGATAATCGAGTAAGGTTATGTTGGCATTGGCGATAGATGAGACATCTATCAGGTTATGCGCTGCGATAAAAAAGCTATTGTCTGCATTTCGTTTGGCAATCACCCCCATATTGGTGGCGATGACGTTTCTGCTTACAAATCTTTCGCCGTTATAATAAGCTTTGTTGCATGGGTTTTGTCTTTCATTCCAATCATACCCGTAAGGATAATATTCATCATACCGATACCAAAATTCTCTGTCATCGTCTATATCTTCATAATAATAGGAGTACTCATTGATATCCGTTTTATTGTCGCCCGCTAATTTTTCCGGACATGCATAAATAGAGTAGGAGGGCCTGAATGCAATTTTTACCCGATAAATAGCACCAGGATCTGTTTTTATGTATTGATCAAGGTCAAGGAAAAAACGGTTCTTTTTATGCAGATCAACAGATGGGTCTGTATCAAGTCTTAAGGTGGCTTCTGCAACCGGCGATCCAACACGCCTTAGATCATCACCGCCATTTAATTGATTATATTGAAGAAAGGATGGAACATTCGTTTCATATATACGGATGATTGAAATGTCTACCGCATTCAGGTTGGTAGCTTCAAAAGGCATTATGACTTTCCCGCCACTATTGGGTAAAAATACACCCTGCCCTTTCATTTGAACGGAAGGTAGGCGGTTTTCATAAAAGAGATTTCCGGTCAGACTTTTCTGTAGTTTATCTCCCCATTCATTTTGTATTCCTGCATTGATATAAATGGTGTGATTGCCTTCCATCTGTCCGCTGTTATACACTTTTATTTCATTGCGGGAAATGGTAAAACTTAAACCTTCGAGTTGGTTAATGCCGACCAGTCCATCCAGTACCTGTACCGTTTTAAGCGGATCACTGAATTGAATGAGGGCATATTGTTCATTACCCTGCACAACCCGCATGTTTATCACTTTAAAATCTCCTATTGCAGGAATAGCAATGGTTTTATTTCCTTTATAATCTGATTTTATCGGATTGCCGTTCCAGGTAATTTGAAGCTTTCCTTCGCTGTTCTTTCTTTTTATTCCATCCAACTGGAAATCATGTGTACGAGCCGCTTCATTGTGTGTCCATTTTATTTTTGTGGAAGATGGATTATAATCGGCCTCAATCATTTTCTCCACTGCTTCAACAGATTCAATATCTGAAGTGATTAGTCTGCCAGCATAACTCATACTGTCTTTGCCATAGCTGGTAAGTCCATAATCTTCTACCTGATAGGCAGGTTTAATGATTTGAATATTGAATTGAAATTTGCTGAATTGCTTGGGGAGATCAATCAGTTTATTGAGGTGAACGGAAACAGTATATAACTGATCAGGTTCAAATGTTTTTTCCGGAGTGAACTGAATGGTACGTTGATCTGTCCAGATAGCTGTACCATTCACAGCAGGCGAAAATTCAATCAGTTCCTCTTTAATCGGTTCATTGAGTGTATGTGCAACTACTACACCAGCAGCCAGTTTGATGGTGATGGTTGCTTTCTTTGAAACTACCCCCGAAGTATATGCTTCCACATACCTGCTGAATGCCGGATCAATTTTTACCAGCTTCTCCTTTTGTTTACAGGCATTAAAAACTATTGGGAGGCAAGCCAGTATTACAAATAATAGGTTCTTTCCGTTTCTGGCATGTTGGGCAGCAGTGGTAGGTTGAAGCATGGTATACATGATTGTGCAATTGAGCAACACTCATGTATTTAAATTTATTAAAATTCATTTGAAATACCGCGTATACCACCATTAGTTATACACATAATAATCTGTTAATGTATTGTAGTGTTTACATGAAATTCAGATTGCGTTTATCAGGCCCTTTTTCGGTAATTCCAAACAGCCCATCCATTTAACACAATGGCAAAGCTGGTGATGGTAAAAAATTGGGGTAAAATATCTTTCATGGTACTGCCTTTCAGTACCACCATCCGCATTACTTCAATAAAATAACTTACCGGATTCAACCTGGTGATCCATTGCGCCCATTCAGGCATACTGCTGATGCTGGTGTATAGGCCGCCCATCAGCACAAATATCATCATGATAAAAAAGGATACCAGCATCGCCTGTTGTTGGGTGTTTGAATAGGTTGAAACAAGGAGACCAAGTCCAAGTACGGCCAACAGGTAAACTGCGGCAAATGCATATATGGTCAAGAAACTTCCGGCAGGGGTAATGCCATATACCACCCTAGCAATAACAAAGCCGAGCGTCATCACTATCAAACCCAAAATCCAGAAGGGGATGAGTTTACCCAGTATAAAATGATGTTTACGGATTGGTGTAACATTGATCTGCTCAATTGTGCCTATTTCTTTTTCCCTGACAATATTGATGGCGGTTAGGTTTGCACCTACCATGGTTAACAATAATACCAGTATACCGGGAACCATAAAGAACTTGTAATTCATTTGTGGATTGAACCAGTTGGCATAAGTAATGGCAATTTGTGGTTGCGGTGAAATACCCGAAAATGGCTGGAGTTTTGTCCTGATTTCCTGGTTATAGTCTTGTATAATTGTTCTGATATAGGCAGCCCCTAAATTACCCTTTGTACCATTGATGGCATTTACGGCAATAAAAGTATTGCTGCTGTTTTCCCGGATCAGCTTTTTTTCAAATGCAACCGGGATTTCCAAGATCAAATCGGCTCTATCTAATTCTACATCCTGTAAAGATTGATTGTAGCTATTATTGATGTCAACCAGTTTAAAGTAACCAGATGCGGTTATTTTTTGGATGAGTTGGGTGGAATAGGTAGAATGATCATGATCGGTTACGACCAGATTGATATTTTTCATCTCATAATCTGCTGCCATTGGCAGGATAATGAGTTGAATAATGGGCATCATAAAGATGATACGCAATATAGATGGGTCGCGAAAAATCTGTCGGAACTCCTTTTGTAATAAGAATCTTAATGTTCTCATGCCAGTCTGATTTTAAAGTTGCGAATAGCCATGGCAAGAAAAAATGTGCACATGCCAGCTAATATCAATGCCTCCTTCCAAATAGCGCTAAAGCCTACTCCCTTGATCATTACTGATTTTACAATGATATAAAACCATTTTGCCGGTACAATATTCGAGATCACCTGTAATGGACGGGGCATATTTTCAATCGGGAACATAAAGCCGCTGAACATAACGGTTGGTAAGAACATGCCCACCAATGAAACGAACATGGCAGTTTGTTGAGAAGCTGCGCGGGAAGAAATTAATAGTCCCAAAGAAAGAGAAACCATGGTAAACAGGATACTCATACCGATCAATAAGAACACGTTACCTCTAATCGGAACATCCAATACATAAACACTCAATAACAAAATACTGATGATGTTTACTATGGATAATAATAAATAAGGTACCGCTTTGGCAAGCGTGATACTAAATGGCACTAATGGGGATACCAGCATGATTTCCATTGTGCCACTTTCTTTTTCTTTTACGATGGTAATGGCGGTCATCATTGTACAAACCATCAATAATACCATGGCCATTACACCGGGTACAAAATTGTAAGCTCCTTTTAGCTGAGGATTATAGAGCATCCTGGTTTCGGTTTGTATCTGGTATTTTGACTGCTGCTGAGGAAAGACATTCCCCTGAAATTGTTGTATGATGGCACTGGCATAGTTCACCATAGTGTTTGCCAGATTGGGATCACTTGCGTCGGCTATTAACTGTACTTGTGCCTGATTGGTATGTCGGAGTTGTTCATCAAATCCGGGTGCAATTACCAATGCCAGCTTAATGGATCCTTTATGGAAAGCTTCTGTAATCTGGTCGTAGCGTTGCAGGTTTTCTTTTAGTTCAAAATACCTGCTGGCATCCATTTCTTTTACCAGGGCATTGGAACTTAAGTCTTTGGAAAGATCGAGTACGGCAATGCCTTCATTTTTAACCTCATTGGTTAAGGCAAAACCAAATATGATGATCTGCACAATCGGCATACCCAATAAAATGAATAGGGTACGCTTATCCCGAAGGATGTGCAGGAATTCTTTTTTAACAAAACTCAGGAATTGCTTCATAATGCACTGGTTAATTATCGTTTCTTTTTGCACCCCTTGCCAGTTGTTGGAATACTTCATCCATTCCATTGGCATTGAATTGTTTTTTTAAAGCAGCAGGAGTATCAAGTGCAGCGATCACCCCATCAACCATTATACTTACCCTGTTACAATACTCCGCTTCATCGAGGTAATGGGTCGTAACAAAAACGGTAATTCCTTTTGCAGCTGCCTCATAAATCATGTTCCAGAATTCGCGGCGAGTTACCGGATCAACACCTCCCGTAGGTTCATCTAAAAAAACAATATCAGGTTGGTGAAAAATGGCTACTGAAAAGGCAAGCTTCTGCTTCCATCCCAATGGTAATGCGCCTACCAAAGTGTTTGCCTGTGCTTCAAGTTCCAACTGGTTTAATAGGTTGGCAGTTTCAGATTTAATGTAGGCATCGCTTTTCCCATATATTCCACCAAAGAATCGGATATTCTCCTTCACGGTTAAGTCTTCATATAAGGAGAACTTCTGACTCATATACCCAATCCGTTGCTTGATGGTTTCATTGTCGTTGTAAATATCGAGTCCGGCAACAGTTGCCTTACCAGAGCTGGGTTTCGACAAACCACAGAACATACGCATAGCAGTGGTTTTACCTGCTCCATTGGCTCCGAGGAACCCAAATATTTCGCCCTTGTCAACTTCAAAAGAAATGGCATTTACGGCTACGAAATCGCCAAATTTCTTGGTGAGTTGTTCTGCGGTGATGGCTTTTTCTTTAAGCATGGTGTTGCATTAACTGGATGAAACAATCTTCAATATTTGGGACGGCTGATTTTACTTCAATATCATTACCTAAATGGGGCAGGGTAGTGCCAGGTTCCAATACAGCATGATGGTATTCGCCAAATGGGTATGCGTTTAATATACCGGGTATGTTTTTTAGTTGCTTTAATAATGGAAGCATGTTTGGACTTTTAATCGCCAAAAGCGGATTGGTAAAACCTTCGATAATGGCAGCGGGTGTATTCACCTGGAGTATTTGCCCGTTTTGAATTAAAGCAACCCTGTCACACCTGCTGGCTTCATCCATATAAGGAGTTGAAACGATAATGGTAATGCCTTTTTGTTTCAACAATTGCAACATATCCCAGAATTCATTTCTTGAAACAGCGTCTACACCAGTTGTGGGTTCATCGAGAAACAGCACTTTGGGTTCATGAATCAAAGCACAGCAAAGTGCCAGTTTTTGTTTCATACCACCAGACAATTTTCCCGCACGTCTGTCTTTAAAAGGAGCAATTTGTTCGTATATATCTTTAATAAGGTGGTAATTGGCTTCAACAGATGCATGAAAGATGGTCGCAAAGAATTGGAGGTTTTCTTCCACAGTAAGATCCTGGTACAAGGAGAATTTACCGGGCATATAGCCCACAATTCTCCTCACAGCTTTATAATCTTTTACCACATCATAACCTGCAACACTTGCTGTTCCTTTTTCTGCCAGTAAAAGGGTAGTGAGGATACGAAATAAAGTGGTTTTGCCGGCACCATCAGGACCAATTAATCCAAACAGTTCTCCAGAAGCTATGTTAAGCGATATATCAGACAATGCCTGAACCGTTTGTTTTTTGGTTCCGTATTGTTTAGATATATCCTGAATGATGACGCTGTTGTTCATGCTTTTATTTTGAAAAAGTGATTTCACCGTACATGCCAAGTTTAAGGAAGCCATTGTTTTTTACCCTGATCTTAATAGCATAAACAAGGTTGGCCCTTTCTTCTTTGGTTTGGATTGTTTTTGGCGTAAACTCTGCTTTATCTGAGATCCAGCTAATGGTGCCGGTATGTTTATCGTAATCGTTTTTACCGTTGTCTGTGTACACTGTAACCTGTTGGCCGAGTTTGATACCAGGTAATTGGTTCCCTGTAAGATAGGTTCTCAATGTAATAGTGCTTAGGTCAGCAATTTTATACAATGCTTTACCTACAGTGATAATTTCTCCCTGTTCTGCATATTTGTTGAGTACGGTTCCTGAAATAGGGTTGGTAATAGATGCACGTTTGATCTGGTCGTCTATTTGTTCCGCACGAATTTTCAATGGATCTGCTTCGCTTAAAATGCTGCGGTTTTGGGTACGGATATTATTTAATTGCACCGCCACCTGTTGTTTAGTAAGCACCATTTGTTTTTGGAGCGCATCTATCTGATAATTGATATCATCAAGTTGCTTACCGGTAGCGGCATCCATTTTCAGTAGGCGTTCAACCCTGTTTTTTTCCTTGGTAAGATTTTGAAACTGTGTTTCCTGCACTGCTATCTGGTCTTTCAGTAATTGTAATTGAGGTTGTTCGTCCATTGTTTTTTGTGAAAGCGCATTGATAGAAGCCTGCACCTGTTCTTTTTGTAAAGAAAGATTCAGTGCATCTACCTGGCCAACAATAGCACCTGCCTGAAGGGTATCGCCTTCCTGTATGGTGAATGAGCTTAGTTTACCCGGAATTTCTGCAGATACGAGTACTTCATCCGCTTCAAAAGTGCCCTGCGCATCAAATTTACTGTCGCCATTTTTGCAGGAGGAGAGTAGGAGGAGTGTAGCTGATCCAACAATTAAGTGTCTAATTTTCATATAGATGTTTTGTAAGTATTTTTATTAATGACCGGAAATAAGCCGGAGGTTTGCCTGTGCCTGTAATAATTGTATTTTATGTGTAGCCATTTGCTGGCGTGCCTGATCTTCTGCATTTACTTCACGGAGATAATCGTTTGCTGTAATAACGCCGTTTTCAAGTTGTGCGCTGGAAGCTTCTTTTACAGAAAGTCTTAGGTCGATGATTTCCTGATCAGTTGCAATCAACTGTTGTAATTTTGCAATTTCAGCTTCCTGTTGGGTAAACTGTGTGCGTGTTTGCAGCATAAAAGTCTCCTGCTGAATTTGTACGGTTTGCATTTGTATGTTGCTGATCTTTTTTTCCTTTGCAGATGTATAGAAACCATTTAAAGACCAGGTAAATCTTAATCCACCAATGCCAAATGGTTCAAAAGAATTCTTCAACATATTCAGTCCGGGTCTGCCATAACCAGCCTGTAAAAAAGCACTGGCTTTTGGTTTATTGCGGATATCAATTAAAGAACGTTGTTGCTGGAGAAACTTTTGTTGTTGTTGAAATAGGCTAATCTCCGGACGAACAATAGCTGCGCTATCGGCCAGGGAAGTCATAACAGGTTGTTGCAACATGATGTCCTCAGGCAGTATTTCCTGCATAAATAAGCCTAATACAGATACTAGACCTTTTCTGGATGCTTTCAGTTCGATACCACGCTGCAGTGTCTTTAATTTTTCTGCTTTAAGCGCGTTATAGCCCGATTTAAAAGCTGTACCATTTTCTACCTGTGCCTGCACTTTTTTCATGCCAGTTTCTATATCGGCCGTGAGTAGTTCCACCTGTTTTAATTGGGCGTCGAGGTAGAGAATACTGAGGTAAACCTGTGTAATTCGCTCTTTAAGTTTATAGAGTTCAACTTCCAGTTTCTGGTCTTCAACAACAGCGTTCAATTCTTGTAAGGTTTGTTGTTGTTTGTTGAGTCCACCATCATACAGGAGTTGCGAAACATCGGCGGTTAGGCGATATTGGTCTTTACTCAAAGGGGTGATGTTTACACCGGGAAAAGAAATGTTCACCGCAGTAACTTCAGATTGGTAGGATGCTTGTCCGTTGATACTGATTTGAGGAAGAAAACCTTTGGTAAGGTTATCGATACTCAGTGCGGCGGTTTGTTGTACCAGTTTTTTCTGTTTTAAGAGGGGATATTTTTCCCTGGCTGTCTGGTATACCGACTCCAGTTGTAAGGGTGCCTGGGCAAGTAAGTTTACTGCTGGCAGAGTAAGGAGTAAAAAAGTTAACCATTTAGTTAAATAGCGCATAAAAAAAATTATTGACGGATTGCTTGTAAAATAAATTCAGTTGCTGCTTTTTTTCTTTCTTCCATTAGCTGCATAAACTGTTCATTATTTATGTTGAAAAGAGAATTGAGTATGGGTCTGCTGAGGAAGGGGAAAATACAGATCCCCAGCATGCTCATGAGCAGTTGTTCCATCTGGATGGGACGAACATGTCCGGCTTTTATTTCATTTTCCAGTTGTTTTTTAAAAAGGGAAAGGTCTGGTGGACTTCCGCTAAACAGTTTCTGGAGAAAATCATCGGGTTTATTGTTTACCTCGCTTAATACGAACATGGGAATAAAGGGATTGGTAATTGCCATGGTGATGTATTCTGTACAGAAGCTTTCTATTTTCTGGTAGAATGAATCCTCAGAGGTCAGGATTTGTTTTACCCTGGGTATAAACCTTCCGGCGCTTTCTTTAAAGATGGTTTCGAAAAGCTGGTCTTTGCTACGGAAGTAATAATGTAATAATGCTTTATTGATTCCTGCTTCATTGGCGATATCCTGCATGCGGGCACCGGCAAGACCTTTTTGAAAGAAGATCTTCCTGGCTGCTAACAGAATTTTTTGTTCTGTACCGATATCTGTATTTGGAGTATTGCCCATCTGGTTTAACCAATTAGTTAACAAAAATAGATATGTTTATTGAATTAATGAAAAAGAAATTAAGATTTTTTTGAGGTGGGATATATATAGTTGTATATCAATTAGTTGAATCAGGATCAGGCTTATGCTTTTGAGTAAACATCTGGCATATTTAAAATGAATTATTATCCTATAATTAATATTATGTTAAATAGCACACAGCGAAATACAAGTAAAAAAGAAAACGGCCAACGCTTCTTCTTTTATCGTAGCAAGTGAAATGGTTTAATGTGAGCAAACTACTTACCTTTTGAAACTTTGAAAGTATCTGAAAGATTTGGTGATTGACGAGGATAATTTTTTTCTATGGGTTCGTATTGTTCTTTCAATTGCAGCGGCTGTACTTGCAATCGCAATGACTGCTGATATGTTTTTATACCATTTATCTCGGCATTAATTGATTTTATTTCAATTACAGATATCCAAAGTGCGCTAATAGTGCAAATGCCCATCGCTAAAGACATTGCAAAAGATATATTTTCTTTTATTTTTGTTATTCTTTTATCTTTAAAGTAGCCAATTCTATACGCTGCTTCTCCTTTATCTGTAACTCTAACAGAACCTCCAATCTGGTCTATATAATTGTTTTCGATTGGTCTGTCTATTTGTGCGCACGACCGCAAGGAAATGGGAAACACTTATTGTAATTACTTCTCTATTTTCTTTGGCTTAGGTACCGTTTTCCTTTTAAAAAGTGCTGGTTCTGACATTAAATACTCAGTTATACTTAAAGTTTTATTAGATACCCCATTAATCTCGTAACAAGTAATTTCTTTTGTAG
>CAZTCS010000035.1:26178-31815 GCA_964611995.1 uncultured Sediminibacterium sp. | reverse complement strand
GAAGATATCTGGCCTGACTATCCAAGCCAGGAAGACTTCATGTTCAATGAAGACGAATACTAATACCCGCTTTCAGGAAGAATAGATTAAGAAAAAATCCCGCTACAGTATTGTGGCGGGATTTTTTCTTGAGACCATAGACCATAGACCATGGTCCATGGTCTATGGTCTATGGTCCCCTTTCTTAAAGCTAAGTTTAAAATAAAGCAGTAGCAGCGTAAGTGCAAGTACTACCAGATTGGCAACGATAACCGGCCCACTTTCTATTGCAAAGCCATAAACCAGCCATACGATGGTGCTGGTAACAACAATCAATATCATCCAGATACTCAGGTCGCCCACACTTTTAGACTGCCAGGATTTATATACCTGCGGAATAAAAGTAATAGAGGTTAAAAATGACCCGAGATAACCCACAAGTTCGATCCAGTTCATTTGATCTTTGATTTTTTGATTTTTGATTTTTTGATCTTTGGTTTTTGATTCGAATTAATGATTAAATCAGAAATCAAAGATCAAAAAATCAAAAATAAATATTTACTCTACGCCCAATTTCGTCATCACATCCATACTTACTCCTGTGGTAGAATAACCACCATCATGGAATAGGTTTTGCATGGTAACCATGCGTGTTAGGTCGGAGAAGAGTGTAATACAGTAGTTGGCGCAGTCTTCTGCACTGGCATTACCCAGCGGAGCAATGGCATTGGCATAGTCGAAGAAATCACCAAATCCTTTGATACCGGTGCCGGCAGTTGTTTTGGTGGGAGATTGTGATACGGTGTTGATACGTACTTTTTTCTCCAGTCCATAATGGTATCCGAAACTACGGGCAATTGATTCCAGCATAGCTTTGATATCGGCCATGTCTGTATAGAATGGATAAGTTCTTTGTGCCGCCATATAAGTAAGTGCAACAACACTTCCCCATTCATTGATGGCATCGAGTTTTTTTGCTACCGCCAACATTTTATGAAGCGACATGGCAGAGACGTCAATACCTTTCATAAAGTAATCATAATTAGATTCAGTATAAGGTATTTTCTTACGGATATTAACGCTCATACCAATTGAGTGTAACACGAAATCTATTTTACCACCCAATACTTCCTGCGATTGGGTAAAGAGGGTGGTAAGTTCTTCTACACTCGTTGCATCTGCTGGAATAATCTGGGAATTTGTTTTTTCAGCCAGTTTATTGATCTCGCCCATACGCATAGCAATGGGGGCATTGGTTAATACAAAAGTGGCGCCTTCTTCGTGTGCTTTTTCAGCCACTTTCCAGGCAATAGAATTTTCATCGAGGGCACCGGTAATGATACCGCGCTTTCCTTTGAGCAGGTTATAAGCCATATTGGTTGGTTTAAAAATGGTTTAGTAGGGGTAAAAGTATAGAATATCAGTTAAACCCTTTAATTCCGCATCATTTCCCGGGCATTTTCCATTGCGGCGGCGGTAGGTTTTTCTCCGCTGAGCATTCGGGCAATGGCTGTTATTCTTTCATCGGTATCCAGCAAGCGGATATTTGTTTTTACCTGATCGGCAACAATTTCTTTGTAAACAAAGAAGTGTGCATCAGCCTTGCCCGCTATTTGCGGCTGGTGGGTTATACAGATGATCTGCCGATTGTTGGCCATGTTTTTCATGATCAGTCCAACCTGTTTTGCAGCTTCGCCAGAAATACCTGTATCTATTTCATCAAATATCATGGTAGGTAGGTCAATAGAAGCCGCAACAAGCGATTTAATGCACAACATTAGTCTACTCAGCTCACCACCGCTTGCAACCTTACGAATCGGTTCAAAGCGGCTAGTTTTATTTGCTTGTCCGGCAGGCTGGTTGGCATCAAAAAGAAAGTCGATCTGGTTCTTGCCAAATACATGTAGTGCTACTGTTTTTAAGTCCACCTTCAGACGTGCATTGGGCATACCAACCTGAACCAGTAAACGATTTACAGATGATTCTAAAGGCTCCAACTGTTTTTGTCTGTTCACCGATAATTGTTCCGCTAGTTTCTCCGCCTCCCCGTATAAAGTTTTTGCTTCTTTTTCTTTATTTCTGATGGCATCATCTATATTTAAAACAGCTTCCAGCTTTTGTGCCAGTTCTTGCTGAAGGGTCAATAATTCATTGGTGGTTTGTAATGAATGTTTTTTTAGCAGTTTATAGCCTTGTGTTAAACGTTCGTTGATCCACTCAATTCTTTTTTCATCAAATTGAATTTGATTGTTTACATGATCAATTTCACCTGCAATATCCTGTAACTCAACCTGGGTACTTTGTAATCGGGTAATTATTCCGCTTAGGTCTTTTTGCAGCTCTGAAAAGGGCTGTAATTGTTGTAGCAATTGTTTAATGGTTGTAACAATGGGCTGTTCACTTTCCCTTAGTTCATAAAATACTTTATTGAGTGCCGATTTAATGCCTTCTGCACTGCTTAATACTTTCAGTTCCTGGTCGAGGTCTTCCAGTTCATTTTCTTTGAAGGAAAGTTCATTTAATTCATCCAATAAAAATTGATGGTAGTCCGCTTCTTTTGTGAAAGCATTTTTTTGTTCCAATAGCAGGTTCAATTCCTTGGAAACCTGTTGCCACTGCAGGAATATTTTTTTATACTGTAGTAAAGTAGTTTCATTACCTGATAATGCATCCAATACTTCCCGTTGAAAATCGCTGTCTCCTAATTCGAGTGTATCGAATTGTTGGTGAAGGTCTACAAGCAAAGAGGTAAGCTGTTTTAATTGCTGTAGTGTTGCCGGAGTATCATTGATAAAAGCCCTTGATTTTCCATTCGCTGCAATCTCCCTGCGCAGTACTAGTTCAGAATCATTATCAAACTCCTGCTCCTGTAAAAAAGATAAAACAGCCGGTTTATCCTGTATACTGAAAATACCTTCAATAAAACATTTCTTAGTCTTATTTACCAATACAGAGCTGTCTGCCCTTTCTCCAAGTATCAGACTAAGGGCCCCCATCAATATACTTTTACCCGCCCCCGTTTCCCCCGTAATAATATTCAGCCTATCAGAAAACTGAATCTCAATCTCATCAATGATTGCATAGTTCTGTATATAAAGCTTCGTAAGCATAGTTGTTTGTTGTGAATTGTCAATGGTGAATTGTCAATAGTGAGCAGTCAGTAGTCAGTAGTGAATAGTCAATTGGGAATAGTCAATAGTAACTAACACAACCCTACAAATCTCAAATCCGACATCCCACATCAGAGATCAGAGATCAGAAATCAGAAATCAGAAATCAGAAATCTGACATCTGACATCTGACATCTGACATCTGACATCTGACATCTGCGATCTGCCTTCTGCTGCAATTTATGAAATCCTATTCTCCTTTGCACCTCAATATCCCCGATTTTGCGCGTTGGTCGAGGGAGTTTTTGTATTCGTGATCGCCCATGTCGAGACAACGCTGGTAATATTGAATGGCTGTCGCTTTTTGGCCTTTGGCTTCATAAAGTTGTCCCAGTTGAACCGCCGCTCTTGCAGCATAATATTCTTTTCTGAATTCGCCGAGTCTTATAGCCGCTAAATAGGCATTGATGGCTTCAGGTTCTCTGCCCAGGTCATCATAAATACGTGCAACCCTGTAAACATACTCAAGTTTGTCTTCAACAGTATCAAAATCCGCTTCTGTTTTTCCATGTAATAAAGCCAGTGCTTCCCTGTGATAGCCGCCATCGTTTTGGAGGCGCGCTTTTAATAGTAATAGATTCGGCAGGTAATTCGCTTTCGCATCCTTGAGTGCTTTTTTATCTGCATCGGAATCAGTAGCCCCTTTCGTAAGTACAGATTGTCTTGCATTTTCTGCAGCGGCTTTATCGCCCAATAAATAATAACATAACCTGATTTTATCGTACACGTCTTTTACATAAAAATTTCCCTTGAATTTGTGTAAGAATTTTTCAAAATAGGGGATGGCTTCTTCAGGTTTAAGCTGGTACATCTTTACAAATCCCATTTCAAAATCCCAGATAGCCAGATCAAGGTATTCGGGTGATAGATTCCTATTCTGCACTATCTGTTGGGTTAAACGGGCTTGCTTATGGTTAAGACTAAGATTGGCTGCCATCCAACCATGCAGGTGATTATTAATCAGGTCTAATTTTTTTTCCTGAATAAAAGATAGTGCTTCATCTTTTTTATTGTCCATATAAAACAATAAATAGGGGTAGATGAAATTTGCTTCGTTGGCAAAAATCTTTGCCAACGGATCATTGCTATTCACAAATGCCTGAACAGTTTTTAATCCCTCCGTTACCGATCCACGCATGCCCAATACACTGGCAAGCCATTTATAACCTTTCGGTATAGTGCCAATCATGGCCTGTAAAGTGCCATACATGAGATCATCAGGAATAAAACCAGGGAATGCTTTCTTATTGTCTTTCAGCAACCCCCATGCCCGCCTGATATCCCAACCTGCTTCCCACATTTTTCCAAATTTTATGGCCGAAGCAGCTTTGTGTATGCGAACTGTACTTAAAGCAAACCGGTAATAGGGGGAGTTGGACGGACCTTCTTCCAATAAATCGATCCTGTTGCTAAACCTTGGTTGACGTAGTTTATAATCTGCCGGATTTTCATTCAGGAAAAGTATAAGAAAATCGATATAGCTCTCTAAAACTACCGGAATAAGATTTTCCGGATTTTGTTGTCTGGCTTTTTGAATCAATGATTGTCCCAACCCGATTTTTAAACGGGTTATCTCATAATACGCCTGTTGACAAGTAGCATTAAAATCGTACACTTTTTGACTCTTGCCAAAAAGAGAAACAAGCAAAAAAGCGATTATGCAAAAAGACTGTTTCATGTAGCCCGAAAATAAGAAAGGACAGCCATATAGCTGTCCTTTCAGAAATCTTATAACAAGTGTTTATTTTACTTCTACACTATCATTCAAATCTGCGTCTACCAGGATACGACCACAGTTTTCACAAACAATGATCTTTTTGTGTAAACGGATCTCGCTCTGGCGCTGAGGAGGGATAGAGTTAAAACAACCACCGCAAGCATCACGCTCAACAGGTACTACTGATAAACCATTGCGGTAGCTTTTGCGGATACGGTCGTAGCTGTACAGGAGGCGCTCATCAATATGAGCACGGGCTTCTGCACTTTGCTTATTAAAATGAGTTTCTTCTTTTTCAGTATCTGCGATGATTTTTTCCAGCTCGCTTTTCTTATGGTTCAATACACCATCTTTTACAGCGATTTGTTTTTTAGCAGCTTCCAGACTTTTTACTTTATCTGCAAGCTCTTCATTTGCATCGCGGATATGTTTTTCAGCCAGTTTGATTTCTAACTGCTGCATTTCAATTTCCTTATTGATGGCTTCGAACTCACGATTGTTCTTTACGTTCTCGCTCTGCTTTTCATATTTAGCAATCAAAGCCTCACTTTCTTTCATCGTAGTCTTTTTGCTTTCGATGAATTCAGTGATACCGTTGATCTCTTCTTCAATGCGGGTCTGACGGCTCTGTAAACCCTGGATCTCATCTTCGAGGTCGCTTACTTCCATCGGAAGTTCACCCTTAAGAATTTGGATTTCATCCAGCTTGCTGTCAATCTTCTGCAACTTGAGCAGGTTAACCAGTTTTTCTTCAACCGAAAAGTCTTTAAC
>CAZTCS010000035.1:0-26168 GCA_964611995.1 uncultured Sediminibacterium sp. | reverse complement strand
AAGCCATATTGTATAAGTGGTTTATTGTAAATACTCGATTCCTGTGCTTTGATCCTCAGATCTAGTTATTTTCCTCTCCTGTGAAGTAGTTCACCACATTGGTTTTTACCCCGGATTTGAGGACGGCAAAGGTAGGGAATTTAGCCTGTAAAACATCAAGCAGCAAGTCGATTGTATATTGTTCACTTTCCCAATGCCCTATGTCGGCAATGACCATCCTGTCATTGGCATCAAAAAACTCGTGGTATTTAAAATCGGCGGAAATATAGATATCCGCGCCCTTAGACAGGGCTTTTCCGGTTAAAAAGCTGCCAGAACCACCACAAACCGCCACTTTTTTGATCTTTTTACCCAAAAATGGGGTGTGTTTAACCAGTTTTAGGTCAAAAGCCGTTTTCAGCATCTGAAAAAAGAAAACCTCATCCATTGGCTCGGGCAATTCTCCCATCAAACCACTTCCAACATCCTGATAATCATTGAATAAGCTAACAATATCATAAGCTACTTCCTCATAAGGGTGTGCCTCAAATAGGGCAGACAGCACCGCTTGCTGGCGCCAGGCCGGAAAAATCACTTCTATTTTGGTTTCCCCTTCAAAATGGGTCTTACCGATTTCTCCCACATGAGGATTCGTTCCTTCGCCAGCCCTGAAACTGCCTGTTCCATCGGTTGAAAAGCTACAATGACTGTATTTCCCAATATCACCTGCACCTGCTGCAAAAAGGGCTTTTCTGAGTTTTTCGGCATCAGCATGGGGCACGAAACTGTAAAGCTTCATCAATAAACCAGCTTTAGGGGCAAGTATTTTTCGGTTAATCAACCCCAATCTATCGGCCATTTGATTATTTACGCCATGAATAACATTATCGAGGTTGGTATGTATGGCATAAATAGCAACATCCTGTTTAATGGCAGCAATCACCGCTTTTTCTACGTAATTCTTTCCATTTATTTTTTTAAGTCCACTGAAAATAATCGGATGATGTGCCACCACAAGATTACATCCCCTGGCTTTTGCATCGAGTATTACCCCCTCTGTAGCATCAAGTGTGCAAACAATACCTGTGCACTCCCAGGAAGGAGAACCGGTTATCAATCCAACATTATCGTACGATTCCTGCAATGCAGGTGGTGCTACTTGTTCAAGTACCTGTATAATATTATTGATATTCATGTGTTTATTTTATTGATTTTAGTCACATGGAATTCGCCATTGAATATTTCTGTTGATGTAAAATTTTAGTTTGGCTCATTTCATATTTGTTGATTGCTGCAGGCAAGTTACCTTCATTCTATAATTCTAGGTATGCAGGAAGGAGATTTTCTTTTTTACGATGGACAAATGTTAAGGTCGGATAAACTATTGATTTCGCCTAATAACAGGTCGTACAGGTACGGCGATGGCTGTTTTGAGACGATTAAAATACTGGATGGCAGGATTTTACTGGCCGATTACCATTTTGAAAGACTGATCAGCTCTCTGGAGCTTTTGCATTTTAAAAAGTCGGGTTATTTTACCGCTTCCTGGTTAGAGAAACAGGTGATGGCTGTTGCAGAGAAAAATGGGCACAATAAAAGTGGTCGAATCAGGCTTACCGTAACCAGGGGTGAGGGTGGCGTGTATGATGAACAGAACCAGTTTCCTTATTTATTGATACAAAGCTGGCCATTGGCACACGGTAAATATGAGCTTAATGAAAATGGGTTGGTGATTGATTTATACAAAGATGCTCGGAAAACGATCGATCGTTTTTCAGCCGTAAAAAGTAATAGCTACCTGCCTTATGTAATGGGTGCCTTATGGGCAAAAGAAAATCAACTGAACGATGCGATTCTTTTAAATGCCCATGATCGATTAGCAGATGCAACCATTGCCAATGTATTTATTGTGGCAAATAATGGTAAAGTAAAGACACCGGCACTAACCGAAGGTCCGATAAATGGCGTAATGCGGAGAAAATTATTACAACTGATGCATGATGAAAATATACCGGTAGAAGAAGGGATGATTAGTGTTGAAGAATTACTAGAAGCTTCTGAAATATTTTTAACCAATGCCATACATGGTATAAGATGGGTAAAGCAACTTGGGAACAATAACTATACAAATACATTCGCTATTCATCTATATAAGCTCCTGGTTCAATCGATTTAATGGAGTTCTAACATCCCTTTGAATCTTTGAACCATTTAGGGCAAAAACTGTTAATCCTGAAAAATGTTTTCATGAAGTCATCAGTTCAGGTTATGTGGTTTCGAAGGGATCTTCGCTTGACAGACAACGCAGCACTTTACTATGCGTTGCGAACAGGACTGCCAGTAGTACCCATATTTATTTTCGACAAAAACATACTGGATAAACTGGAAGATAAATCAGATAGAAGGGTTTCTTTTATCCATGAAGCCCTGAATGAAATGCAAACATTGCTTTCGTCATTAGGTTCATCATTGGAAGTTTATTATGGAAGTCCATTGGAAATATATAAGCAACTGGTCAACAAGTTTACTATTCAAAATGTATTTACCAATCACGACTATGAACCTTATGCCCTTGAGAGAGATGCATCTATATCCTTATTCTTAAAGGAACAGGGTGTTGGCTTTAATACTTATAAGGATCAGGTGATTTTTGAGAAAGATGAAGTGGTGAAAGATGATGGTAAACCATATACTGTTTTCACACCCTATTCCCGTAAATGGAAGGCCAGGCTGAATGATTTTTACCTGAAAGCCTATCCAACCGAAAAATATTTCAGTAATTTTTTCAAACAACCTGTTCAGTCAATTCCTACACTTGCTGCAATTGGATTTAATGAAACATCCAAAGTGTTTCCTTCAAAACAATTAGAGGAACAAGTAATCAGGCAGTATGCGAAAAACCGTGATTTTCCAAACCTGCCAAATGGAACTTCAAAAATGGGTGTGCATCTGCGTTTTGGAACAGTGAGTATACGCTACCTCGCAAAAAAGGCACTTGCTTTAAATGAAGTGTACCTGAATGAATTAATCTGGCGAGATTTTTACCATACTATTCTCTGGCATTTTCCCCATGTTGGAAAAGGTGCATCCTTCAAACCAGCTTATGATAATATAGTTTGGAGAAATAATGAATCAGAGTTTCGGCACTGGTGTAATGGAACTACAGGATACCCAATTGTAGATGCAGGAATGCGCGAACTTAATGCAACAGGGTATATGCATAATCGCGTACGGATGATCGTTGCATCTTTCCTAACAAAACATTTACTCATCGATTGGCGATGGGGAGAAGCATATTTCGCACAAAAGCTACTCGACTTTGATCTGGCAGCCAATAATGGCGGATGGCAGTGGGCCAGCAGTAGTGGCTGCGATGCAGCGCCTTATTTCAGGGTGTTTAATCCAAGGTTGCAAACCGAAAAATTTGATAAGGACCTCACCTATATTCGAAAATGGATCCCGGAACTAAATGAGTTTACCTACCCCAAACCCATTGTGGAACATGAATTGGCACGCAAGAGGGTTTTAGAAGTGTATGCAAAAGCTTTGAAGGAGATATAATCGAATACGCTGATTATATTACAAAACTGACACCTTTAATATAGTATATATATTTCTTTTGGTTTCACTCTTGAATGAAGCCAAAGCATTTTATTGTTTGACACAATAAAAAGGAAATAATTTCTTCACTCAATGGTAATATACGCGCAAACACAGATTGATAACTTCACGCTCTCAAAACTCAATAATTATGCGTTTGTTATCAACACTTTTTGTTTTTCTCATTTCATTTGCTTCACTGGCGCAAGACAAAGACCAGAAAATTATTATCATAACAACTGATGGATTAAGGTGGCAGGAAGTGTTTAAAGGGATGGATCCGGAAATAGCTAAGGACCCAAAATTCAACCAGAAAGACAGTGCTGGAATTTTTAATAAATACTGGGATAAATCAGAAGCAGGACGAAGACAAAAGTTGATGCCATTCTTCTGGGGTACATTGGCTAAGCAGGGACAGATATATGGAAACCGTGCTTTCGATAATAAAGTAAACAATGCTAATCCTTACTGGTTCTCCTATCCCGGGTATAGTGAAATTCTCACTGGTCATGTCGATACATTAATCAATTCAAATGAATATCCTCCTAACCCTCATACCAATATTTTGGAGTTCTTTAATAAGATGCCTGCATATAAAAATAGAGTAGCAGCATTTGGAGCATGGGGAGCTTTTGACAGGATTATTAATGAAAAACGTGCAGGATTCCCTGTGCTTAATGCTTATGATGATATAACTGCAGTACTTTCAGATCCTATAATGAAATTGCTAAATGAAATGAACCAGACAGGTTTCAAGCCTTTTGGTACTGGTGAAACACTTGATGTATTTACACATTTTCAGGCATTACATTATCTGCAGGAAAAAAAGCCCAAAGCGTTTTATATTTCTTATGGTGATACAGATGAATTTGCGCACCATGGTGATTACAAATATTATCTTGATGCAACACACCAGTTTGATGAGTGGGTTGGACAAATCTGGAACTGGGTTCAGCACAACCCTGACTATAAAGACAAAACTACCTTGTTAATAACAACAGATCATGGAAGAGGCGATGTTGTTAAGTCAGAGTGGACATCCCACGGCCAAAAGGTATTAGATGCTTCACAAATATGGTTCACGGTTATTGGTCCTAAAGTAAAACCAACCGGAGAAATCAAAAAATCTCAACAACTCTATCAGAAACAATTGGCTGCTACTGTTGCACAATTGGCTGGGTTCAATTTTACGGCTGAACATGAAGTAGCCAAAGCTGTTGAAATTGAACAGAAATAAACAAGGACATGCAATTTAAATTTAGCATAAGTATTATACTGTTCCTGTTAGCATTAAGTGTAACGGCACAAAATAAAAAATTACCCTTATGGAGTAGGGGTATGTTTGATATACATCATATAAGCACAGGTCGGGGAAACGCTACTTATATGGTATTCCCGGATGGAACCACTATGTTATTTGATGCAGGTGAAATTTCAGATACACATGCCCGAACCAGGTCTAACCGGAACAGTAGTTTGCATCCTGATAGTTCAAAACAGGCATATGAATGGCTTGTTCAATATTTGACTGAATTCTCACCTTTTAAGAAACCTCAGATAGATTATGGGGTAATATCTCATTTTCATGATGATCACTTTGGTGAATGGGATGCATTTAAAAAGAAATCTGCACAGGGTAATTACGTATTAACAGGTTTTACGGGTGTGGGTGATAGTATTCCGATAAAAAAAATGGTTGATAGAGGACATTACCTGCCTTTAAATCTTCGTGCCGATTTTTTTCAGAAACGGTATGAAAAAGATGAATATCATATAGTCCAATCACTAAATAATTATTTTTCATTTCTTGATGATCAGCAAAAAAAGGGATTGCAGTACGATAGTATAGCTGTAGGTGCAAATGATCAGTTTGTGCTGACTCGAGAACCCGGAAGTTTTCCTGAATGGGAAGTTAAAAATATTGCGGCGGGTGGCAGGGTGGCAACTGGTTTTAAAAACAGGGAATCTGTAAGAGTCATTCCAGAGAATTATTATCCAGGAGAGAATCCGCTCAGTGTTTGTTTAAAGTTTCGATACGGAAAATTCGATTATTTCACTGGTGGTGATGTGTCGGGAATCGATGAATTTGGATCCCAGGATTTTCAGTCGATGGAAGCACAGATAGCTACTTTAATTGGTGCAGTTGATGTAGCCACGCTAAATCATCATGGCAACCGTGATTCACAACAGGGGTATTATGTAAGAACATTGCGCCCAAGGGTGTGGATTCAGCAAACATGGTCATCTGACCATCCTGGACATGATGTATTGAGGCGTATTATGTCGCAAAGTATTTATCCTGGTCCCAGAGACTTATTTGCAACCGACATGTTAGCGTCTAATATTAATGTAATAGGAGATTCATTTGTAAACAATGCCTATAAGGCTAAAAGGGGGCATATTGTAATTAGGGTACAACCTAGTGGCGATCGTTATACTATCTATGTACTCAATGATTCCAGTACAGATAAATATATCATTGCTGAACACGGACCCTATCTGTCAAGATAGGGCGGAAAAAAATTATCCTATTTACAAGCATAATATTTTTATGATTGTAAACAGAATTGTCTGGTAGGATAGAACACAGATTTTCATGATTAGTCATGATATATCTTGAAAATCATGACTAATCATGAAAAACTGTGTTCCATCATACCCGAGACTTGTCAGAGTGGCTCCTTGGAGAAGCTTGCAACCAAGTTTCTCCGATATAAATGGCTAATAAGTCTTACCGGAAACTGATAAGTTCTACATCAAATATTAAAGTACTGTTTGCACCTATTTGTGCGCTTACCTGACGCTCACCATATGCAAGGTGTGGAGGTATAAAAAAGCGCCATTTACTACCTGCAGGCATAAGCTGTAAACCTTCGGTCCAACCCTTAATTACCATATTTAATGGAAAAGCAGCCGGACGACCACGTTGTACTGAGCTGTCAAAAACAGAACCGTCGATTAAAGTGCCGTGGTAGTGACAGGTTACTTCATTATGTGCCTTTGGTTTTTCTCCTGTACCAGTGGTTAATATTTCATATTGAAGACCACTTTCCAGTTCAGTTACTTCCGGTCTTTGTTTATTGGCGGCTAAGAAATCCTGACCTACTTTTAAATTGGCGGCTGCTTTTTCTGCCTTTAGTTGTGCTAATTGATCTGCTACTCCCATAAAAATACTTTTTTGCAAAACTAAGGGAAGCTCCTTATTTATGAACGCATATAAACGGCAGAAACCATTTATATTACAGGTAAAATCAGGTTATGCAGGAAGATATCATTATTCAGATTAGTAATCGGTTGCGCGATTTGCGAAAAGAAAAAAATATCACGCTGCAGGAATTGGCAGAAGCTGCTGGTGTTTCGAAGGCAATGTTAAGTCAGGTTGAAAATAACCGAACAATTCCTTCCCTAACCGTTCTGCTCAATCTTATAAAATCATTGAATATAGATTTTAATGATTTTTTTAAAGATATAAACCTGCTTGCACCAGACAGTAAAGTTATTTTCCGTAAGAAGGAACAATACCAGCCATTTGAAAAAGAACACGCGGTTGGGTTTTACTACCAACGATTGTTCTCAACAACTGTACAGGATTTTCACACTGATTTTGTTTTATTACGCTTATCTGCCAATGCTAAACGTCCGATGGTACGTACAGATGCATTTGAATTTAAATACCTCATCAGTGGTAAAATAACTTATTTCATTGGTGAAGAGTCTTTCGATATGGAGGAAGGTGATTCCCTATTTTTTGATGCAGGCGAGCTACATAACCCAATCAATCGTGGAAAGGAAGACGCACTTATGTTGGTAGTCTATATCTTTAAAAATAATCCGTTATAACGCTTAACAATTTCTTGACAAAAGTTTAATATTTATTAATTATTGTCAAGTTTTAAGGCGTATAGTAAAGTAATACTTTACTTTTCCTTAACCTACAACACATTTTACCATAACATTGGAAAGATAGGTTTGTGTTTTAAAAAAAACACAACCTGCTTATGAAAGCGCAAAAAACTGTATGGCGCAGATTGAGTTTAGCCTTTTTCTTGATGGCTCAATTCATTAGTTTCTGCACCTTGGCTCAATCGAATATTACCATCAGGGGGAAAGTAACTGATGCAATGACTAAGAAGCCAATTGAAGGTGTCAGTATATCCAATAAGGGTAATGGTACATTTACCAACGCGGAGGGAGAATTTTCAATTCTTGCAGCAAACGGATCTCAAATAACCATCAGTTCTGTTGGGTATACAACCATTCAAAAAACGGTAACCGGAGAATATTTGAATATTTCTTTATCTCCAGCTGTTCAACAGTTGGATGATGTAGTGGTAACTGCCCTGGGTATTAGAAAAGAAAGAAAGAAGCTAGGGTATGCATCACAAGAATTGAAAGGTGAAGCATTAACTACAGCAAGAGAAACCAATGTTGTAAACCAATTGGCAGGTAAAATTGCAGGTGTTACAGTTGTAGGGAGTAATTCAGGTATTGGTGGTTCCGCTCGTGTAACTATCCGTGGAGAAAGATCTATTGATCTTAATAAAACCCAGCCACTATATGTTATTGATGGTGTTCCTATCAATAATTCATTAACAGGTGGTTCTGGTAGAAATAACCTGGAAGTAGATTTTGGTAACGGAGCAAGTTTTATAAACCCAGATGATGTTGAATCAATCAACGTATTAAAAGGCCCTGCAGCATCTGCATTGTATGGATCAAGGGCTGCCAATGGTGTGATTGTTATCAAAACAAAATCCGGAAAAAATGCAAAAGGAATCGGCGTAGAAGTGAACTCCAACTTCACAATGGAAAAAGCTTTACGCTTACCCGAATATCAGAATAAATATGGACAAGGAAATGGTAATGGTGGCGCATTTGCTTTCGTAAATGGCGGTGGTGCTGGTTTAACAGATGGTACCGATGAATCATGGGGGCCAGCATTTACAGGACAATCCTACCCTCAATTTAATTCACCACGTACTTTAAACGGTCAGGTTATTCCATTTCTGGGAGGCGATCTCAATGCACCAGCAGGTAGCGTTATTACAGCTACTCCATGGTTGAACGATGCAGATGGGGTAAAAAACTTTTTCCAGACAGGTACTACACTCACCAATAATGTAGCCCTTGTTGGTGGTAATGATTTTGGCGATTTCAGGTTGTCTTATACAAATCTCGATCAAAAAGGTATTGTGCCAAATACTGATCTGAAAAGAAACACGGTTTCATTCGGTGGAGGATATAACCTTACCGATAAATTTTCTGCAAGGGCTTTTGTAAGTTATATTAAGAGTAATAGCGGAAACAGACCTTCAATCAGTTACGGTACAGAAAATATTATGTACCTGTTTAACTGCTGGTTGCCAAGATCAGTAAAACTGGATGAAATGAAACGCTTATGGCAACCTGGTTTAGAAAACAGGAAACAATTTAGCTGGAACTATAACTACCATGATAACCCTTATTTAACTGTTTACGAAAATACGAATGGTCAAAACCTGGATCGTATTATTGGTAACGTAACACTTAAATACGACTTATTGAAATGGCTCAGTGTTCAATTTAGAACAGCTACTGACTACTCGAGCGAAGTTAGAATGTACAAAAGAGGATTCAGTACTCAGCGCTTTCCTTTTGGACAATATCGTGAAGCACGTGTGATTGCAGAAGAGCGAAACACAGATTTCTTATTTAGTGCCAATAAACAAATTAATAGCGACCTCACAATTTCAGGAACTTTCGGTGGTAACCAGACCATTCAGAAAAGTGACTATAATGAATTAAATGCAGGTCAACTGAACATTCCTGGAATTTATAAACTCAGCAATAACAGGGTTCCACTAGATGTAAGCCAGTCAACCTCCGAAAAAAGAGTAAACAGTCTTTATGGATCTGCTCAAGTAGGTTATAAGAATTATCTATTCCTGGATGTCACCGCACGTAACGACTGGTCGAGTGCCCTTACATTACCGGCAAGTTTGAAATTACTAGGGAACGAACAAAACTCATTCTTTTATCCTTCAGCTGCTTTGAGTGCTATAGTAAGCGATATAGCAAAGCTGCCATCTTATATCAGTTTTGCTAAAGTTAGGGCCAGTGTGGCACAGGTAGGTAATGATACCGATCCATTTACATTTACGCAAGCTTTTAATCCGGGTACAGCATTTGGTACCGCACAGATATATGGGGAAACCGATCGTTTGGCAAACCTTAGCCTGAAACCGGAAATTAGTACTGCCTTCGAGATTGGTACGGAAATAAAATTCCTGAAAAACAGAATTGGTCTAGACCTTACCTACTATAACAGTAGCACAAAAAACCAGATTATCAATATCCCATTATCGAATACCACTGGGTATAGCAGCAGGGCTATTAATGCAGGTATGATTAAAAACTATGGTTTTGAAGCTATGTTAAATATCGTACCTGTAATTACTAAAAAAGGATTTAAATGGTCTGCTGATATCAACTTCTCAACTAACAGAAGCAAGGTTGTTTCATTGTCAGATGGCTTAAGCAATCTTGTAATGGCCAGCAGAAGAGTAAGTATTGAAGCAAGGGTTGGGGAAAGAATGGGTGATATGTATGGTATTGGATTTGTACGTGTTCAAAGTACTGATAAAAATGCACCTTACTATGATGGAACTGGAAAATATACTGGTCAGATGGTATTCAATAATGGTCGACCAATTCCAACTACACAAAGAATTAAGTTGGGCAATTATAATCCGGACTGGTTGGCAGGAATCAATAATACATTCAGCTACAAAAACTTCAGATTAAGTTTCCTGTTTGATATTCGTCACGGTGGTAAAGTATACTCGGAAACACAGACAGTAGGACGTGAAGGAGGTATTATTGTAGAAACCCTTGAAGGACGTGCAGATGGTTATGATCTGACCAAACCAGGTAATGGTGTAATTGGTCAGGGAGTGGTACTTAATACCGATGGATCTTTTAGTCCAAATACCGTTAAAAGAACTGCACGCGAATGGCATACTGCCTGGACGGGCGGAAGAAGCATAGCAGAAGGTGTTATGTACGATGCAAGTTTTGTAAAGTTGAGAGAAGTACAGTTAGGTTTCACTATTCCTGATAAATTATTCAGAGGTACTCCTTTCAGAGGGGCAACAATTAGCCTGGTAGGAAGAAATCTTGCACTATGGACAAAAGTACCGCATGTTGATCCTGAAGTAATGTCTTATTCTGGAGGTACTGCTTTGCCAGGTATAGAATATATGTCTATTCCTTCATCCAGAAGCTTTGGTGTTAATCTCAGCTTTAAATTATAACCTGAAAATTTTACTGATATGAAAAATAAGTTTCTAATAATAGGGTCCTTTACATTACTCGCACTTGGTTCATGCACAAAGAATTTTGAAAAGATCAACACGAATCCAAATGTGCCAGGCACAGTAACGCCAGATCTGTTATTATCTGGGGTTATCAAGAATACCATAAATGATCAGGTTAATGAAGCCTGGGGTATTGGAAATATTGTTGCGCAACATACTGCTAAGATTCAATTTGTAAATGAAGACAGGTATTTATGGGGAGAGAAAAATGGTGTATGGAACAGTGTGTACGGGAATATGCGTAATGTGCAAAACATGATAGATCTGGCTAATGCTTCAACACCTGTTCAAAATAATTACCTGGGTGTAGCGCTGATCTTAAAATCATGGATGTTTTCCTTAGCAACAGATGCTTATGGTGATATACCTTATTCTGAAGCTTCTAAAGCAAAAGCAGAAGGGATATATACGCCAAAGTATGATAAACAGGAAGATATTTATACCGGACTTCTGGCAGACCTGAAAAAAGCAAATGATATCTTAGGGACAAGTAGCGAAGCAGTGAGCGGTGATATTCTTTATAATGGATCGATTGATAAATGGAAAAGATTGGCTAATTCTCTTCGTCTTCGTTTATTGATGCGTTTGTCGAAGAAGAAGAATGTTAATGCCGATATGCAGGCAATTATTGCAAACCCCACTACAAATCCCATTTTTACAAGTAATAGTGATAATGCTGAACTCAAGTACCTCGCTGATGTACCTGCTAATCAGTGGCCATTATATAGTGCAAGGGTAGGTTCATTTGATGAATTCAGGGTAAGTAAAACATTAAGCGATAGACTAACTGCCATAAATGATCCCCGTTTGGTAGTGTTTGGAAGACCGTCACAAAAATCCGTTGCAGCGGGTACCCCAAAAATTGAAGGAATTCCTAATGGACTAGGTGATGTAGCGGCCCTTAATTATAATGGTGGTCCTCAAGGTGTGTCGAGGGTTGGTTATAGTTATGCATGTCTGGTTTGTAATGATGGTGGTCAATCAGCCCCTTTACCTAACGTAGCGAGAGGTTTAATTATGACTTATGCAGAGCTGCAATTTATACTTGCGGAAGCAGCCGAAAAAGGTATGATCACATCTGCCAGTACCCCGGAAGATTATTACCTGCGTGGAATACAAGCAAATTTTAGTTTCTATAATAGTATGGTGCCATCGCAGTATGGGATCAATGTTACTCCGCCTGCAGGATATTACACACAGCAAGGAGTAGCTTATGCTGGAACACAAACTGAAAAATTACAAAAGATTGCATTGCAAAAATGGGTGGCCTTATTTTTTAATGGCCTGGAAGCATGGTTCGACTGGCGCAGAACTGGTATGCCGGAAATTATTCCAGGTGTTGATAACTTAAATAATAACAAAGTACCACTGAGGTATATCTATCCACTTTCAGAACAATCATTAAACAAAGCTAACAGGGCAGAAGCAGTAAGCAGACAAGGTGCAGACGATCTAAATACTGCAATGTGGATCATCAAATAACGTAAAGAACTGGGTAAGATTTATAGTTAGTAGTATATGGCGTAACTGGCTGGTTACGCCATTGCTTCAAAATTTACCTACATCTGATTATAACATTACACATGAGTTATGACTTTAGAAATAATCGATAAGCATATAGATAATATACTTGAGTTATATAGATCCTATGGGAATGATAATTATATAGGCGAAAAAGTATCTCAGATAGAGCACATGTGTCAATGTGCGCAGTTGGCAGAAGCGGAAGGGTATGACGATGATGTAATTCTTGCGGCATTCTTTCATGATATCGGCCATTTATGTGAGCATATTATGGATGTTAGGTATATGGATGAATATGGGGTCGCCGATCATGAAAGAATTGGCGCTGCATATCTTTTGGGTAAAGGGTTCTCTACTAAAATTGCACAACTGGTAGCGTCGCATGTTGAAGCCAAACGTTATCTAACCTATAAATACCCTGAATATCTTAGAAATCTTTCAAAAGCAAGTCTGGAAACATTACAATTTCAGGGAGGTGTAATGTCTGCTGAAGAAGCAGCCGCATTTGAAGAAGATCCTTTGTTTGAATTGTATATAGCCTTGCGTAAATGGGACGAGCAGGCTAAAATCGAAAACATACCCTTGCCAGCTCTGGAATTTTACGCAGAGCGGATGAAAAAACATCTTTTAAAACAACATAATCTTTCAATATGAAAAAAATTGCTTTAGCAGTCTTTGATATTGCTGGCACAACAGTAAGCGATGCCGGAAATATCAATGAGTGCTTCCGGACTGCTTTCGCTGAATCAGGCATTGATGTTGACCCAGCTGAAGTTGACCAGGTTATGGGTTATCGTAAAATTGATGCGGTTAAGATTATTGTAGAAAAATTTGGTAAACAAGCAATCTCTGAAAATGAAATACTAATCAATAAAATTCATGATCGTTTTAATGATTTGATGGTTGCATTTTACCAGGAAACAAAAAACCTGAACCCACTTCCTTATGCAGAAGAAATATTTAAATGGTTACAGGAAAAAAATATTAAAGTAGCACTAAATACAGGATTCACAAGGGTAATAACAGATGCGCTTCTCACAAGTATTGGATGGAATAAACACCCATTTATAAACAAAATAGTTTGCAGCGACGAAGTTGCGGAAGGAAGACCTGCTCCCTATATGATAGAATACCTTATGAAAGAACTAAACATTAGCGATCCTGCCGAAGTTGTAAAAATCGGTGATACAGAAGTTGATGTAAGGGAAGGAAGGAATGCACATTGTGGGTTAGTAATTGCTGTTACCACGGGCGCCTACAATAAAGAACAACTGAAACAATATAACCCGGATTTTATTATTGATTCACTGATGGAGTTAACTGCAATACTCTAATACACAAGCATGCAGATTAATCAGAAGGCTACAAGAAGAAAAGATATCCAGGTTGCTATATATGCGGCCCTTATCTGCTTTTTAACCTATGCATCTGTATATGCTTTTCGTAAACCCTTTACCGTTGGTGCATTTAGCAATGAACATCATGTATTTGGTCTTGCGTATAAAGATGCTTTGGTGATATGTCAGGTATTGGGTTACATGTTCAGCAAATTTTATGGTATAAAGTTTATTGCTGAATTGGCCCATATAGGCAGGGGTAAACTGGTACTATTGTTATTGGCAATATCCTGGTCTGCCTTACTGTTATTTGCACTGGTGCCTTCTCCCTATAATATCCTGTTTCTTTTCGTAAATGGGTTTCCTTTGGGAATTATCTGGGGAATTATTTTCTCTTTTGCAGAAGGCCGAAAAGCCACGGACTTTATAGGAGCTGCACTAGCAGTTAGTTTTATTTTTTCTTCGGGGTTTGTTAAGTCGGTTGCTAAATGGCTGCTATTGAATTTTGATATAGCAGAAAAATGGTTACCATTTATCACTGGATTGGTATTCATGTTCCCAGTATTAATACTGGTTTATTTACTGGAACAAATTCCACCACCATCTTTAGATGACCAGAAACATAAAGTGGTGAGGGTTCCTATGAACAAACTCCAGCGAAAACTATTCTTCAAAAAATTCAGTATCGGAATTGTATTGCTGATCGTAGTGTATGTGTTTCTAACCATTTTCAGAGATATCCGGGATAATTTCGCTGCTGATATGTGGAATGAGCTTGGTTATGGAAATAATCCAGGCGTCTTTACCAATACCGAAATCCCCGTAACGGTATTTGTACTATTGATGATAAGTGCAATGATGCTGATCCGTAATAATAAGAAAGCATTTATTGTTACCCACTACCTCATCATCACAGGATTTTTATTGGCTGGAATAAGCTCTCTAATGTTTTCATTTGGAATGCTAGACCCTTTTTTGTGGATGAGTGCAGTAGGGTTGGGATTATACATGGGCTATATTCCCTTCAATTGTATTTTATTCGATAGAATGATAGCCGCTTTCGGAACTGCAGGAAATGTTGGGTTTCTGATGTATGTAGCAGACTCTTTTGGATATATGGGAAGTGTTAGCGTAATCGTTATGAAAACCGTACTTAAGATAAAAACACAGTGGATTGAAATATATAGTACTGGTGTAATTTATCTGTCTGTGATTGGAATATCCCTTACAGTTGCCGCAATGATTTATTTTATTAAGAAACTCAAATCAACAGTTGTATATGAGTCATAAAACCGCCATTGTAATAGGAGCAGGTATAGTTGGTCTAGCAACAGCAAGAGCCTTATCATTAGCTGGCTATAAAGTTACGGTGATAGAAAGATCAGAAAAGGCTGTTGGTGCTTCAATACGGAATTTTGGCATGATTTGGCCAATTGGTCAGCCAGAAGGACTGCTTTTCAACAGGGCTATCCGGTCCAGGCAAATATGGAAAGATATAAGTGATAGTACCGGAATGTGGTATAGCGAATCCGGAAGTTTACATCTGGCATACCAGCTAGATGAGTGGCAGGTTTTAGAAGAATTAGCAGAATTGTTTCAGGCAGAAGGGAGGTCCGTTTTTTTAATCAGTGCTTCAACCATAGCGGCACGATTTCCCCATATTAAACAAAAAGGGTTGTTAGGAGGATTGTTTAGCACAACAGAAATGATAGTAAACCCGCGTATTGCTATTCCTTCTGTAGCTACATACCTGGAAAATTTTCTTGATGTTGAATTCATATTTAAAGCACAGGTTACGCAGGTTGAAACAGGTGCTGCATATATCGGTGATCAAAAATTGGAAGCTGATCAGATTTGGGTTTGCAGCGGACAGGATTTTGAAACCTTATTTCCCAATGATTTCTCAAACCAACCCATTACCAGGTGCAAGTTGCAAATGATGCGTTTTAAATCCGCTGATCAAAATTTTAACATTGGAACATCAATTTGTGGGGGGCTATCACTGGTTCATTATAAGTCTTTTGCAAAAGCAAATGGCATCTCAAGGTTGGCACAACGTTATGAATCAGAGATGAAGGAGTATATTGATAGAGGGATCCATGTTATGGTCTCTCAAAATGAAAGTGGACAACTAACAGTGGGGGATTCTCATGAATATGGACATAGTTTTGAGCCATTTGATTCAGCGCATATTAATCAATTAATATTATCGTATTTAGGTCAGATGTTAAATTATTCCGACTGGCAATTAGAGCAAAGCTGGCATGGCATTTATCCAAAAATGAAAAATGGGGCAACTGAAATCTGTTTATCACCAGTCAACAATGTATTCATTCTTAATGGCCTGGGTGGTGCCGGTATGACACTCTCTTTTGGTCTGGCTGAAGAAATGATAAAATTGTACGCTTAGGTAAACGCTGTTGTATTAGTAATACTCCCGAACCAGACAAATAGTCAAGTCGATATGTACTTCTTTAACTAAAGGAGTATTCTTATATACAATTTTAATCTGAAAAAACAAAGGAAACTCGAATTTTTCCATGTTATGTTATTGTAAACTTACCATTAATTCTTTCCTAATCCGAGTCCAATGCAATTCCATATACTTAACATTGGCCTCCCAAAACAACTGATATGACCGCCATTACCAATCAACAGGGTGAAACGATTGCATACCTGCACCTCAATATTATTCTTAATCCGGAAAGAGATACTGTTTGGGGATTAATCCTGGGCAATTGTGTTTTTGGCGAAACCGAAGCGCCCGTTGGTAAATTCTTTAAAGATAGTTTCAGGGGAATGAACGGCGAAATCATCGCTGAACTTGGAACAGAAACATCTTCCGAACGTCCATCAAATGAACCAGCAATACTTAAGCAGGCATGGGCTAAATTAACTGCTGTAAAAAATCATCTTTGTATGTGGGTGGAAGAAAAGAATAAATGGTCGGATGAAAGTCTCGAACATTTTCTTCGCCTATCACATAGAAGTGCAATAGCAGTTTAATTTTTTCATCATATGTCGGTTGCTTATAGGCCATAGCCATTGTTGTTCCGGGAAAATTGACCGTGAGCTATTGGTGTGCATATGATGGAACACAGATTATCATGATTTTCAAGATCTATCATGATAAATCCTGAAAATCATGATAATCCGTGTTCTATTAATAACAGGTAGTGCATTAATAGCGATCCAATATTTATTATACCAGCTCATTTTAAATTATACCACCTTCATTTATTCCATCAAAAGCAGAAAGCATTTAATTAGCACAAATAAAGGCCTGCAGCTTGAAGCTTGAAGCTTGAAGCAATTTTCCCAAGACAACAATCAATGGCTGCCAGCAAACCCCTAAGAGTTACCGAATTGTTAGCGATCTCTTACCATACTGTGAACAAATCTTCATTGAATCATTAAGTTTAGTTTTTTGTGTTCCCCGCTGCTACTAAAACAGAAACATTTGCAGTCTTAAAAACTGTTTATGAAATCTGTACTTACCCCATTCCCCCGAAAATTATTGTTATGGGTCTGCTTTGTATTACTGGCGGCCATTACCAATGCGCAAACCATTAAAGGTGTTGTAAAAGATACTGCCGCTAATTCCTTAGCAGGCGCATCAGTACTATTAAAAGGAACTGATATAAAAACTGCTACGCAAACAGATGGCTCTTTTACTTTGAACCTGCAAGGAAAATCTTTATCTAATGCCATATTAGTGATCAGTTACACTGGATACCAGGATACAGAAGTACCTGTAAAGAATGGAAAAGATCTTTTGATCCTACTTCAGGAAAAAAAGGAAGTCTTACAGGAAGTGGTGGTAACAGCATTAGGTATCCGTAGAGAAGAGAAATCTCTAGGCTATGCGGCACAAACCGTAAAAGAAAATGCGGTAAAAGATGCCAAAACCAATAACTGGGTAAATACCCTTTCAGGAAAAGTAGCAGGTCTAAATATTCAGGGAACAGGCTCTGGTCCGATGGGATCATCGCGCGTTACACTGCGTGGAGAGAATTCACTTAATCTTGATAACAACCAGGCACTCATTATAATTGATGGTGTACCTGTTAACAGCCGGATAACCGGAACGGGTTATAGTGCACACCTTTCTTCTGACGGACCTGTTGATTTCGGTTCGGGCTTATCCGACATCAACCCCGATGATATCGATAAAATTACCGTGTTAAAAGGACCTGGTGCAACTGCTTTATATGGTAGTCGTGCAGCAGGTGGTGCAATCATCATCACCACAAAAACCGGACAACGCAGTGATAAAGGAATTGGTGTAACCTTTAATTCAAATATCAGCATCGATCAGGTAAACAGATGGCCTGATTATCAATTTGAATATGGAGAAGGAAGAACCAATCTTTATTATTCATACCTCGATAGTCCTGATGGCCCAAATACCAGCACCGGTGTTGCTGCAGGTAGGGCATGGGGGCCAAGATTCAATGGTCAGCAATATTTCCAGTATAATCCAGATGCACCCGATGGAAGACCTACCGTAAGAACACCCTGGGTTGCGCATAAAGATTATATATCCGGGTATTTTAAAACCGGACTTACCATTTCCAATAGTATCTCAATGGAAGGTGGAAACGATAAGGGTTCTGCCCGCTTATCACTCACCCATCTTAAAAATGAATGGATATTGCCGAACACAGGTTTTGAAAGAATCAATGCAGCATTGTCTGTTTCTCAAAAAGTTTCGGATCGCCTGAAAATTACCGGTAAAGTAAACTATACCAATAAACACAGCGATAACCTTCCAACTGCAGGATACAATAACCAGACCATTATGTACTTTCTGATTATTGGAACTGCACCAAATATCAGACCCGAATGGTTTAAGCCTTATTGGGAACCAGGACTTGTGGGCGTTAAACAAAGAAATCCATACAACCCTGGACCAGACAACCCATACCTTGATTTATATGAGATGCTGAACAAAATGAATAAGCATGGTGTGATCGGAAATATCTCAGCTACTTATACCATCAATAAAAAGTTGGAACTAATGCTGCGTACAGGTACTGATTTGTCTTTTGAATTTCGTTCGCAACAACGTCCGTACAGCATGACAAAATACCCGCGTGGTATGTATCGTGAGCAGAATGTATTCAACTATGAAATGAATAGTGATTTCTTGCTCACCTATAAAGACAAGTTTGGTGACAATATTAATTATACAATTTCCGGTGGTGCAAATGCCATGAGACAAACCTATGATTTCTCAGGAGCTTATGCCGATCAGTTATCACAACCCGGAATATATCAGGTATCTAATAGCCTTGATCCTGCAGTGGTTGATGCGGTTAAAACAAAGAAAGCCATCAATAGTGTTTATGGATCTGCACAGTTTTCCTATAAGGACCAAATATTTGTTGACCTTACCGGAAGAAATGACTGGTCGAGCACTTTGCCTTTTAAAAATAACTCCTTTTTCTACCCTTCAGTAAGCACCAGTTTTTTACTGAGTGATATGTTCACTTTACCTGAACTTATTTCCTTTGCAAAATTCAGGGCTTCATGGGCACAGGTTGGTAATGATACCAGACCATACCAGACCGATAAATATTATGACCGTATTTACGGCAATAGTTTTACCAATCCTTCCACCTTATTTAATACCGATCTGAAACCAGAAATAACAACCAGTTATGAAGCTGGGTTAGATATGCGCTTTTATAAAGGAAGAATTGGCGTTGACCTGGCCGTATATAATAATAAAAGTAAAAACCAGATTCTGGCCATTCCTTTAGATCCGGTATCAGGCTACTCAAATGCATTGGTTAATGCCGGATTAATTAACAGTAAGGGTATTGAGTTGACATTGACCGGAAAGCCAATTGTCAACAAACATTTTTCCTGGACAAGTACACTTACCTGGAGCAGAAACAGAAGTTATGTACGTGAATTAGCGGCAGGTATTACGAACCAGGTTATTTATAGTCATGGTAGCAATGTGAGCATAGAAGCACGCGTTGGCGGTAGGATGGGAGATATGTATGGTAAGGGTTTTCAGCGTACAGCAGATGGACAAATCATCTATTCAACAAACGGTCTTCCGGCACCACTTGATCCGGTTGTGAAGAAATGGGGTAATGCTTTTGCTGATTGGAAAGCAGGATTAATGAATGAATTCACTATCGGCAATTTCAGGATCAATATCCTGTTAGATGGACAGAAAGGTGGCAGCATGTATTCTCAAACCAACCATAAAAACAATACGCTGGGTAAAACAAAAGTTACTTTACCTGGAAGAGATAATGGAATCGTTGGAGATGGTGTTGTATTTAATAACGGAACTGGTAAGTATGAAAAGAATACCGTTAATGTTCCAGCCAGCTCATATTACGACAATATATACGCAATCAGCAATGCTGAAATGAACATCTTCGATGCTTCATACCTGAAATTACGTGAAGCACGTGTTGAGTTTAGTTTACCTAAAAAGACATTGGCTAAGATCGGGATAAGACAAACCAATATCGCCATCTATGGCCGCGATCTGTTTAATATTACCAGCTTCCCTGGTTTTGATCCTGAAGGAGGGAACCTGAATAGCGGAACCTTAACACCTGGTGTTGAATTAACACAGTTTCCGTCAACAAGGAATATGGGTATTAACCTCACATTCAAATTCTAACCGAGCAAAAAAGTAATCATGAAAAAGTATTTTTTATCACCATACATTGCACTTCTCTTCCTTGTTTTATTAACGAGTTGTGCTAAAAATTTTGAGTCCTTAAATACAGATCCAAACAGACCAAAGCAAGTGAATCCCGGAGTAATGCTGAGTCAGCTACAGTACCGGATCATAAGCTCGGCAGTAACTTCTTCCAGGAGTTTTACCCATGAACTTATGCAAGTAGATGCGCCACGTTCAAGTCCAGGGGGAACAGGGTTGCATCGTTATGTAGTAAACCCTGGAGCAGGTGTTTGGAGTAATTTTTATTCTTACCTCACAGATATCGAAGACATCTATCAAATTGCGGATGAATTGAATGAGCCCAACTACAAAGCAATAGCGCTGATATACAAATCATGGGCTTATTCAATTTTAACCGATTTGTATGGTGATGTTCCTTATAGCGAAGCTATTAAAGCGACAAAAGGAAATTTTCAACCGGCATTCGATAAGCAGAAAGATATCTATACAAAGATATTGGCAGATCTGGAAACAGCTAATGGCTTGATTAATACAAGCAAAGCCTTGACTTATGGTGGTGATGTACTGTACAGTGCCAATACTTTATCAGGTACCATCAATCCTGGAATGGTGAAGTGGAAAAAGTTTTGTAACTCTTTAAGACTCCGTTTACTCGTTAGAATATCAAAGCGTAACGATGAGTTAAGTGTAAATAACCAGATCAGTGCAATGCTTGCCGATCAGGTAAAATATCCTTTATTTACTGCGAATGCAGACGAAGCCATTTTCCGCTTTACTGGGTCTTATCCTTATTTCAATCCATATTACAATGCAAGGCAATTGGATTGGCGCGACGGAACATATTTCACCAAATTTTTCATGAATAAAATGAATGCCGACAATGATCCAAGAAGAACATTATGGTGTACCACGGTTACAGTAGGAGGTGTGCCAACTTATGTTGGTATTGAAAGTGGTTATCCAACAACTACAGAATATCAGGTAGGACGAAATTCTAGTTACAGTGATGTTTTGAAAACTTATGTACCAATGGGTATAATGATGACATTATCAGAACTTGAATTTATTAAAGCCGAACTTTCACTGAAGGGTTTTGCGACAGGTAAAACGCCCAAACAACACTATGAAGCAGGTATTACTGCATCTATGGTTCAATGGGGGTTAACTGTACCAGCAGGTTATTTCAACCAGTCTGGGGTGCTTTATGATGTTGCTGCCAACTCAGAAAGGCAATTGGAACAGATCATGTTGCAAAAGTATTACGCTTATTTCTTTGTAGACTATCAATCATGGTTTGAAAAGAGAAGAACCGGATACCCTGTTTTGCCTAGAGGTACTGGTATACCGGCTGAGAATAAATTTCCAAGCAGGGTGCCTTATCCAAGTTACCTGCAATCATTAAATGCAGAGAACCTGGCAAAAGCTGTGACATCAATGGGAGGCGATAACAGCGATATTAAAGTATGGTGGGAAAAATAATCATCAGTAAAAATTAGTTTATGAAAAAATATAGCCTGATCATTTTGACTTTAGGTCTCTGCTTACAATTAACCGCTCAGGTTGATACATCAATCAAAACATTGATTGTGTTCTTTGATGGATTGAGACCTGATTATATAACACCTGAGTTAATGCCGAATGTGTATGCATTCAGCAAACAAGGTGCTTATGGAAAACAACACCACAGTGTTTTTCCAACAGTAACACGCGTAAACTCTTCAAGTTATTCAACAGGAAGTTATCCTGCTACCAATGGTATTATGGGTAATACAGTTTACTTTCCGCAGGTAGATCCTTTAAAAGGACTTAATACAGGTGAGGCAAAGGAATTAAACAGGATCACCGAAGCTACGCATGGCAATTTGTTAACTGCAATTTCACTGGGTGAAGCTTTGGAGAAGGCGGGACATAGGATGATGGTATTTAGTTCGGGATCGAGCGGACAAGCATTACTTCAAAACCATAAAATCGGGAGGGGGGCTATTGTAAATACTTCAATGATACTTCCAGCCGAGTTTAAAGAGACGCTTGTTAAAGCCTTGGGACCAATTCCTGCCCATGGCAAGCCCAATAGTGCGCAACATAAATGGGTGACAGATGCTTTGATTCAATTTGGCTTTGCTTCTGATGGACCTCTTGTAAACGCTATCTGGTTTTCTGATCCGGATGGTGCCGCACATAGTGATGGTATAGGTTCGGTAAATGCAAATGCTTCTATCAGATCTGTTGATGAACAGTTTGGAAGAATCATAAAAGCACTGGAAGAGAAAGGGTTGAGTAAAAAAGTAAATATCATCATTTCCACCGACCATGGGTTTGTAACAAAAAAAGGAAAATTAGGCATTGCAGATTTCTTGATACAAAAAGGTTTAAAGCAATCTAAAGAGTCTGATGATATTGTTGCAGCGGAAGGTGCGTTATATATTAAACATAAGGATACTGCTATCATTAGAAAAGTGGTAGAGGCATTACAACAGGAGAATTGGGTTGGAGCCATTTTTACAAAAGGAGCTAAAAAAGGCGATCAGAAAGGTTGGGTGCCAGGAACTTTATCGTTCGAATCAATACACTGGAACCATCCCGAAAGAGCAGCCGATATACTGGTAGACGAAAACTGGAACGACGATAAAAATGAAGCCGGGTATGCTGGCGCAAGTTTTGCACGTGGGGTGGCAGGACACGGCGGGTTTAGTCCTTATGAAGTTCATATTGCATTACTGGCAAAAGGGCCTTCATTTAAAGAGTCGTTCGAAAGCAATTTGCCAACTTCAAATGTAGATATTGCACCTACTGTATTATCTATTCATAAAATCCCAGCACCTAAAACAATGGAAGGCCGGGCATTTAAAGAGTTACTGAGACAAACGAAAGAAAGTACGCCAGGAGTTAAACAAGAACGAGTAGAAACCAGTACATTGGTTGGGGGAATAAAGTATAAACTAATATTGGATATTAGTGTGGTCGGAAAAAACAGGTATATCAATTATGCCAAAACAGAAAGAGTTGCCCAATAGATCAACGAAGGAATGTCTTTATAAAAAAAATGCCCCGATATTTCGGGGCATTTTTTTTATAAAGAGGTAATTATTTCAGTGAAGCCAGATCAATCACAAATCTATAACGCACATCTGCTTTGATCATTCTTTCATAAGCTTCATTGATTTGTTCTATTGAAATTACTTCAACGTCTGAAACGATATTATGTTCTGCGCAGAAATCAAGCATTTCCTGTGTTTCCTTAATACCGCCAATCATGGAACCCATGATACTTCTCCGTTTTGGTACCAGATCGAAAGCGGGTACTTTAGATGGAGATTCTGGAAGACCAACAATAATCATCACACCATTTGTTTTCAACAGGTTCAGGTAAGTGCCATATTCATGGTCTGCAGAAACGGTATTGAGAATAAAGTCGAAGGAATTAGCCAGGTTTTTCATGACTTCTTTATCAGTAATCAGGGCAAAATGATGAGCTCCTAATCTTTTAGCATCAGCTTCTTTAGAAGGTGATGTACTTAGCATGGTAACTTCCGCGCCAAATGCTGCAGCAAATTTTACACCCATGTGTCCAAGTCCACCTAAACCAAATACCGCAACTTTATGACCTTTCTTAACACCTACATAACGTAGGGGAGAATAGGTAGTGATACCTGCGCAAAGTAATGGTGCTACGCCTGCGAGTGGTAATTTATCCGAAATATGCAATGCATAGTGTTCATCAACAACTATATTGGTAGAGTAACCTCCATAAGTAGGCGCATTGGTTGTGCGTTCCAGTCCGTTATAGGTACCAACCATACCATCGTCGCAATATTGTTCAAGATCGTTTTTGCAGTTCTCGCAGGTACGGCAAGAGTCAACAAAACATCCTACACCTGCCAGGTCACCAACTTTAAACTTGGTTACTTTATCGCCCACCTGTACAACTTTCCCTACGATTTCATGTCCGGGAACCATTGGGAAGATTGCTTTGCCCCATTCTTCACGGGCCTGGTGAATATCGGAATGACATACGCCACAATACAATATTTCAATATGTATATCTAAAGGTCCTGGAGTTCTTCTTTCCAATTCAAAAGGGGCAAGTGCAGCTTTTGGGGTATGTGCTGCATAGGCTTTGGTTGCTATCATGTTTAACTATTTGAACAAAGGTAACAGTTGTAATGCCCTATTGTTTAATGTTTGATTTAAAAATTAGCAATTCAGGGAACTATTTCAGTATTATCTGGGGAAATTTGGCTTCAGGCTACAAGCCGCAAGCTGCAAGCTATTGCTGTCTTGGTTAATCTAGCCACGAGTTGTATATCATTTGTATGATGGGACACGGATTTTCATGATTTTCAGGATTTATCATGATAGATCTTGAAAATCTTGAAAATCTGTGTTCTATTAATAACAGAAAGTGCATTAACAGCAATCTAAAATTTCTTTAACCAGCTCATTTTAAATTATCAAATTCTCAAGCCCACTCATTTATTCAGTTAAAAGCAAAAAGCCTATAACAAGCACCAATCAAGACTTGTAGCTTGCAGCATGCAGCTTGCAGCCAATTCTTCAGAAAATCAATAAAACTATTTCATATTTGCCGCCCAGAAAGCGAGGGTTCTTTGCCATGCCAGTTTAGCTGCTGGTTCATTATACCTTGCGCCGGAAGTATCATTATGAAAAGCATGGTTTACGCCTTCGTAGATATATACTTCATATTTCACATTATTCTTTTTCAGTGCTTCTTCATAAGCGGGTATGCCTGCATTGATGCGTTCATCTAATCCGCCATAGTGTAGTTGAAGGGCTGCTTTGATTTTAGGAACATCAGCGGCATCTGCTTGCCTGCCATAAAAAGCAACAGCAGCTTTAAGGTCGGGTACGTTTACGGCTAATTGGTTAACCAATGCACCGCCCCAGCAAAAACCAACGCATCCGGTTAAACCATTACAATCTTTTCGACTTTTCAGGTAATCGAATCCTTTGACGAAATTGTTGAGGTTTTGTTTGGCGTCTATTTTACTAAACAGTTCTCTTGCTTTATCCTGATCGGTAGGTGTGCCTCCGGCAGGGCCCAATGCATCGGGTGCAATAACAACGTAACCAGCTTTAGCGGCTCTTCTGGCTACATCACGAATATGGTCGTTGAGTCCCCTGTTCTCGTGTATCACCATTATGCCGCCATATTTCCCTTCTTTTTTGGGTTTAGCGAGATAAGCTTTCATGGTAATACCATCGGCATCGTAAGTAATATCTTCTGTATATAAATCAATGTCCTGCTCAGGAATGGTAGCAGCTTTGGCATAATTGTTTTCAAGCATTGGTAAAATAGCCATGGCAGCAGTCGTACTACCTGCAAGAAGTGCCAGTCTTTTCAGGAAAACTTCCCTGGGTAATGGCTTATGTGTGTATTCATCGTAAAGATTAATAATGGCTTGGTTCATACAGTTGTGTTTTGTATAAATATACCATTAAAGCCTTTGAGATGAAAGCCTTTTACCGGGTAAAAAAAGCTGTTTGCCGAGAGAGGAATAGCTTCAAGCCACAAGCTGCAAGCTTCAAGTCATTATTGGTGCTTACTTTAGACTATCTGCTAATAATAACAAATAGTGCATTTGTAGCAACCAAATATTTCTTTAATCAGCTTATTTTAAATAATCTAATTCGCCCAGGTCCCCTCATTTATTCAATTAAAAGCAGAAAGCCTATAAT
>CAZTCS010000034.1:0-31944 GCA_964611995.1 uncultured Sediminibacterium sp. | reverse complement strand
ATGATGCCTTGGCAACCCATATCGCTTACTCAGCGGTACGAAGGTGCCAAATCCGATTCCGCCCCAGGCGGAAAGAGATAAGTCAGAGTAATAGTTTGATTTTTAAACGGTTCGCCGTTCTACATAGTTCAAGCTCATCTGACTTACCGGGTGAGCTTTTTTTATGCTCTCCAGGTAAGTCCACTCTCCTTCAGGATTTGTTGCTACGAAAAAACATTACTAACAACATTTTTCATTCTTTTCATTAGAAAAGGCCAAACTGTTTAACAATGAGCAACGCAACAAAACTGATCCACAGTATTCCGGTAGACCCGCTAACAGGCGCTATTGCAGTGCCTATTTATCAGACATCCACTTTTGTACAGGATGCGCCAGGTGTAAATAAAGGCTATGATTATGCAAGAAGTGGAAACCCAACTAGGGCCACGCTTGAAAAATTGATCGCTGAACTGGAACAAGGCGAGGTTGGACTTGCATTCGCGAGCGGACTGGCAGCAATTGATACGGTGATTAAACTCCTTAAAACCGGGGATGAAATTGTTGCGGTTGATGATATTTATGGAGGGGCATTCCGATTATTCAATAATGTTTATGAACAGTTCGGAATAAAAGTGCATTATGTAGACACCACTGATGTGGCCAATATTGTTGATGCAATTACTCCCAATACAAAACTGATCTGGCTCGAAACACCAACTAACCCTACCCTTAAAATTTCAGATATTGCTGCAATAGCAAAAATTGCCAAAGCGAATGCCTGTTTACTTTGCGTGGATAATACTTTTGCAACGCCAGCCCTACAACAACCTCTTTCACTGGGAGCTGATATTGTAGTGCATAGTGCTACTAAATACCTTGGTGGACATAGTGACCTCATCGCAGGTATTGTGGTGGCGAAGGACAGGGAAATCGGGGCAAGACTAAAATACCTTCAAAATGCATGCGGTGCGATACTGGGGCCATTTGATAGCTGGCTGGTTATTCGTGGTATCGAAACATTACATCTCCGCATCCGTCAGCATTGCTATAGTGCTTTGGCAGTAGCTGAATTCCTGGAAACACATCCTGCTGTTGATAAAGTATATTACCCTGGACTACCTTCTCATCCTAATCATGAGATTGCGAAAAAGCAGGCGAAGAACTTTGGAGGCATTATTTCATTCTCACTCAAAGAAGATACAGAAGAGGCGGCCATTGAATTTGTTACCAGTACCCAACTATTCAAACTGGCTGAAAGTTTGGGTGGCATTAAAAGCCTGGTATCACACCCAGCTAACATGACGCATAAATCTATTCCGGCAGAAAAAAGAAGAGCCGCTGGCGTAACTGATAGTCTGATCAGGTTATCAATCGGTTTGGAAGAAACGGAGGACCTGATCAATGATCTTAAAGAAAGTTTTGATCGCATAAAAAATAAACAACCGAAATATTCAACACAATCAATAGCATAAACTAATGGAAGCACACAAACAGTTAACAATTGGATTATTTGGATTTGGCGTAGTGGGAGAAGGATTGTACAAAGTATTACAACAAACGCCTTCCCTGAAAGCAACCATCAAAAAAGTTTGTATCAGGAATGCAGATAAGAAAAGGGATGCCCCTGGCGATTTATTTACTACCGACAGACAAGCACTTTTAAACGACCCTGAAATCAATGTAATAGTTGAAGTAATCGACGACGCAAATGCGGCTTTTGAAATTGTGTCTACCGCTTTACAAAACGGGAAATCAGTAGTAAGTGCCAGTAAAAAAATGATTGCCGAGCATTTACAGGAACTACTGGAAATTCAGGAACAAACTGGCCAGTCATTTTTGTATGAGTCTTCCGCCTGTGCCTCTATTCCTGTAATCAGGAACCTGGAAGAATATTACGACAATGATCTGCTCCATTCCATTAAAGCTATTGTGAATGGGTCCACCAATTTTATCCTTACCAAAATGTTTGAGGATAAGCTCGATTTTCAATCTGCACTTTTACTTGCGCAACAACTCGGTTTTGCGGAAAGCAACCCAAAGTTGGATGTAGAAGGATATGATGCTTTGAACAAATGGGTAATACTATTGAACCATGCGTATGGTATTGTATCAAAGCCGGAAGAAATATTATTCAGCGGCATACAGAATATTCAACTTAGCGATGCCCTTGTTGCCAAAGAAAAAAACCTGGATATCAAATTAATTGCCCAGGCCAAAAAACTTAAAAATGGCACCGTAGCGGCGTTTGTTTTACCTCAGTTTGTTAAACAGGATGAGCCATTATCTTTTGTGAAAAATGAATACAATGGCGTTGTAATAGAAAGTGGTTTTGCCGATAAGCAATTCTTTTATGGAAAAGGTGCCGGCAGTTTCCCTACTGCATCTGCAGTACTAAGTGATATTGCGGCACTAAGGTATAATTACAGGTATGAGTATAAAAAATTATACCACCATACGCCGCATACTTTAACCAATGATTTTTTCCTTAAAGTATATATCAGTTTTGATGACTGGAAATATATTCCAAGGGAAGAATTTGAATGGATCGAAGAATGGCATGCGGAAGCCGAAAGAAAATACCTTGTCGGGGTGCTGCATGTAAGTAAGCTGACTAATGCCAGTTGGTGGAAAGAACACAACAGTTCATTAATCCTAACCGCTGACCCGATTATCGATAACCTTGATGTGGTTAAATTAAAGAAAAAAAGCCTGGAACTGGCTGGTGTAGTATAAACAGAATTGCAGTTTAGCAGCGTTTTCCTTTTCTTCGCTTTGTGAAAAACACAAAGCTCCCATATAACCTGCATGTAGCGATTGGCATTACCTTATTATTAAGTGCTTCGTTATTTGTTTTTTCAGTAGGGTATGGAAAGGAAAACGCTTTTTTATTACTGAATACAGACCTTGGTAATATTGCAGATCAGTTTTTTAAATACCTTACTTATGCTGGTGATGGTATTATGTGGGTTCCTGCTACATTATTGGTATTGATATTTCGCCGCAAGTACTGGATACTGATCATTTCAGCCATTATCTTTTCTACACTTATCGCCCAACTGAGTAAAAATGTTTTTTTCAAAGGCTTTCCCCGCCCCTCGCTAGCTATAAGCGACCATTCACTTTTTCATCAGGTTAATGGCGTAGAGCTTCATACTTTAAATAGCTTTCCGTCTGGTCATACAACCACCGTTTTTACCTTATGCTTGTTAGCATGCTTTTTCTTTCATAGAAAATGGGTGCTGCCAATTGCATTTACAATTGCTATTGCTGCTGCTTACTCAAGGGTGTACCTGGCACAACATTTTCCAATTGATCTGGCCGGAGGTATGTTATCTGCTGTTATAACAATTTATGTTTCAATGTATCTCCAGCATAAATGGGGGAAAGATAGACCATAGACCATGGTCCATGGTCTATGGTCTATTGTTCATTATTTACTAATATCCGGATTCTTGAATCCCAATATTGGAGCTTAGCTTTGCATAAAACCTTTATAATGCAAAAGCTGTTGCTAACCTGTTGTTTGCTAGTAATATTCGGTGCAGTAAAATCGCAAGACACTACTGAGCAAATTATCCAGGGCAGAAAGAATAGTATTGAACAACAGCAGAAGCCCTATGTTATACTAATATCAGCAGATGGTTTTCGGGCTGATTTTGCGCAAAAATACCAGGCAAAAAATCTGTTGTCTCTCCGTAAAAAAGGAGCCTATGCAGATTATATGACTCCTTCTTTTCCTTCCCTTACTTTTCCAAACCATTATACTATTGTAACAGGTCTATATCCTGCACACCATGGATTGGTAGACAATAGCTTTTACGATCGCAGCAGAACCGAGTTTTATTCCATGAGTAATAAAAAAATGGTCCCTGACCCTTATTGGTATGGTGGTACTCCTCTCTGGGTATTAGCAGAACAGCAGTCAATGGTTTCAGCGAGTTTCTATTGGGTTGCATCAGAAGCGCCTATTCAAAATACATTTCCAACCTATCATTACATTTATAATGAAAAAATAAGCATAACTGATCGCATAGAAAAAGTAAGACAATGGCTTGCTTTGCCGGAAGATAAAAGACCACATTTTATTAGTTTTTATTTCCCCGAAGTAGATCATGCGGCACATGAATTTGGACCAGACAGCAAAGAAGCCGCTGACGCTGTGCAATTTGTTGACAATAGTATTGGTAAACTTCAGGAAGTAGCCGAAGCTTCAGGGTTACCGGTAAATTTCATTTTTGTAGCTGATCATGGAATGGCTGAGGTTGATTATAAAAATACAATGCCTTATCCTTCATCCATTGATCGAAATAAATTCGACATCAGTAATGGAAGTGCCGTAGTTCAACTATACGCTAAAGATTCTGCAGACATAGAACCTATGTTTCAGCAATTAAGCAGCACTGCTAAAGATTATGATGTTTACCTGAAAAAAGACGTACCAAAAAAATTTCACTACAGTGTATCAGACGATTGGCATAACCGTATTGGTGATATTATACTTATGGCCAAGCTACCAAAAATCTTCAGCAAGGATGGTAAGTGGACCAGTCCGGGGAAACATGGTTATGATCCAACGATCCCAGACATGAGGGCAAGCTTTCAGGCATGGGGTCCTGCATTTAAAAAAAGGATGAAAATTAACGGTTTTGAAAACATCCACGTCTACCCAATCATCGCTTCCATACTAGGTCTAACTTATGATCCCGATAAAATAGATGGCAGATTCGAAGTACTGAAGCACATACTAAAAAATAAATAACGAATACCCAACTTCAAAATTCAAAGTTGGATATTCGTTATTCTTCAGTTGTCTAGTCTTCCCAACGCCACTCACCCGCAATTTTAAGCGGTTCTTTCAGGTTGCTTTTGAGTAGAAATTCTCTTGTCTCAGCATCCGTAAAATGTTTGGCTTTGAGTACATCGGTATCTGCAATACCAAATAAGAGCATGGTATTGAATCGAACTGTATTTTTCATTCCCTGCTCATCAACCAATTTAAAGCCATCGCAATCTGCGTGGTAGCATGGTCCGGCATTATTAGGTAGCCGACCACCTGCTGCACCACCAGTAGGTACGCCATGTAACATAAATGGTTGGTGGTCGCTGTGCAAGCCTGCACCGCTTCTGAACTGGTTGGTAAAACTGGTATCAATACTTTTGGCAATTGCACCGATGCCCTGGAATAATTCACGACTTTCTTCTGCGGTTGTTGAATATCCTTTGGGATCGTTGGTCATGTCGTAATTAAGCATGTAACGAATATTATCGATGCTTTTATCTTTTACTGCTGCCTGTACATAGGCTTTAGATCCAAGTAAGCCTTCTTCTTCACCCATGAACATCACAAATTCAACTGTTCTTTCAGGTTGTAGTTTTAATGCCATAAAAGTGCGTGCCATATCAAGTACTGAGAATGAACCAATACCATTATCAATTGCACCGGTTGCCAGATCCCAGCTATCTAAATGTCCGCCAACTACAATCTTTTCATTTGGTTTAGACTTCCCCTTAATGGTAGCAACTACATTTCTTGCTTTAATCATGCCGGAGAAATTGGTCATTTTGATATGGGCATATTGTTTTCCTGCAGCTACGGCTGTTTTAAATGCCATACCATCTTCTTTTCCGATACATACTGCCGGGATAGGAATTAATTTTCCTGTTACCGAAGCTGTTCCGGTTAATAAAATACCGCCATCAGCAGTATTGATGATGATGATGCCTTTTGCGCCATATTTAGTAGCAAGTGCTGTTTTTTCTGAACGATGTAAACTTCTGGTTCCTGGTTTTGATCCAGGTAAAACACCGAGGTATACAAGGGCTATTTTGCCCTCTGCTTTTCCCGGGTTAGATTGGTAATCGTCTTCCAATCCATTTCCCATGTCCACTACTTCAAGGTTAATATCGGCCGATACAGGAGAGTGTGCCAGTGTAACAGATTTTACTTCTTTCAATGCATTCATATTTGCACCGGTTTCAACCAGGATGGTACCCCTGCTCCAACTTTCAACTTCAAAAGGTTGATAGCGCAGGTTTTTAAAGCCATAAGATTTAAGTAATTGATAAGCATAAGCTTCTGCCTTTTCTCCATTTTTCGAGCCGGTAAGTCTGTGGCCGATGGTTTCAGTGGCTTCTTTTAAAGTGGAATAGGCTTTTGAATTTTTCTGGACTTCTTCATTAATGGATCGGAATATCGTATTCCATTCTTCTTTTACCTGGGCATAGGTAATTTCAGATCCCAGAACTGTCAATAATAAAAAGCAAAGTATTTTCTTCATGTTGGTAGGTTATTGAACTCGAAATTTATAGATAATTCATGAAGAATTACCCAAAATTCAACCACATACTCACCGATAAAAAATATTCAATTACCGTACATACACAATATGCGAAGGATAATACCATATTTAATATCTTAGTCCCTAATGAGTAATCACAAAAAAAATTACTGGATTTTTCAGGTTGCAGGGTGGGCGCTTTACTGCCTTATATATATCTTTTTTTACTTATCTATTAGATCTGAACCGCAGCCTTACTTTTTTGAGCAATTGCTTACGCATGTATTTATTGGCTTCTGGCTTACCCATCTGATGCGGTTTGTTATTCAAAAAACCAAGATTATTCTACTTGATTTTAAGAAGCAACTGGTAGCTTTAACTATTCTGTCATTATTCTTTTCCTTCCTGATTGGATTATGTATTGTTGCGACAGAAATGCTCATGAAAATACAGTCTGTAAACCTGACTGATTTTTCTTTTTTTAATATCGCTATTCGTTTTGCCTTTTCATATTTCCATTTTGTATTGATCTGGAACCTTCTCTATTTTACCTATCACTATATTCAAAAAACCAGGCAACAAAATGTTGAGCAAGCCAAACTGGAAAACTTGCTGAAAGAACTTGAAATAACAACCATCAAGTCGCATATCAACCCACAGTTTTTATTCAATTCTTTAAATAGCATCAGGTCATTGGTTACAGAGGATCCTGTAAGAGCCAGGTCTGCTATCACAATGCTTAGTAATATTTTGAGAAGCAGTATTCAGGTTGATAAAGCAGAGAAAACACTTTTCGAAAAAGAATTTTCTATCCTGAAAGACTATATCTCCCTTGAACAAATCAGGTTCTCTGATCAAATGCAGGTAGTTTATGAGATTGATGAAGATACCCTCGACCAGCCGGTACCTGCGATGGTGATCCAAACACTGGTTGAAAATGCCATCAAATATGGCATAAACAGTAGTAGTGAGCATAAAAAACTGGAGATCTATTCTGAATATAAAGAAACACTGCATTGCTTTGGTGTTATAAGCAATGGAAACATTCACGCCTATTTGGAAGCAGAAACTTATGCACTTGATGAAATAAGAAAAAGGTTATCGCTTTTATATGGCAAAGAAGCCAGTCTTAAAGTTCTAGAAACCCAACCAGGTTTTATTACCGCATCTGTTTGTTTGCCTTTATAAAAGAGTTGGCAGGTAATGCTCAAATTGCTCTTTTTTCTCCAGGTAACGTTCCATTAAAGCAAGTTGATTTTTAGCCCTGTTAAGGTTTTGTTCCGGGTAGGTAATAGCATAATATTTATCGCCATTCAAATAATCCGTCATAAAACGTAGTGCCTGCATGTAGATCATCATTAGTCCGGCGAAATAAAAGGCTTTGCATTCCTGCTCTGTTAGATAAGGCTGCATAGCGCTGCAATAACCACCTACAATTGCTTTGTAAATTTCTTCCCTCACTTCAATAAGTGCAAGATTGGTTTCTTCTTCGTTTACTGGTGAAAGATAAGTGCGAAACATATCACCCGCATCGCTGGTAAAATAACCAGGCATAACGGTATCCAGGTCTATTACACAATAACCTTTCCCGCTGTTATTAAACAATACATTGCTGATTTTGGTATCATGGTGTGTCACCCTAAGTGTAAAGGCTTTGTCTTTACAAATAGCCGCATATTGCGCTACGATATACTCGTGTGCAAGCAGAAAATTAATATCGTCCTGATTAGCAGTTATTCTTTCTTGAATCCCCTGTACCAACGATTCTTGAAATTGATGGTATCTCAGTTCCAGGTTGTGAAAGTCAGCCAGTGTTGTTTCCAACCCACTAATATCAAAATCGCGCAAGCATGCAGTAAACAGGCCAAATTGTCTGGCGGCCTCGTAAGCCTGTTCAGGACTATTTACAACAGTTAAAGTAACTGACCCCGGAATAAAAGGAAACAGCCGAAAACAGCCTTCCTTATCGCGGACCATTTGCGTGCCTTTAGTACTTTCAACCGGTTTGGTAAATAAATAAGAAGGATATTCCTTTTCAAGAAAAGCGCCAATTTTTCCAATATTATGCGCAATTGCATCAGGATTAACAAATACAGCTTCATTGATTTTTTGCAATACCCAGGCTTTATTGGAAGAAGCTAATTTCCAGGTATGGTTGATTAAACCATTTCCTAAAACCGAAATGGTAATATCCGATGGATTAAGTCCATAAGCGTTTAAAACTTCTTCAGGCGGTAAACTAAGCATGAATCTCAATATATGTCGTCTAATGCAAATACTGGTTTACGATACATCCATTGACCTCCTGTAAAATCAGGGAAAGGCACAGTTTGGTTACCCAGTTCAATAGATTGTTCACTCAAAGGAGTAATAGCGCTCCAGGCAGCTGCGTCATATACATCCATTGGTGTAGGCTGGTTATTTTTAATGGATTCAACCAATGCATGAATCACAAAGAAGTCCATTCCTCCATGACCGGCCCCATCGGTTTCTTTGCTCCAGCGTTGCCAAAGCGGGTGATCGTACTTATCGAGCCATTCTTTGGCATTGTCCCACTGGTGTGGCTTTGCTGCCTTTCCTTCCAGGTAAATTCCTTTGTTCACATCCATCCAGATACCTTCGGTACCTTGTACACGGAAACCCAATGAATAGGGTCTGGGTAAATTGGTATCGTGTTGCAATAAAATGGTTTCTCCATTCGCACAAAGGATATTCGTCGTTACAACATCGCCCAGTTTAAATTTCACTTTTGCATTTGGGTGATTGGCTCCGCCCATCTTCACAACATGATTATGCAATCCCCTCGCTTTTGAAGAAAATGAAGAAAGTGAAACAAATCTGTTCCCCCTGTTGATGTTTATATAGTGCGCAATTGGTCCAATACCATGTGTAGGATATAAATCTCCATTTCTGTTTACGGAATGTGCTGTACGCCATGCGGCTTCAGAAAAACCTTTCTCACCAAATTCTGCCCCATACCCATATGGGTGCACTCCGTCATTAAATTTCACTTCCCTCAGATCGTGCTGGTATCCTCCCTGTAAATGGATCAGTTCACCAAATAAATTCTGGCGAACCATATTTAAAATGGCCATTACGTCTCTTCGGTAACAAACATTTTCCATCATCATTACATGGGCCTTTTTGGCCTCAGCAGCACGAACCACTTCCCAATGATCTTCCAGTGTTATGCCAATTACTACTTCGGAACCGATATATTTAATTCCAGCATCAATTGCACCTAGAATCATTTCTTTATGCCACTCCCACGGGGTTGCAATAATAATACCATCCAGTTTGGTTTTAGCAAGGAGATCTTTCCATGCATAAGGGCTACCAGTAAAAATTTGGGGATTGGGTTTGCCAGATTTTGCAATCATCGATTTTGCACTATTCAGCATTGTGTCATTTATGTCGCAAATAGCTACCAGTTCTGTATCATTTCTGCGAAGAATGAGATCGAGGTGGTTTTGTCCCCTTAATCCTGTTCCTATGATTGCTATACGTACTTTACTGGCATTGGTGCTTGCAATGGATTGACTACTTGATAACAAAGAAATACCTGCTGCAGCCATTCCAGTTTGCTGGATAAATGATCTTCTTCTCATGGCAATTATTTTGGACTGACAAGGTAAAGAAATTACCTATTCAACCATCCTAAAGAAAATTTATGAGCAGAAATAATCCAGATCGCTGTTATTAATATATTAATGCAAGCGATTGCTATCGGGCTTATTTACAAAGGAAAATGGAATAAGCATTGAAAACAAATTGTCTGTGAAATTTTATTTTTGTTCCCTATTTTTCGCAGCGACTAATTGCGCCATATAAAGAGAATTGGGAGTTAGTCCAGCAATGTTGTTTCCTTCCCACACCCCATCTGGTCTATCTTTTAATCGTCCTTCTGATTTTTTTCCTTTCAGACCAATGGCATAATTTTTTGCCGAAACAGGAGGTTGCTGAATTGATGCTGATTTAACCGTACAATTCCATACAACCTGATTTGCCCCTGCCCAGCCATGACCTGTTCCCCAGTTACCCCTATCCTGTATGTTTAGTTCTCCGTCGGATATAATATTATCGAAAAGAGTTCCCGTAGCCCAGCGGTGATGTGGACCAATATCGGCTTTTGCATTAATGGAAGTACAGGCATAAAACACATTTGGTCCACACACTTTCGCCCCGGTGATATAATCGTGCCGGCCTTCTGAAGCCGCACAATTCATAAACAGGTTTAGTTGTCCGTCGTTGTTAAACGAATAACGTCTGCTCCCGGTAATTATAGATTTAGGTTCCAGAAACTGGCAGTTTGATACGGTAATATTCCTCGACTGATAACCAAGATTTACACAGGCATAGCCAAAATATCGGGAAATAACATTAGTTACCCATCCATTAACCAGTTTATTCATGTGAATAGCATTCCACCCATGGTTTTCGTCTTCCTCATTTTTATAAATTGACTCACAAACCAGGTCTTCAATACCAACCTGTTGTAACCTTCCCTGAAAAGTGTATTTATAAATTTCCCCACCACCAAATTGGTTGTCGATTGCCATTACAACAGGATTATCGATATAGATGATATTACCTTTAATTTCAGTTATCACTCTTTCATAATGAAGATCGTACTCACTAGCTTTCCATTGTTTTGTAGTGGAATCGCGTTTTTCAATTTGATCCATACCGATTGCATGAATCCACTCGTCGGTTCCAGGGCGGTATAAAATAATACTATCACCAATATTTAATCCATCTGTATTTTTTACCGGGAATGATAATGCTCCAACCGGAATATAATCTGATTGGATTTTGCGCCTGGAGCCATTTGTTTCTTTAATTTCTCCACTACCACTCACACTGATAAGATTGTGTTGTTTTGGAGAAGTTGCTACTAATATAGTTTCTGGTCCTTCACCACGTAACACAATTCCACTTGCTCTTATCCTTATTGTACCATTGATCAGGTATTTACCTTTTTTTAAAAGCAATGCTCCCCGCAACCCGTTATTATCAAGCGGTAATGCCGCAATTTCGTCTATCGCTTTTTGTATATTTTTCAGGTCATCATTGCCAGGCTCCAGGGTCATTACAACAGTTGCTTTCGGAATACTGGTCCTGTTTTTCTTATATCCTACTCCGGAAAAATCAGGGATAGTATTACCTTGTTCATCTTTTGTATAAGCCAAGCTTCCGTCAGAAGCAATCTGAACATATTTAGAAGTCCACGTTTTCTGTGCCGTAACCTGAAAAAAACAAACCAGGAAAGCGAGTATCGTGATAAATCTTCTATTCATACTTTCATTGAGATTATTTGACTCAATCTATTTTCTTAACCTGTAAAGCATTAAGAACAGGTTCACCTTCAACAGATTCAAAAACAATTTCAATACCAGAATCATTTGTAATGGTAATGTTCGTTGTTTTCTTTACAGCAGTTGCTGTGCCATATTGAGCTGCAATATCGAAATTATCCAGCAACAATTGTTTGTTAACGTATACATTAAATATTCGTTTCCCTTTGGGTTCAATACGTTCTGGATCATTCAGGTTATAGGGCAATTCTTTTACTGATCCTCCCAGTAATTCTGCAAAGTGTAAAACAAGTTCATAGTTACCTTTGGGCAGGTCTAATTTGTACATTTTTATGCCAACCTGTTGCGTTTGGTAAACAGGGTCATCATCGGTTCCGATGATGTTTTTATCCGTACCATAAGGCAGTCGGTTATTATTAGGAATCTTAAACGGCTTACCCCCAACTACTCCCCAACCGCCTGGTTCATATATCGGAGTGGGTATCCAAACCAGTTTATCAGCATCAGTTATGTATCGGTTCGACCCTAGTAAAATATTTAATTCTGTAAATTGCTTGATGTCCTGAAAATGTTTGGGTACTACTTGACTATTGAGCAAAAATTCGTCGCTAACTGTCTGGTTATTTTTCTTGCCTGACACAAATAATCGGTTATTCCTATTCCTCAATTGAACCTTCCATTCAGCGAGACCTTCACTGGGTTGTTTCTTTCCTAAAGATTTTCCATTCATGAATAATTCAACCTCCATCAAATTAGTAGCTACCTGTGTAATTGTACTAGCTGATTTTTTATTAATACTGTCTTCAATAAGAACCTTATTATGAAACCCTAGTATTTTCAAAACCGGTTTATCAGATAACAGTGCCTGGTATAGATAATAGGGGTCTTTAGGAGTTCTATCCCATTCCATCAGTCCTTTATTATTTATATGCGGCATGGTTTCATTCCTTGTTTCCGAGTTAAAATCTGCCAGGTTCCAGATCATTGATGCCGCCACAAAAGGTCGCTTCAACATGGCGCTGATATAAAACTGGTGAAATTTGGTTGTATACTCTACACTCTTGTCGAACCTGATCGGAGAATTACTACTTATTCTTGGATCAGCATCTGCACCATACTCTGATACCACTACTATTTTTTTCGGATGTCTTGCATGAAAACTATCCAGAAAAACAGGGAAGTCGGATAACTTACCTCCATACCAACCTGAATAAAGGTTCCATCCTACAATCATGGGGATATCGACCAAACCAACTTCTTTATATTTATTATAATCTCCATGATGTGCCATCATGGTGTAACGTGAAGGATCTGTCTTTCTTGTTAAGCTATCCAACGACTTTGCCAGTTTGTTGATCTCTTTAAAATACAGGTTTTGTTTATCCTTGTCGTTTGTATAGTGAGGTTTTAATAATACCTCATTCATATAACACCAGATAATAACACTTGTATGGTTATAATGCTGGCGAATCATCTGTAACTGCATAGCCATACAGTTATCAAAAAACTTTTTGGTAGTAGTTATCTCATTAACAACAGGAATTTCCACAGATGTAAGTATTCCCAGGCTATCACATGCCTCCAGAATTGAGGGGTCTTGAGGATAATGTGCCACCCTTAAAAAATTACCTCCCATTTTCTTTAATAAGGCAATATCATTCCTTGCAAAACGATCTGGCAATGCGTTACCCATTCCTTTGAAATCCTGATGTCTACTGGTTCCTACTAATTTATACGGCTTGCCATTTAACTCGAATCCTTTTTCAGGATCGAACCTGAACCATCGAAAGCCTATTGGTTGAACTACCTGGTCTAATAGTTTACCGGTTTTAATATTGGTGATTTCCGTTGTGAGACAATACAGATAGGGTTTCTCCGGACTCCATAAATTTGGATTACTCAGGGTTAATTCCTGTTCATAATTTGAATCGGACCTTGCAAATACCTGCCGGATAGGTGTTGATGCTTTATGTACAATATTTCCTTTGGCATCTTTTAAGATACTGGTAAAAAGATAAGCTGATTTGTCATTTTCGGGAATTTCAATGGAAGCCTTAACTTTTAGAACAGCTCTTTGTGTATCTACGATTGGGGTACTTATATAAACACCTTTTGTATCTTCTTTAGTTGAAAAGTGAACAGGTTCTGTTTTTACCAACCAAACATCTCTGTAGATACCACCGTAAAAAGTAAAATCTGCTGTGAGAGGTGGTATATCCTGCTGGTAAGCATTATCAACACTAACAGTTATTTCATTCTGCTTGCCCGGTTGAACAAGGTTTGTAATAGGAATATAAAAACTTGCATAACCACCAATATGTTCGCCAGCTTTCTTTCCGTTTACAAAAATGGTGGCTACCTGATTCGCGCCCTCAAATAATAAGTTTAGCTGCTGATCTTTTTTAAGTTTATCGATATAAAGTTGTTTCCGGTAATAACCTACTCCCCTGTAATAACCAGGTATATCGTCCGTTACATCCTCTTTGTTCCAAGTATGCGGTAAGTCAATGCTTTCCCAATCGGATGCTTTCTGAGGAATTGTTGTTTTTGAAAATTTCCATCCTTTATTAATACTGGTAACCGACTTTTGTGCGACTAAACTTCCTGTCAATAAAAAAAAGCCTAGCAGTGAGAAAATACCTTTCAAGGGATCATTTTTTTTGCTTGGTGAATTGAATATACTTAAGATTAAACCCTCCCTTTTCGGCAATCAAGCGAATGGCATTGGAGCCTTTATGCAGGTCCATTTCGTTGAAATTGATCCATTTCCATTGATCCATTCCACCTGTCACAGGTACAGTTTGTAATAATTTCAGTTTTGTATTTACTGACTCCAGAGAAATGCGTCCTTCAACACTATCTATTGCAATAGCGATTGCCACTACATACTTTCCAGATTGTGCTACATCAATAGTGTATTGCATCCATTCATCGTTAGCAATATTGAAAACATGGTAGCCATTTTCATCCCTTTTGATATCGACTCCATCATTTCTGTATACATGCCCACGGTTGCCATCAGTATTCACACCGGGGGTATATTGATACCTTGCAGAGTCGGTATCATAATAGGCAATTCTTTGTGCCCCCATATCAAAATCAACTGCCTGAATAACAGATGCTTCATTTCCAACCAGGTGATGCTTAAAAGGTTTTGCTGTATTAACTTTCACTTGTCTGATCATTGCATCCACAACATCAGCGTGATATATATTTTTCGGTAAAGAAATATTGTCCAGTAATTCCTGTAGAATTTCCCATGCAACTGCTGGTGTTGGTTTGTCCGCCTTACCAGACCAATAAGCTGTTAATAGTTCATAGTTTGTTGGTCTTTTAATTTCCAGTGGATTATTTGATCCGATTTTTTTTAAAGGCCACCATGCCCAACCGATATGGTGATCTTCTACCAGCTTAATAGCTTCTCTGAACCATGTATTACTGTTTTCGCCAGATTCACCCAACCATAAAGGGAGGTTATACTGGTTACGCAAATCGAGAAATCCCTTAATGGAAGAAGTTGTATTAAAATTGCCATACTTGTGAAAACTAAGCACCATATTATTATCCCACTGTGGTAGAATGCCCCGGTAATTGTTACCAAATCCATTACCTTCAATGATGATGATATGTTTTTTATCAACTTCCCTGATTGCCTCGGTAATGCTTACCATCAGGGCTTTTAAAGGAGCATTTGTTTTTTCGGCCGTACCCCTGGTATCTTTTACCGGATCTTCAAAGCCCCAATTTGGTTCATTAATGATATCATACCCACCAATCCACGGCTCATTTGCATAACGAGCTGCTAATTTTTTCCAGAGTGCAATTGTTTTTGCCTGATTTGCTTCACTTTCCCATAAAGAAGGCTTAGCACTATTTCTGTCTGAAATGGGAAGATCATTTCCTTGTCCACCAGGTGCGGCATGCAAATCAAGAATTAGGTATAATTTATTTGCCTTGCACCAATTAAGCAGGCTATCGGTCAAGGAAAAGCCCTCTTCTAACCAGGTATCTTTTCCCTTGATGGGTTCATCTTCCGCTGATAGTGTATAGAGATTATAATGCATCGGCAAACGAACTGTATTAAAGCCCCAGGATGCCAATGAATCAATATCTGCTTTGGTTGTATGTCTACGCAACCATTGAGCATAAAATTCTGACGCTTTTTCTTTACCGACAACATCGGTTATTTTTTCACGAATGCGGTACTGCTGACCAAGAAAGGATAATTGCAGCATATAACCTTCCTGCAACATCCAACCACCCAATCCCATTCCCCGAATAATTATTTCATCCCCTTTATCATTCACAATATTTGGCCCATTGGTTTTTAACCATTGAGCCGAACTTGCCAGCCAGGAGAATAATAATAATAGTATGCAGTAAATTTTTTTCAAAATCAGGTGGTATGAATGGGGGGAGAATTAAATACAGTTGTTCCTGCTTAAATTAAACTTCGTCAATATTTGCTACTCATTGAAAAGGAAACCGATTGATTCCGGTTTCACTTTTCAATAAAGAAGCTTGCCTTATAACCTAAACTGTAAATAATGCTTTCCTTAATTTATAGTAACAGGACGTCTGTAAGCAGTAGAAAAAATATCTACTCTGAACTGGTCTGTAATATTATCCATCATCTGGATTTCCATTCTTCTGGAACCAGAAGCTGGATTATTCAAGAGTTTGATATAAATAGTATCCATTGCCTGCACCGCTTTCGGAAATACAATGCTATAGGTAGTATCAGCCGATGGAATTACTGTACCATTTTTATCAACGATGTTAAAGTCTACCCCACGTTGTGCCGGATTACTTATTCCGAAAGTAGAGACAGCGTATTTAGCTACTGCATCATAACTTCTGGTAAAAGTGGAATAAAATTGTACGGGGAATTTTAATAATGCAGCCTGTGATCTTGAAACAGTAACGGCAGAATTATTGTTCGGTACAAAAATGGCATAGTAATGGTGTGCCAATGCATCTTCACCTTTAGGATAATCTGTTTTTTCGCAAGAGGCCAACAGGAAGATACCCGCAATGCCAGCCATGATATATTTTAATGATTTCATACTATAATGTTTTGATATTACCAGTTAGGATTTTGAACTACTTTTCCGCCACTAAGGGTTATTTCATTAATGGGTACAGGGTAGAGATAATCGCGGTTAGGTTTAAATGTTCTGTTCGACGCAGTTTCAACAATCAATACCTGGTTTGCATTCAGGTTTAAAGTGTTTGCATTTGTTCCAACCCATTCTGATGCGATGAACTTTGCGCCAAGTAATTCTTGTGGTAATAATACTTCAGCCATCTTCCAACGAATCAGGTCATCGTAGCGAAATCCTTCCAATGCCAGTTCTACTGTTCTTTCTCTCCTTATTTCTTCGCGCATACTCAGGTTATTTGTGGTAACAAAAGCATTTGTTAAGCGCGGTGCAAATCCAACCCTTGTTCTTAATGCATTAACGGTAAGATTAAGATCCGCATCAGATATAGAACCATTTAGTTCATATTTAGCTTCTGCATAAGTAAGTAATACTTCTGCATAGCGCATTAAAATTCTATCTACTGTTGCACCATTCAACACCTGATCAACCAGACTAAATCCTTTTTTGGTTGCAAAGGCTGACCTTGCTCCTAAAGATGTTCTCGGAACCCATGGTCCCTGATAAGCAGCTTCCCCTACGCGATAATAAGAAAACCCAACACGAGGATCTCTGTTATCGAGAATGGTATTATAACTCGGCTCATTTCCTTCAGGTACGAAAAAAGATGAAGTAGTTGTAGACCTTGTATTATTTGTGTTCCAGGCTGGTAAACCATCACTGTACAAATATTGACGCAATAAATTTCTGGTCGGAGCCATTCTTCCATTCTCAAGATCCCTTGAATTGTTATGTGCCAGAATTATATTAGTACTGCTAACACCATAAATTTTTACGAAAATATTTTCTGTGTTAGTTGGTCCTTCACCAGCTGCTAAAAAGAGGTTACCATAATTATTGTACAAAGCATGGCCTTCTCCCATTACTGCTTGTGCTGCATTCACTGCAAGCGTCAGGTGGTTCTGCCAGTTTGAAGAAGCATCGTTATGAAACTTTGCCCTTGTACCTTCATAAAGTGCCACACGTGCTTTCAAAGCAAGCGCGGTACTCTTGGTAACCCTACCAAATTGAGCAACCGGTAAGCTTGCCCTGGTTGGTAACCATTGTGCTGCAAAATCAAGGTCAGCATAAATAGTATCTAATACTGTTTGACGTGCGGTGCGTGGCATTGTTAACTCCGGAGAATTGATATCCAGTGTTTTTACAATCAAAGGAACATCACCGTAGAGTTTTACCAGTTTGGCATAAGCATAGGCCCTGAAAAATCTGGCTTCCGCGAAATACCTGTTTTTTATAGCCTGGCTAACATTGGCCTTGCCTCCCTTTTGCAGAATATTATTGGAGGTGAATATTTCGTCATAGCGATCATTCCAATCGCCACTTTGATTGGGTACTACCCGATTACCATTACTAACCTGGTTTGGACCTCCCTGGTTAACCGCATCATCTGCACGGTTATCGATCCATTCTGCATCAAGTTGCTGATACAACCTGTTAGCTGCATTCATCAGATCAGTTTCAGTGTTCCAAAAGTCGGCATCAGTAAATTCCGTTTCTGGAAAACGGTCAAGTTTTTTACAACCGGTGATACAAAGTATCGCCAGCAGGATATAGAGTGATATTTGCAATTTTTTCATAGTAGTAATTGATTAAAGTGAAATATTAACACCGAATGCTACTGTGCGGTAAAAAGGATAGTCGGTTGCACTTGCTCCATTACCAACTTCCGGATCAAATACCCTCAGCACTTTGGTTGTTTCCCATAGATCCTGACCAGAGATATACACTTTCATTTCACGCACGATATTTTTCTTAAATGGAATAGTATAACCTATCTGAACATTTTTCAGACGTAGGTAAGCTCCGTTCTGTACCCATTTATCAGAAGGTCTGAAATTATGTGCACTGGTTTGGTACATCCTTGGGAAAAATGAATTGAGGTTATCCGGAGTCCAACGATCCATATGAATTGTCCATGGCATATCCGCGGTACCTAATATTGGAGAAAGTGTTCCTTCATCAATCAGGAATTTTCTGGAGAATGCACCCTGCAGGAATGCAGAGAAATCAAATCCTTTCCATGAAAGCCCCAGGTCTAAGCCATAAGTATATCTTGCATTTGTTGTACCCAGGTAAACAAGGTCACCCGATTTATCAGGAGTACCTTCACCCGGACTAATAATACCATCCTTGTTAAGGTCAATGTATTTCATATCGCCTGCAGTATAGTTGGCGAAGAAGGGATAGGATACGGATGTTTTATAATCGTTGGCAGCCTGTGCAGTTGGGAAATAACCACCTGTTTTATATCCCCAAACACTATTAAGCGGATAACCTTCCAACAAGCCTACAACACCTCCGTTTCCGATAGAGTTTACTCCATTGTATTTAACCAGTTTGTTCTGGTTATCAGAAATATTAAAGCCAACACGATAATCTACGCGTCCAACTTTATCTCTCCATTTCACATCAAATTCCCAACCCCAGCTTTTTAATTCACCCACGTTCAATGGTGGCACGTTAACTCCGATGATATTCGGTAGGTTTAAGGTTGCAAGCATATTTTTATTACGCTTCACATAATAGTCGGTAGTGATACTGAGTCTGTTTCTCAATAAACTCAAGTCAATACCAATATTAGACTGCTGAACGGTTTCCCAGGTTTTATTGGGAGAAGCCAATGCGGATTGATAAATATATTGCGTACGCACACCGTTGAATACAATATTATTGGTACCGGTGATACCACTATTCAGCAAGGGAATATAATCGTATAATCCAAGTACCGATCCATTACCTAATTGTCCCCACGATAACCTCAGTTTACCGCTATTCAGGAAGCTTAGTTTTTCCATAAACTTCTCGCTGGTGAATTTCCAGGCGGCTGAGAAGGATGGGAACATTTGCCAACGGTTTTGTGGCGCAAGTCTTGAACTTCCATCATATCTGTAAGAAGCTTCAAAAAGGTATCGATCTTTAAAACTATAATTCAGTCTACCGAATGCAGAACCCAATGCCCATGTTTGCACCACATCCCTGGTTGTTTTGGTCAGTGGGTCGGCAAAGTTCATACTGAAGAAAGTGTTATTGATCATGCTTTGCGCAGATGCCTGTAACTCATCTTTTCTGTATTCTTCATACTGTCCACCCTGCATTATGGTGAATGCATGATCTTTTATTTTTAATTTATAAGTCAGGAATGCCTGTGCATTATTTTGATAAGCCTTATTCTTGGTAAGGGTCATTCTGTTTGGCGCATTTATTTGGAACCTAATGGTATTGGTTGATCTGCCGTACCAGAATATTGAGCGACTATTATTCTCCATATTATAATTGTTCTGGTTTCTCCAGGCAATTACATCAAGTGTTAGTCCTTTCACTACATTTTTCACCTGAAGATTAACCCTTCCGGTAAAAGTTTCATAATCCCTTGTTTCTAATCCAGCATTCTTTTGAATATCAATCGGGTTAATTTGCAAATCCCCATTATATGGCTGTCCAGTAACATCTTCAGCAGGAGTGTATAGGTTTTGACGTGTACGACTTCTATACATTCTATTGATGATTTGTTCAGTGCCGTATGAATTTTCACGTACAAATGAGCCAATATATCCTGCAGTTAATTTCAGACTTACATACTTACTTAATTCCGTATTTACATTAAGTTTGATATTGTAACGGGAGTTATCATCTGGTCCAAACCTAAGCACACCATCTCTTTTGTAATAGCTGGTTGAGAGCAAATAAGTGGTATTTTTCTCTCCACCACTAACAGAAACACTATGGTTCTGCATGTGGTTAATTTTACTCATACCCTCTTTTATCCAATTGGTGTTACCATAATACTCCCACCTATCAGAATTCGGATTCGGTCTGTAGGAAAAATTAGGATTCCTTAACCATTCGTATTGCTCTGCATTGAATTCCCTTGCGCCAGTTGCATTAAATCTTGCTTCGTCAATCAAGGTTTGTTCATCCCATGAATTCAATCGTTCAGGCTGACGAGCGGTAATATTCAAACCATAGTAGCTGCTTACATTTACCCTTGTTTTACCTGCAACACCTTGTTTGGTAGTTACCAGGATTACACCCGATGCCGCTCTCGCACCATAAATTGCAGAAGCAGATGCATCTTTCAAAACAGAAATTGATTCGATATCATTTGGATCTATCAGATTCAGGTCTTGCTCCATACCATCAACCAATACCAGTGCCGATGCTGCATTGGAAGAAGAAAATCCTCTTATTCTAATTCCATAGCCTTCCTCACCTGGTTTACCACTACCACGTAAAACCGTTACACCCGGTAATACACCCTGTAAAGCGCCGGTTACATTTGGAACCGGTCTGTTAATCAGGTCTTTTCCAGATACCTGAGCTACAGCACCACTTAAATTGGCCTTACGCTGACTACCATACCCTACCACTACTACATTTTCCAATGAGTTGGGGTTTTCAAAAAGCACTACTTCCATTTTCAGGTTGGCCGTAATTTTTTCTTCCTTGGTCAGGTAACCGGTGTAAGAAAAACTGAGGGTTCCGCCCAAAGGGGCATTGATTGTAAAAAGGCCCTTGTTATCCGTTGTGGCATAGGTACCAGTACCTTTTAAGAGTACTGTGACCCCCGCCATTGGGGATCGACTGGAATCAATAACCGTTCCGGTAACCTTCGATGACTGTCCGAAAACCGAAACAGCAGCAAATTGGAGTATTAAAAAAAGGAGGGAAAATGAGCTTCGCGTGAACCACTGGCTACGTGGTCTAAAGCGCATGGCTTGGACATTCATATGGCAATTGTTTTGATTGTTGACTCAAAATTGCTCGAATATCACCTCTAAAGCCAAAAAAAACACTACGTCAAAACTACTGCAAAAAGAAAAAATGTTATTGATTATCAATTAATTAGAAAATAAAATCACTACATCAGCTAAAAAAGGGAAAAAACTTGCTTTTTTTTCGCAGATATATATCCCTATTTCAGGCTTCCGAGTCAGACTCAGCCAGACGGATCAGGTAGTCGGTAAGGTTAATTTCGTTTGGCAAACCAAGCTTTTTGCGCAGTCGATACCTGCTGGTTTCCACCCCTCTCACCGATATATTCAATAGTTGCGCGATCTCTTTAGTAGAAAGATTAAGTCTTAAATATGCGGCAAGTTTCAGTTCAGTAGAAGTTACTTCGGGACAGGTTTCCCGTAATTTTTTCAGGTAATTGGCATGAACGGTATCAAAATGGATCGAAAATTTCTCCCATTCTTCTGCCGGATTTAGCTCGGCATCTATCAATTTTATTATCTTCTGAAATTCCTTGTTCCCCTTATCCCGGTCTGGCATTTCTTTATACTGAACCAGGTCTTCCTTCAATTTCGAAAGAATTTCCATTTTTCGTACCAGGCTCATGGCTGAAGATGCCAGTTCTGCATTTTTATGACTTACTTCAGATTGCAGTTTTTCATTTTTCAAACGAATGATTTCTTTCTCATTCTTTTCCATTTCGAATTGGTGCCGATACCTTAACTGCTCCTGTTCTTCTGCATATTTTCGTTTCTGCTCCTGCAATTTCTGAGCCTGTAATTTTCGGTATTTCTCCTGCTGTCTTTTATAAAAAAAGTAGAGCACTCCGAAACCAAAACCGGTAAACAGAAGATAGGCCCACCAGGTTTGGTACCAGGGCGCCAATATTCTAAACCTGAAACTTGATACAGGTGATTCGCTATCGATATTATTCCGGCTTTTTACTTCAAATACATAATCACCTGCCGGAAGATTCGTATAATCTTTATCCGTTCTTTTTGTCCAACCAGACCACCCCTTATCAAACCCTTTGAGGTAAACACTATACTCTAAATTTTCTTTTCTTCCATACAAAACAGAAGAGAACTCAAAACGTACCGAATTGTTTTTATAAGCGATACCGGGTAATTCAGCCAAATTTCCATAACCACCATATACTAGTCCTGCCTGTTGATCATTGCTTGTTACTGAACGCACCAATACTTTAAGTGGAATTCTATTATCCTTATACTGGGCATAATTTATATGGAAAAACCCTTTTTCGGCAGCAACAATAATATTTGCACTATCAATGATATTAATTTCTTCGAATCCGTTAGCCATCACTTTATCATCAATTTCTGTGATGAATATCATTCTTGGTTTCGAGGCACTCATGTCTACTACACCCAACCTCTTTCCAAGACAGAACCAGATATTTCCTTTTTTATCCTGCTTGAGATAACTAACCAACCTACCTGCAAATATTTTTTCAAGCCGCTCAGATCTTACAAAATCCCGTTTTTGATTATCGTACTCAAATATGCCATTATCGGTAGTAAGCACCATGCTTTCACCTAACTTAAAAATTTTATTATGATTGGTAGATAGTATTTTTTGTGTATCAACATATTTTGTAACAACCGGCTTATTTTGCGCATCGAAATGAACTTTATATAAACCTTTGTAAGGGTGTGCATTCCAGATTTCATTGTTATGAATTACCACAAAGCGTGCCGACTCAAACTTGGCGGCTATGTTAGGATTAATGATATTCCCATTCTGCTGATAAAAAAGATTGATCCCATTATAATTACCTGCTACGATAGCTGAATTTAACTGATCAGGTATCAATGGCTGAAATCGCCAGTATCCGGAAGTCTGGTCATCAATGGCAATCGCTTTATTGCCCCGAATCAGGTAAGCTCCTTTATTATGTCCAACGAACAGTGATCCGTTGATGGCAGACAGTGCCCAAACCTGACCACCTGTATTTTCTACAAACTCGAATCTTGATTTCAGCATGCTGATGTCAGTCTTCTCCTGTGTATTGTATTTCACCCTGTACACCCCTGTGGATAGACCAAAATAAATATAGCCATCGTGTAATATGGAAGTATACCCGGCATTGCGTTCAGCCTGGTCGGGAAATATATGTTTGATGGCATTACTATTCACCACAAGGTCTATACCATTGTCGAGACCAAACCATAGATTTTTGTCTTTATCCAGAAAACAGGAAAGAATATTATGGTTCTGTATTCCTTCATCTTTTGTATAACCCAGAATGAACTGTCCTTTTTTATTGATTACATAACAGCCTCCGATATTAGTGGTAATGGCAATTTTACCATCGCCCAACATACATGCTCCGGAGATATTCTTTTTTGCTATTATCTCAAGATCTGGTGTACTAAATTTTGAAATTGTATCCCCATGAATCAGGTAAATACCACTGAACACGGTAGGCAGTAGTATACTATCTTTCCCAATCTGCAAAGCAGCTCTTGGCAATGCCTGGTAAGGTAATGCCCCATGACGTATCCGTGGAATCCATTCGCCATTGATGTATGATACCAGTCCAAGATCATGTTCATAAGCAAGTAATTCTCTGGAAGTTTCACCTAAAAAGATCCAGTTTTTATTTGGGTGTACTTTTATTTTTTTGGTATCGTATTCGAATAATCTTCTGTTAGACCTGAAGAATACCTTATCCCTGAATACGGATACATTCCAGACATCTGCAAAATCGTAATCAGCCTTAGCGAGTAATGTTTTCAGTGAAGTATACACCAATTCGCCTTTATTGGATGGAGCAAAAAAACCGAACTCTTCTTGTCCACCAACATATAGTTTATTGTCTGGTCCTATAGCAAGGGAGCGCACTACCGTTTTATTCGGTAGAGGATAGGTTTTCCAGTAAGTACCGTCAAAACTTAATACACCTAGGTTATTGGCGAAAAAAATCACCCCACTACTATCCTGTACAATATTGGAATTCTGGTTACCGGCACCATACATCTGCCGGCTGTAATTGATAATGGTGGGAATGCCAATGGTATTCTGAGCAGACAATAATTGCACATGGACTGTTAGTGAAACAACAGTCAGCAAGCAGAAAAATCCCAACCTCTTTAAAAACACACTATTGCCCATGAAAGCTTCTATAAATTCCAACTTCTAATCCGCGTAATTCAGCTAACCCCTTTAGTCTACCGATTGCAGAATAGCCCGGATTTGTTTTCTTATTCAAATCATCCAACATTTGGTGCCCATGATCTGGTCGCATGGGTATATTACATTTATATTCCTGCATCAAGCGTACCAGGTTCTTCATTACCTGATACATATCAACATCACCTTCGAGATGGTTATCCTCATAAAAATTGCCATCCTCATCTCTTTTCGTACTGCGAAGGTGAACAAAATGTATTCTTCCAGCAAACTCATTTACCATAGCCGGAAGATCATTATCTGACCTTACACCGAAGGACCCGGTACAAAAACAAATACCATTTGCCTTATTAGGCGTTTTTTGGAAAAGTAAGTTTAAATGCGCCGCAGTACTTACAACCCTTGGCAGACCAAAGATCGGAAAAGGAGGATCATCCGGATGAATCGCCAGCTTAACACCTGCTTTTTCTGCAACAGGTGCAATACATGACTGAAAATAAATCAGGTTATGCTGTAATACCTGCTCATCAATACCTTTATACTGATCAAGTGCTTGCTGAAACTGTTCTACAGTAAAACTTTCTTCACTTCCAGGTAAGCCAGCGATAATGTTTTGTTGTAGTATTTTCTTTTCAGATTCAGACATTGTATCGAATCGTTTTTTGGCCAAGATAATCTCCTCATCGGAATAATCATTTTCAGCTCCAGGTCTTTTCAGTATCCATAAATCAAAAGCTGTTACCCCTGCCTTTTCAAAACGCAGGGCCTTGCTACCATCTGAACAGGTAAAACTTAAGTCGGTCCTGGTCCAATCTAATACCGGCATAAAATTATAGGTAACCGTATCTATACCGCATAACCCCAGGTTTTGTATGGATGTCTGGTAATTTTCAATATATCGGCTAAAATCTCCCTTTTGTGTTTTAATAGCTTCATGCACTGGAACGCTTTCTACCACGGACCATTTTAAGCCAGCTTGTTCAATGAGGTTTTTCCGTTCCATAATGGCATCTATTTCCCATACTGCTCCATTGGGAATATGGTGTAATGCTGTAACTACACCTGTACATCCTGCCTGTAATAAATCTGACAGACTAACCGGATCTTTTGGACCAAACCACCTCATTGTTTGTTCAAAATGATAATTCATATATGTGTAATAGGTTCAGGTTATTAAAAGATTTGACAGTAATTTGTACCTTTTTTCTAAGGCTACATACATCTATTGGATTTTTTTTCACGCAATCGTGTACGATATTTACAGACAGGTACAGTACTAAAGTAATATTACATGGATCAAGTTACCCTCAAAACACTCGCTAAGGAATTGAATGTTTCTACTTCCACTATTTCACGTGCGTTGAGGGGAAGTCATGAGATCAGTTTAGAGACACAGAAAAAAGTTAAAGATCTCGCAGAAAAATTAGGGTTTATTCCAAACGCTTATGCCAGTAGTCTGAGACAGAGCAAAAGCAAAACTATTGCCGTAATTATTCCTGAAATAGAAAACCACTTTTTTTCACAGGCCATGAAGGGTGTTGAAGAAATAGCTCAAAAGAAACACTATCATGTATTGATATACCTGACCAATGAGGATTATAATAAGGAAAAAGAAATCTTGAAAGTGTTGAGGAACGGAAGAGTAGATGGATTCATGATTTCAGTTTCAAATACAACCAGGGATTTTCAGCATATAAAAGAATTGGCAGATACAGGGTTACCCCTTGTTTGTTTCGATAGGGTTGCAGACTCAATTGATGTACCAAAAGTTACTACTGATGATCAGCAATCAGCAGAAATGGCTACTACCCATTTACTGGAAAAGGGTTGTAAACGTATTGCTTACTTATCGATGGCCGAGCAACTATCTATCAGTAATCACCGTAAAATTGGGTATATCAACGCTTTACAAAAAAAAGGACTTGCAGAAGAAGCAATGATCATTGAATGTGGAACAGAGGATCAGGTAAACAGAAAAATAATTACCCAGCTATTAAAAGGAAAGAAAAAACCTGATGCCATATTTGCAGCGGTTGAAAAACTAGCCATCAATACTTATGAAGTTTGTCGGGAACTCAATATTGAAATCCCCGACAAACTAAAAGTGATTGGCTTTTCTAATTTACCTGCTGCATCTTTATTCTCTCCATCTCTCTCAACAATTATTCAACCAGCAAGAGAAATTGGCAAAGAAGCTACGGCCGTTTTATTTAAATTAATTGAAAAGAAGCCGCTTTTGAAAAGTGAGAAAAAACAAAGTTTTCCTTCTACCATTATCAGCAGACGGTCTACTGAATAACAGGATTTACTTTTTCATTTTTTGTTTTCTCAATAAAGCTTCCAGGTAATAATAATCTGCATAACAAATAGGAACATCAACTTCGCTGTTTGCTGGTTTTGCACCGGTACTATGTATCAGCAAAAACCCTTTATTTTCTCCGATCGGAGATCTGTAATGATTGGTAAGTGACGTAAGTATAAGATCAGCTTTACTTCTATACATTTTTCCAGCTTTGCTGTATCCACTTAATTCATATAGGGCTGAAGCAAGTACGGCTGCAGACGATGCATCCCGGGGTTAATTGGGAATATTTGGTGCATCGAAATCCCAATATGGAATTAAGTCTTTTGGCAAACGGGGGTGTTGCAACATGAAATTGGCCGCTTTTTCTGCCTGTAAAAGATAGCGTGCGTCTTTTGTAAACCTGTATGCCATGGTATATCCATAAACTGCCCATGCTTGTCCCCTGGCCCATGCAGACTCTCTCGCATAACCCTGATGGGTATCTTTTTGGCGGATTGTACCTGTTGCAGTATCATAATCTACCACATGAAAAGTGCTGAAATCATTTCTGAAATGATTTTTCATAGTTGTGTTTGCATGTGTAACCGCAATTTTATAAAAAGAAGAATCTCCTGTTAATTCAGTTGCTGCAAATAATAATTCAAGATTCATCATATTGTCAATGATCACAGGATAATCCCAAACATTTCTGTTATGATCCCATGAACGTATTACACCTGCGGTTTTATTGAATCTTTTGCAAAGTGTTTTCGCAGCTTCAATTACAACTTCTTTATAATGCGGATCTTTTGAAATTCGATATGCGTTACCAACACTACAATAAACTTTAAAACCCATATCGTGCGTACCTGCATTTGTTTTTTCCTTTTCCAATGGTGCTGTATACTGTTTTGCAAGATCCATCCATTGCTGATCATGGGTGTATTCAAATAAATACCACAATTCACCCGGAAAAAAACCACTTGTCCAATCACGTGATGAAATAGCTTTCAAAGCACCATTTTCAACCGTTCTGGGTGTAAATGGCTCTGTCCGGTTTTTATTCACTGAAACAAGTTCATCTAACAAAACTTTTGTTTGTTTTTCGGCATCTTTAAAGACCTGATCGATATTCAACTGTGCCATTCCCTGTAGTGATAAAAGCATGGCAGTTACTGTGATGTACTTTTTTATTTGCATACTGTAATTTTTATTAATACCATATTAAAGGATTCCTTACCGGCAAGTTTCTGATAACTTCTTCTATAGATGGCTGATGATCCAATTTCTTCCAAACATTCAGCCAATCTTTTTGCTGTTTAGCCATTGCCCCAAATACCAGAAACGGTTGTGCAACAGGCCAATTATTCCAATACATTACATCTTGTGAAAAAGGCCATTTTGCCTTATCCTTTATATAGGGAAACAAAAAACCAATCCCTTTATAAATTGATTGGCCCGCGGCAGTTTCATAATTCCAAAGATTATCATCGCTTGTTGAAAGAATCTGGCAGATGGTAGCCATGGCATCTAAATTAAAAATTGAGTAGCCATAAGGTTTTGTTCTTTTCAATTCAAGCGGAAAGCTTCCATCTTCTGCCATCTGTCTGGGCAAGAGCACTGTTTTATATCGTTCCTTACAAAAGTTTTGAATTTCTTTATTTCCAGTAAACCTTGCAAATGCTGCTACCTGCATTACCCAGCAAGTGCCGTGGTTATTTGCTGCATTCATTTCATCTTTACCATACTGGTGAGTGGTTAGCCATGCTAAGAATGCTTGAAACCATTTACGTATCTCAATAATTTCGTGCAGGTATTTATTGGATGATTTTTTCTCAACCTGTATCAGGGCCTGAACTACTTCCATCAGGTGAACAGCATCGATAATACCTATTCCCCTTCCAGTGTACCTGCCTTTTATTGCCTGGGCATATAAAAGGTTTGGATTCATGCGGGTAGTAGTATCAATAAACCAGGCCTTACAATGTTCAATTATTTTATCTGCATAAACCTGGTCTGAGTTAAGCAGATAAGCGGATGCAAGGCTTCCAACAATTTCACTCAACCTGATCATTACCCTTCGGTGCTCAACAAAGTTATCGGGATTCGTCATCCCATCTTTTTGTATATAGGGGCTATCCGGATGTTTTGGATTTGGCCACCAATAATCTCCTTCACTATAAAAATCATGCTTCCCTCCAGCAGATCTTGCTGAGTTGTAGGCTGTAATGGTTATTGGTTTCTGAGCTAATGCCCATTTGGCTTTATCATTTACGCTCTTACTTAATACTTGTTTTACTTCCTCAAACAGTGAAGTATTCATACTTGACTGAGCCATCATCTTTGATGAGACTACCAGTAAAGAAAATAATATTAAGTTTTTAAGTTTCATTCAATTTCCATCTTGGATTATAACTGAAGTATGGCAACCGGAAAATTTTCGATGGTTGCACTCAATACGCTCTCCCCTTGATTAGCTTCTACACTAATGATAGCCCTTCCATTATACAATTGAACATAGGATGATCCTTTTGATGTACCTAAATCATCCAACAGTCTTCCTTTTCCGGTAAAACCAAAACGTACCCAATTGGCTGCATCAAGACAAATATTCCCTTTTTCATCCAGCAGCAGTACCTGATAGGTATCCTTTTGATTGATTGATGCTATCTTTTCCAGTTTTACCCTTGCAGGCTTACCCCATTTTGTTGTTACATAACTGAATCGAATAGTATCTGTAACCACCACATCTTGTTTTTTTGCTTTTACATAAGCAATATGCTGTCCCTGGCTTAAGGGAACATTCCATCTTAACCCGGCTGCCGGAAAATCCTGACTATTTCTTTTTTTAGTGCCATAACTTTTCTGGTCAACAAATAATTCTACCTCATCACAGTTGGAATAAACTTTAATCATTTTTTCCTCACCCTCATTACCCCAACGAACTGGCCAGCTATGTCCATATATATGTGCCATTGGTTTTTCGGTCCAATAGGATTGAAACAGGTAATAACTTTCCTTTTTTGTAAAATCTCTTTCTACTACACCTTTTTGATTCACATAAGGAACGGGATTATCAGGTCTCAATGGAGTAGAAAAATCCTTAAAGGGCCATTGTGCCGTTCCAGTTAACCAATCCATTGTTTCCTGTTCTTTAAGGTGCCAGTCTATAAGGTTGCATATATATGATTCGCTCCAGTCACCGTCTTTCGAAACCCTCGCTGCTCCTCCATACAGAGAAGCATCACCTGCTCTTTCATCTGTTTTACCTGTGCTTTTAATGTCTTGCAAACCTTTATCGGGTTGCTCTGAATGGCGACCTGCGTGGCTGTCGCCTCCCCACTCAACATGCAAAAAATGATCTACTTTTTGCATTTCAGTTTCAGAAGCTTTTTTATAATCGGTATAAATACCTCTATACCAACCTGCCCAGATAGATGGAGAATATACATCAACAATATCTTTACAAAAATCACAACGTCTAATTGCGGTTTTCCTGGATGGATCTAACTTATGTGAAAGATCATTCAACTCTTTCATCAAGGTTCTGATCTTTAATGTATCGAAAACAGGGAAATCGCCTGGCCAGTCATTTTCATTTCCAAGTCCCCATATAATAATGGAAGGATGGTTATAATGCTGCTCTATCATGTTACGCAACATTCGTTTTGCTTGTTGCTGATAAATTTCTCCTCCTACTCCTCCCCTGCACCAGGGTATTTCTTCCCAAACCAATATTCCAAGGCTATCGCATAGATTGAGAATGATGGTTGATTGCTGGTAATGTCCGAGGCGAATAAAGTTCACCCCCATATCTTTCATCAGTAACATTTCTTCCCGCATTTGCGCTTCCGTCATAGCCGCCCCTACACCTGCATGGTCCTCATGTCTATGAGTACCTCTTAATAAAAGTCTTTTCCCATTTAATTTAAAGGGCCCTTTTTTTACAAACTCAAAATGTCGAAATGCAATCTTCTCAGTATGCGAATACTGATTCATCTTAAGTTCAATGGTATATAATGCAGGTGTTTCCGTTGACCATAATACAGGCTTAGAGATATTCCATTTTAGGATTTCCTGAAAATTGGTTCCTATTTGTACTGTTTCTTCCTTAACCAGTTTTCCATTAGGGTCTATGAGTCGAATGTTTGCACTTGCATTCTTTCTCTGCTCAAATGAAAGTAGGTTTGTCCTGATAGTCAACTGGGCGTTTGATCCTGTAATATCTGTTCTGGTATCAACCCACAATTTGCCTGAATAAGTAGCTGGAAGATATTCAAGGTTGAGGTACCGATAAATTCCGCCGTATAAATTAAAGTCAGATAGGCTGGAAGGGATCATTTCTACGTCTCTCGAGTTATCGGTACGTATTGAAATGGGGATAGCACCATTAAATTGTTTCTGGCAAATCGGATTGCTTTGAAAAGCTTTAACCGCCTCAGTGATATCCATACTAAATTCATCATACCCTCCTACGTGCTCACCAATTAAGGTTGTGTACACATAAACTTTGGTTTTTTGTCCGGCCCCTTCAAAATGAAGCATAGTCCGGCCATTCTCGTATGGATTTGAAATTGTGAGATTTGTCCTATACCAGGATGGGCCCTGGTAATACTGTTTATCAGGAGAAACAGCATCTTTCGCATTTACGCAATGGGGTAATTGTACTTTTTGCCAGATGGGCACACTTTCGGCTCCTCCCTTAACAACAGGTCTGACTGCCTCCCAAATACTTCCAATATCCTGTTGAAGGAATTCCCAGCCTTCATTTAAACGTTGTTTATGTTGAGCCAACAGCATGGATGGCAGCAACAATAAACCCAAGAGCAATCGTTTAGAAACTAGCATGCAAAAACTTTACCCAACGAATTTATCCATCTTCTCCAAATTCGACCCGTCTATTAGCGCAAACGATTCCGTAGGGAGTTGGGTTGTGTAGTTTCAGGCTAGTTTTCAACTTGAGCTACAGGCTACAGGCTGCAAGCTGCAAGCCATTGTTGTCCGGGGAAATTTGGCCGCGAGCTATAGTTGCGCGTATGATG
>CAZTCS010000033.1:19707-32140 GCA_964611995.1 uncultured Sediminibacterium sp. | reverse complement strand
ACAGTACTGATTCAATATTCATCATTCATTATTTCTAATGATTTACCTATAATGGCTGCCGCTTCTTTCACTTGGGCCTCATTGATTACAAGCGGTGGGGCAAAGCGAATTTTGTCGCCATGGGTTGGTTTGGCGAGTAAGCCATTTTCTTTTAGTGTCAGGCAAATATCCCATGCGGCATCTGGATTAGGGTGATTGATAACAATGGCATTGAGTAGTCCTTTACCTCTGATGGTTTTAATTAAAGGAGATTGAAGCGCTGCTAATTCATCTCTAAGTAGCGCACCCATTTTGTCGGCATTTTCGGCCATTTTCTCTTCTTTTAATACCGTAAGCGCAGTCATGGCAACAGCACAGGCAAGTGGGTTACCGCCATAGGTTGACCCATGTTCTCCTGGTTTAATATTCAGCATAATCGGATCATCTGCCAGCACAGCAGAAACAGGCAATACCCCACCACTGAGTGCTTTACCGAGGATCAGAATATCTGGTCGAACCTGCTCATGATCGCATGCCAGCATTTTGCCAGTGCGTGCCAATCCGGTTTGAATTTCATCGGCTATCAATAAAACATTGTACTGGGAACAAAGAGCACGGACCTTACTCAGGTAACCATCATCGGGTAGTACCACACCAGCTTCTCCCTGAATAGGTTCAACCATGAATGCTGCTACATTTTTATCTTGTAATGCTTTTTCGAGTGCAATGGTATCGTTATATGGGATTAGTTCGAAACCGGGCATATAAGGGCCAAAACCTTTATAACTGCTGGGATCATTGGATGATGAAATAGCAGCGAGGGTTCTTCCCCAGAAATTGCCTTCTGCAAATATTATTTTGGCCTTGTTCTCGGGAACCCCCTTTTGTGTATAGGCCCATCTGCGAGCAAGTTTAATAGCTGTTTCCCCACCCTCAACACCAGTGTTCATAGGCAACACTTTATTATACCCAAAATAGCTGGTGATAAAACGGGCGTATTCACCTAATAGATTGTTGTGGAAAGCCCTTGACGTAAGGGTTAATTTCTGCGCCTGTTCAACCAGGGATGCAATGATTTTGGGGTGACAATGGCCCTGGTTCACTGCGGAATAGCCACTTAAAAAATCGTAGTAACGTTTGCCATCCACATCCCATAAAAATACGCCTGATCCTTTTTCAAGTACAACGGGAATAGGGTGATAATTGTGTGCGCCATATTGATCCTCCAACTGCAAATAAGCAGCAGTTTGAGCTGAAATTGTAGACATGGTAAAATGCTTTAAATAATAAAAGAAACCAGCAATGTGGAAATAACAGAATGATCCTTAGCAACAAGGATGATCGAGGAAATCAAGATTTAGGCGTAAAAAGCGCATAGGCTGTTATATAAATGCAAGATACGAAAAATTGCGTGGAAAAAAAGGCCACTGATTCACAGATTAACCTTTGCTAATCTGTGAATCAGTGGCAAAAAATTGCACGCATAATTTTAAATATTTCTGCCGGGGTATCTTAAGCCAATAATTTCACCTTTTTACCACCTGCAAATCCTTATTTTCGTGACAAAATAATCCGTACTTGTCTTTTCCGTCTGTCGCTATTGTTATCCTTAATTATAATGGAAGGAATCATCTCGAAACTTTTCTTCCTTCAGTTATTGCATCTACCTATCCGAATAAGCGGATTATAGTGGCAGATAATGCATCTACGGATGATTCAATGAATTTTGTAAGAAGCAGGTATCCGGATATTGAATGTCATTATAACCTCAATAACGAAGGTTTTGCGGGAGGGTATAATTGGGCTTTATCGTTGGTTCAGGCAGATTATTATGTATTACTCAATTCAGATGTTTCGGTAACGCCCGATTGGATCGAACCGGTTATAACCCTGATGGAATCTGATGCAAGGATTGCTGCTTGTCAGCCAAAGTTATTATCCTACCATCAGCCAACTTTGTTTGAATATGCTGGGGCTGCAGGAGGGTGGATCGATAGTTTGGGTTATCCGTTTTCCCGTGGACGAATTTTCGATGTATGTGAAAAAGATGAAGGACAGTATGAAAACAGTGAACCTGTATTCTGGGCTTCAGGAGCGGCCATGTTTGTGAGGGCATCGGTTTACCATGAAATGGGAGGGTTGGATGATACTTTTTTTGCGCATCAGGAAGAGATTGATTTATGTTGGCGCATGCAATTGGCAGGATACCGAATCATGAGTTGTCCGAAATCAGTTGTCTACCATGTAGGCGGAGGCACATTACCAAGAGGAGGGAGAAAAGTGTTCCTGAATTTCCGGAATAATTTATTGATGTTGGGAAAGAACCTTCGTTGGTCAGAAAAAATATGGAAAATACCATTGAGGTTTACCCTGGATGGTATTTCGGCGTGGAAGGGATTATTGGCGGGGGATAAAGACTTTTTTAAGGCCATTGTAAAGGCACATTGGGCGGTTGTTGGGATTTGGATGAGGGGCGGGGATAAAAAATACAGACAGAAGCCAAAATCGATGAAATCGTTGGAGGGCGTGTATGCTGGCACTGTTGTGTGGAACTATTTTGTAAAGAAACAAACCCGTTTCAGGGAAATTATTGGCAGAAAGATTTTATAATCAAAACTGCTACCTTATTTTTGCACTGCAATTCAAAACTATGTCGAACGAACAACAAGCAACTCAGGAAAAAGATTTTACCAGAAACTGGGTAAATTCATCACGTTTCCTTTTTTATCTGCAGGTGTTTTGCATCCTTGCATTTGTATTAGGAGGTTGTTACCGTCTTTATAACCAGCGTTATAAAGGAAAGCCTGATGTAGAGGTACAAGGAAGCAGTAAATACACACCTGAGTACAAATAAAAATCATAAAAAAATTTTGTCAGGAACAGCAGAATCCTATTTTTGCACTCCCGATTAAGTTCTTATATCGATTGCGGAAGTAGCTCATTTGGTAGAGCACGACCTTGCCAAGGTCGGGGTGGCCGGTTCGAGCCCGGTCTTCCGCTCAGGAATCCCGTCCGTCATGCGTGACGGGATTTTTTTTACCACGATCCATTAAGTTGGAAAAGCCCTGGTGGTGGAACTGGTAGACACGCAGGACTTAAAATCCTGTTCGCCGAAAAAGCGAGTGCGGGTTCGATTCCCGCCTGGGGCACAAAAGGTCGTTCAAATTTTGAACGACTTTTTAATTTATGGGGTAACCAAATTAACAATGTTTTTTATGTAAAAAGATAACTGCAGCATTTCAACAGAACAAGATGATTTGCTTATGCGGTTCAACATACTTACCACTACTTTAATTTCCCTGGTTTTTACTACTATATCAAATGCACAGCTTCGCTTTTTCCAACGGCTTGCAGATTCAGCAGTTACGCTTACTAAACAAAAGGTAGTGTACGATTTATCCTATTATTCCATTGTCTATCCAAAAGGCGACGTCCCGCCGGATAAAGGAGTATGCACGGATGTGATTATACGTGCATACCGAAAACTACAGATCGATTTACAACAACTCGTCCATGAAGATATGCTTCGAAATTTTTCAGCCTATCCCAATGATTGGGGATTAAGAAGTACAGATAAAAATATTGACCATAGACGAGTGCCTAATCTTATAACCTTTTTTAAAAGGAAGGGAGCTACTGTTCCCATTACCAATAATCCGGATGATTACCAACCAGGGGATATTGTTTGCTGGTTACTTCCCAGGGGTTTGAAACATATTGGTATGCTGGTAAAACAACAATCAGTAGATCATAAACGATACCTTATTGTGCATAATATTGGCAATGGACAGGTGATAGAAGACTGCCTTTTCAGTTACAGAATCATTGGCCATTTCAGGTATATGCGATAAGTTTTTTCATCATTTTCCTGTAGGTTTGAATCATGGCAATCATATTGTTCGATCCACTGCACCGAAATAACTTATTCCCCTTTACCAAAACAAAAGCGGTAGCAAACCTGCGTATGGGAATCTATACCATTGCAGAACGCTGGCAACAGTTAACTGGTATGGAAATTTTTGTGCATACCGAACAATACCTGCAAGATCAATTTCCTATACCACCTCAAGGTTTACATACCTGGATCGATGCTTCCGTAATACCTACACCAGCATTGATCGATAAAATAGCCGGTCTTTCAAATGGTACTTGCTGGGCAGATGAAACTGGATTGATCCTGGGTAAAACCGATCTCGATTTTGCTACTTTTAATACAAGTGAAAGCATACGTCCATTTACCAATATCCATGATCATCCACATGCCGATAGAATCGTTTATCCCTGGCACATGATGCAATGGAACGACTACTTCCTACGCTTCGATTTTGATTGGGTTACAAAACATAAAACTTCTATTGGTATTTCGAATACCAATCAAGTCATTGGGGAATCTCAAATCTTTATTGAATCAGGCGCAAGTGTAGAACATTGCCTATTAAACACAACAACGGGCCCAATTTATATTGGCAAGAATGCAGTTGTAATGGAAGGAACCGCCATTCGTGGACCATTTGCCATGGGAGAAGCTTCGGTATTAAAAATGAATAGCCGCATATATGGCGCCACAACCTTAGGACCTTATTGCATGGGTGGAGGTGAAATAAAGAATAGTATCATGATGGGCTATTCCAATAAGGCACATGATGGTTATATGGGCGATTCCGTAATAGGTGAGTGGTGTAACTGGGGAGCTGGCACCAGTAATAGTAACCTGAAAAATACTGCAGGCATTATTAAAGTTTGGGTTGAAGCAGCAAATGATTACCTGGAAGCAGGTAATAAATGCGGGGTAATGATGGGCGATTACTCACGCACAGCCATCAATTCTGCCATCAATACAGGATCAGTGATTGGAGTGAGTGCTAATGTATTCGGAGAAGGATTGCTACCCAATATCATCCCCGATTTCAGTTGGGGTTGTAAAGGGGTAAAATATCGAATAGATAAGGCATTAAACGATATCGATAACTGGAAAAAACTCAAAAACGCTTCTCTTACAGAGTATGAAAAAAAACTTCTACAAATCTTATACGATAATTAATATTATTCTACTTGTTTCTGTGGATTTCTGTGTATTCAGTGGCATTTAATTGCCACTGAATACACAGAACCCCACAGAAGATAACACTGAAGAAAAACGCTTATTTTCGCCATCTCTAAAAAGCAACCAATGAGGAAACAAATAGCCGCCGCCAACTGGAAAATGAATTTATCCATCACAGAAGGCGAACAATTATTAGATCAATTATTGGCGAACACATACGATCTGAATGGAAACAGACAGGTTGTATTCGCTGTGCCTTCACCATACCTGGCAATGGCTCAGGCCAAAGTTGCGGGTCACGCACATATTGCCATAGCAGCACAAAACTGTTACAGTAAAAAGTCAGGTGCTTATACCGGAGAAGTTTCTGTATTGATGTTACAGTCGCTTGGTATTACACACGTTGTACTGGGACATTCAGAGCGCAGAGAATATTTTAATGAGGGTAACCAATTTCTGGCAGAGAAAGTAAATATTGCCCTTGAACATAAGATCACCCCAATATTTTGTTGTGGTGAACCTTTAAGCATTCGTGAAGCCGGCACACAAAATGAGTTTGTTGCAAAACAATTGGAAGAGTCATTGTATCACCTCAGTGCAGAACAACTGCAACAAGTGGTAATCGCCTACGAACCAATCTGGGCAATAGGAACAGGGAAAACTGCTACCAGTGAGCAGGCACAGGAAATGCACGCTTATATCCGCGCAGAACTCAGCAAAAAATATGGTGCTGAAGTGGCTAATGAAATCACCATTCTTTATGGTGGTAGTGTAAAAGCATCTAACGCAAAAGAACTCTTCACTCAGCCAGATGTGGATGGTGGTTTGGTTGGAGGCGCCTCACTCTTGGCAGATGAGTTTAAAGTAATTATCGATTCGCTTAAATAGATACTAAGCAAAGATGGAACGCAGATCATCATGAGAATCTGCGTTCCATCCTTCGCTCAAAAAAGTTGCAACCCAAATGCTACTATTCGTTAAACGCAAAATATCATGAACTATCATGACAATCATGAAAATCTGCGTTCCATCCTTCGCTCAAAAAATTACTTTACAGGCAATAAAACTTCTTCGTAAGTATCCAACTGATCAAGGTGCAAAACTGTTTTCATGCCATCTTCACTCGGATGATACATTGGTAAAAACTTAGCCCCAAAAACAAACTCCTCATAAGTATAAGAAGTTCGTGAGATAACCGTATTTGAGAAACTCTCATCAAACCCTTGTACAAATACTAGCATCTCAGCACGTGCATTAGAAAGATCTTCCTTGGTAAAACCATACATGGGACTTTCTTCATTAATAACATGTACCAGCGTCCAGTTGGCGGTCATGGTATTAGCTTTGGCAATATCAAGCGGCATATTGAAGAAACGGTTTTTCATTTGTCCGTCTTCCGTAACCTGCATGGCCAGTGTAACTTTAACTTCAACATTAACCAGGTAATTTCTGGTATACGGAACCATACGGAACATCAACGCAATTCCATCTCTAAAAGGTGCAACAATAGCGTTTTTACTATATCGGATATAGGCTTTTGGTCTGGAAAACCGCCCCCACATAATACCGGTTGCTATGGCAAAAGTCATAAGACCGGTAAGCGCCTCCATCGATGCCGTAAAACTTGCGGCAAACCCCATGGGGTTAATACGTCCATAACCCACTGTTGTAAAGGTCTGGGCACTGAAGAAAAACACTTCCCCAAAAAGTTCCAATCCTTTCACCTGCATTAAACCGCCCAGGTGTTCAATTCCAATCAGAAAATAAATACCGGAAAAAATCAGGTTGGTACCGAGAAAATAAATCACCACAACCAATAAAAATTTCCACATCGACATGGTGAGCAGGGAATGGTAGATATTCAGTCTTCCCCATAACATCATCCCCCTAATTTCCATATTTGGGTTACCATTCCGGTTAAAAAAGCGCCCCTTGCCACTTAGGGTGGTATTGGTACCCAGGCCGGTTTCGTTGTTAACCTGGGCATTTTTGTTCAGTTTTCTCATAAGTATCACATGCCTGCTTTAACCCCTAATTTAGGGTAAAAGCAGGTTTCCTGTGCCTGTAAGAGCGAAATAGGTGGCTGGCAACCTGAAAACAGGCTGGAAATCTGTATAACCTTATGGGCGGGCACTTCATCCATGACCCTTTTCAACCTATCTTTGCGCACTTATGAAGCAAATCAGGAATTTTTGCATTATTGCGCATATTGACCATGGGAAAAGTACGCTGGCAGACCGTTTACTGGAGCATACCAAAACCATTACGGAGCGTCAGATGATGGACCAGGTATTGGATGATATGGACCTGGAAAGAGAGAAAGGTATTACGATTAAGAGTCATGCCATACAGATCAATTACAACTATAAAGGACAGCAATATGTGCTGAACCTGATTGATACTCCCGGCCACGTAGATTTCAGCTATGAAGTAAGCCGTGCACTTGCTGCCTGTGAAGGCGCATTGCTGCTCGTAGATGCATCTCAGGGCATTCAGGCACAAACAATCAGTAACCTATACCTGGCCATTGAAAATGACCTGGAAATTATTCCGGTGATCAATAAAATTGATATGGATGGGGCCAAAATACCCGAAGTAACCGACCAGATTGTTGACCTTATTGGTTGCAAACAGGAAGATATACTGCTGGCCAGCGGTAAATCGGGTATTGGTATCGAAGAAATTTTAGCCGCCATAGTAGAACGTATTCCTGCACCAGAAGGTAAAACTGATGCACCATTACAGGCATTGATTTTTGATAGCGTATTCAATAGTTTCAGGGGAATTATTGTGTATTACCGTATCCTGAATGGTGTATTGAAGAAAGGAGATAAGATTCGTTTTGTTGCATCGGGTAACGATTATTTCGCGGATGAAGTAGGGGTGTTAAAACTTACTATGACACCCAAAGATGAAGTTCGTGCAGGAGATGTGGGCTATATTATTACCGGTATCAAAAATGCCAAAGAAGTAAAAGTAGGTGATACCATCACGCTCGCTGCTAATCCGGGTGAAATGATCAACGGATTTGAGGAAGTTAAGCCAATGGTATTTGCCGGTATATTCCCTGTTAATACAGATGAGTTTGAAGAGCTGCGCGACTGTATGGATAAATTACAGTTGAACGACGCATCACTCACTTTTGAACTGGAAACATCACAGGCACTTGGCTTTGGTTTCCGATGCGGATTCCTTGGGTTGTTGCACATGGAAATTATCCAGGAAAGACTTGAACGCGAGTTTAACCAGACCGTGATTACGACCGTTCCGAACGTTAGTTTCAGTGCATATACTACTAGAGGAGAAAAGATCATCGTAAATAATCCGGCTGAAATGCCAGACGTGGTAAAAATCGATCGCATTGAAGAACCATTCATCAAAGCGCAGATTATTACTTTGCCCGACTATATCGGTAATATCATGACCCTTTGTTTGGGGAAACGTGGTATCCTTATCAACCAGAGCTATCTTACACCAACACGTGTTGAGTTGATTTTTGAAATGCCATTAACAGAAATCGTATTCGATTTCTATGATAAGTTGAAAAGTTCAACCCGTGGTTATGCATCATTCGATTATAACCCTATTGGTTACCGTGAGGCCGATATCGTTAAAATGGATATCCTGTTGAATAATGATAAAGTAGATGCTTTAAGTGCCCTTATTCACCGTAGCCGCGCACAAGACTTCGGCCGCAGATTATGTGAGAAGTTGAAAGAATTGTTACCAAAGCAACAATTCCAGATCGCTATACAGGCTGCCATCGGTGCAAAAATAATCGCTCGTGAGAACATCAGCGCCATGCGCAAAGATGTAACCGCAAAATGTTATGGTGGTGATATCAGCCGTAAACGTAAACTCCTCGAGAAACAAAAAGAAGGTAAAAAACGCATGCGCCAAATAGGAAACGTAGAAGTCCCACAAGAAGCGTTCCTTGCCGTGCTAAAACTGGATTAACAGAAGAACAGCAGAACAGAAGAACAGCAGAATATCCAATATCCAATTTCCAAGTATTTATTTCGACGTTGGATATTGGATATTCGATATTCTTCTGTTCTTTACTGTTTTTTCTTTGTCTGATCTGGGTTCACCCGTGCATCCGGGTTGGCTTCTTTGATATCTGCCTGGTGTACCCATTTTCCTCCAAGCCATTTAAAGCCTTCAAAAGTACCGTAGGGTACAAGGGTGTGTTTCTTTTTATTATCACCTTCTTCACTGGTAAGATGTGCAAGAACAATCATGTCTAATTCAGGATCATAATTCAGTTTGGCGTTAGCTTCTTTTTTAAACTCGAGGCAAAACCGAAATGCGGGTTGCTTAGGTTTCAGATCATCTTCCCGGTAGTTAAAATATCTTCCTCCAAAAAGTGGAGCGCCATTTACATCAAACGTAAGTACTTCGATCCATTTTTTGGTACTGCGTGAATCGTTTTCATCGTACCCAAATAGTGTATAGTAGTTACGGTTATTGTATTTGGTTTGAATAATATTGTAATAAACTGCACCAATCCAGTTTTGGGCATTTCTTACGGAGTCAACAGGAGCTTCTGTATACTTCGAAGCATCAAATAATGGGAATAGTTTTAAGGACCCATCTGCGGTGCGCATTTGAATAGCGCCTTTCTGGCGAAAATGATTCAAATCTTCCATCTGAAGCTGCCAGGTAAAAATGCGGAAACTACTATCGGGCGCATACAATTGTGATATGGTAAGTAATGAATCAAAACGATAGCGAAAAGAATGAGGCGTGCGTAAAGCTTTTACCAACCCTCTGATGAATGCACTGTCGGAGCGAAAGCGGGTAACAAAATCATCATCATTCATGATGGAATAGGCCAGGGGCTTAAGTTCATCTTCCATCTGCTGTAACTGCATGATTCTTTCATCCTGCGCAAAAGCTTTTACCAGACTACATGAAAACAGTAAAACAAATACCAGGGACTTCATAAATGTAAAATTAAATGAATCCGAATGATGTGATACAGTTTTAGGGTTTTCTTATACGGAAGCAATAGCTTGCGCAAATTCGAATAAACTATTGAAGCGAAGGTCTATATCAGGGTGTGGAAATGCTGTTTCAGGGTGGGTTGTAGCCAGGTAAACCGTGTGTAAGCCCGCATTTCTGCCAAACCGCATATCGCTGGGACGGTTACCTACCATGATACTTTTGCTGAAATCAATGTCGGGTAAATCTTGTTTGGCCTGAAATGCCATACCGGGTTGGGGTTTACGGTTTGGGGAGTCATCAGCTAAGTCGGAACAAAAATAAATACGGTCAATTCTACCTCCTGAAGCTTCAATGGCATTCAGCATATTGGTATGAATCTGGTTAAGATCTTCCAGGCTCATAACTCCTTTACCAACACCTTTTTGGTTGGTAACAAGAACGATATGTTTAAAATATTTATTGAGGGAAGCCAGTGCTTGCAGTGTATCGTCATAAAACCTGAATTCATCCCAATTCAGTACATAATCATTGTTTTTTTCATGATTCAATACTCCGTCGCGATCGAGAAATAGTGTCCAGTCATTGGTAACCTGATCTAATGCTAGCATAATAAACACTTATCCTTTAAATATTGCAGCTTCTGTTAATTCGCAAATAATATGTCCTAGTAGTATATGGCTTTCCTGAATGCGAGGGGTAATGGTAGAAGGTATATTCAGCAGGTAATCGGAAAGATCTTTCATTTTACCACCAGTTGCCCCAGTAAAGCCAACTGTGGTAATTCCTTTGCTGCGTGCGGTTTCGAAAGCTTTTACAATATTGGGTGAATTGCCGGAAGTGCTGATGCCAATTAATACATCGCCTTTATCCATGGTACCATCAACCAGTCTGCTATAAATATCATCATAGCTATAGTCATTGGCTACAGCAGTAAGGTAAGAGCTGTTACAGTGCAGTGCATCTGATGGGAGCGCTCTTCTGTTTTTATAAAAACGACCGGAGAATTCAGCAGCCAGGTGTTGCGCATCCGCGGCGCTGCCACCATTACCGCAAAACATCACTTTATGTCCAGCTTCAAATGCAGCAACAACCGCATCTGTTATTTGTTGCACGGTATTTTGCAGTGCGTCATCATTTAATATTTGTTGCTTGACTGCAATTGATTCCTCGATGATCTTATAAATATTGTTTGCCATTGGTACTAAGACTTTATTATTTAGCGGCCAGTTGCCAGATACTATCTGTTAGCACCCGCCAGTCGTATTTCTTTTTCTCACTGCGAAGATGAAACAAAAAATGCGCTTCTCCTAACCGGTACAAATCTGAAATACCTTTTGCGATGGCATTGGCATCAGGTTCTGTAACGATTCCTACCTGCTCATGTGGAACCATGGCAGGCAGTGCGCCAACATTGGTTACCATCATTGGCTTCTCAAAATGATAGGCAAGGGGAGTAATGCCCGATTGTGTTGCGTGCCGATAGGGTTGAATCACAAAATCTGCTGCACATAAATAGTTGCTTACTTCATTATCCGGTATAAAATCGGTTTTCAAATAAAGCATATCCCGGATGCCCAGTTCATCGATCAACTGTTCATAAGACTGCTGGTCTTCATAAAACTCTCCTGCTATCAGCAGGGCAGGAGGGTTGGTCATGGAGGTTTTTAATATGGCCATGGCTCTGAGTAAAAGGTCAAGCCCCTTATATTTTCTGATAAAACCAAAGAAAAGAATAATGGGTTGATCGGCAGGTAAACCAAGTTTTTCCCTGGCAGTAGTTTTTGGTATAGCTGGACCAAAATTATCGTACAAAGGGTGCACAGTTGCTATTGCGGGTTTATTGGTAAACTGCTTTAGGTCTTGCAGAACTTTTTCACTCATGGTTATAAAACCATCCATTGGTTTAATGAAATAACGGGTGAAAAGTCTGTCGCCAATTCTTTTTTCGTGCGGAATCACATTATCGGCGATACAAATTATTTTAGAGTATTTATTCTTGCGGATGATGCGTAAGATTGTTCCCAGGCATGGACCCATAAATGGCAACCAGTATCTCACAACTACCAGGTCTGCATTTTCTTTTTTAAGCTTATTTCCCACCCTAAACCAGTTAAATGGATTGATGGAGTTTATACAGCTATGAATTACCAGGTCTTTTGGTTTGGGCTCATTACCAAACTGCGATTTGCCAGGGAAAAGAAAAGAAGGGTATTGCAGGGAGAAGCTATAAATCTGTACATCGTAACCATCCTGCATGAATTCGCGGGCCAGCCTTTCATTAAAAGTAGCAATGCCTCCACCTCTCAATGGCCAGGCAGATCCGATAATGATTACTTTTTTATTCATGCATTAGTCTGTCAGTCCAGTCCTGATTTTTCTTCAATCAGGTAAACATTTCTTTCAGAAGCATTTCGGGCCACTAGTTCCGCAATAAATCCGGTTAGGAAAAGTTGCATGCCAATG
>CAZTCS010000033.1:0-19697 GCA_964611995.1 uncultured Sediminibacterium sp. | reverse complement strand
GGGCAATATAAAAACTTGGCCTGTTAGTTAGGGAAAAATCTGAGGAAAGAAATTTTGAAATGATCAGGGAAATACTGGCAACAAAACCAATTATAAAGGAGAGGGTGCCAAGTAATCCAAAAAACTGCATGGGTCTTTTACCAAATTTACCCAGGAACATGATGGTAGCCAGATCAAGGAACCCGTTTACAAAACGTTGCCAACCAAATTTGATTACACCATATTTACGTGGACGATGTTCCACTACTTTTTCACCAATTTTTCTGAAGCCACTCCATTTTGCCAGTATGGGAATATACCGGTGCATTTCACCATATACTTCAATACTCTTCACTACTTTTTTTCTATAAGCTTTCAGACCGCAGTTAAAATCATGTAAACGAATGCCGGAACTCTTTCTTGCTACTGCATTGAAAAGTTTGGAAGGAATATTTTTAGTGAGTGTGTTATCGTATCTTTTTTTCTTCCATCCGCTTACCATATCATAGCCTTCTTCCAGGATCATGCGACGTAGTTCAGGAACTTCGTCTGGTGAATCCTGCATATCAGCATCCATGGTAATAATTACATCGCCACTTGCTGCTTTAAAGCCTTCGTTTAAGGCTGCAGACTTGCCATAATTGCGTTGAAATTTGATACCCTTGAAGTGGCCATTCTTTTTGCCAATGGCTTGTATAACTTCCCAGCTTCCGTCGGTACTGCCATCATCTACAAGGATTACTTCATAGGAATAGCCGTTCTGCTGCATAACAGATTCAATCCACCCGCATAATTCGGGGAGTGACTCATCTTCATTAAACAGCGGAACGACTATTGATAAATCCATAAATATTTTATAATTGATCCTCGAATTTAGGTTCTCTTCTGATAACAAGGCTAATCAGTAAAGATTTAACAAAGTTCCAGATTAATCCAATACCCAATCCAAGAAAAACCTGTTTGAAAGAAGTGTGTGGAGGTTCTTTTTGGGCCTTGGCCATAGCTTCTTCCATTTGTTGTTCAGAAGCGCCAAAAGCTTCCATCATTTTCTGTGTTTTTTGGAGGCTTATTTCCATAACCTTTGCAGTAAGATCCTTATCTACAATTGCATATAAAACATAGTTGCCAATTGCTTCAATCAGTGCATAGATTACATAAGCAAGAAAGGTAAATTTTAATGCTTCGGCAAATGTGAGCATGTTGTCGTTCTGCTTACGGAGCTTAATACCTGCAATAATCAGCGTAACGATCACATAAGGCACGAAAGTGGTTATTCCAATGATTGATACATAGGTATCAGTGCTGGTCATAGCCCAGCCACCGAAATTAAGGGCAAGAAAAATAAGGCCGGTAATAACGCCATAAGTAATGGCAGACTGGTTTAAGTTGGGTTTCATGTATCCGTTAGTTTATGGTTGATGAATTTGACCTTTATACAAAGTAGCCACCACTGCGCCTTTCAGGGTCATGTTCAAAAAGGCGGAATTGGCAGACTTACTCTTCAAAGTAGCTTTGGTAAGCGTACTGTTCTTTGTTCTTGAAAATAGTGTCAGTTCTGCCTGTGCTCCTTCCTGTATATTAGTCTTGGTTAAACCAAAAATATTACGTGCGTTTTGAGAAAATAATGCCACCATTTCTTCATCACTTAACCCCGGAACAGCCTCGTTAACTACTGCATATGCAGTTTGTAGTCCGAGCATACCCGGAGCTGCATATTCAAATTCACAGGTTTTATGATCCCAGTCTTGCGGAATATGGTGCGAAGCAATACAATCTATAATTCCATCCTTCACTGCCTTACGTAAGGCCATCATATCTGCTTTGGAGCGGAGTGGGGGATTTACCTTCAGGTTTGTATCATATTGTTGCAGGTCTTCATCGCAGAAGAAAAGATGATAAGGTGTTACACTGCATGAAACTGATAATCCTTCAGCCTTAGCCGCCTGAATCAATGCAATGCTATTGGCCGTTGATACGCCTGTTATATGCAATTTAGATCCGGTATAGCGTAAGAGATCAAGGTCTCTTTTAACCATGAGTTCTTCAGCAATTGTTGGCAGACCAGGCAAGCCAAGCTGTGTGGAAATAATGCCTTCGTTCATTAATCCGCCTGCGCCAATGCTTTTATCAATAGGAAGCTGAATAAGTACGCCATCAAATGCTTTTACATACTGTAATGCTTTGAGGAAGAGTCCCGGTGATTGAACTGGGCTTAATCCATCAGAGAAAGCAACTGCTCCGCTATTGCGCATATCATACATTTCAGCAAGAGAACTGCCTTCCATTTTTTTGGTGATGGCGCCAAGCGGCAGTATGCTGGCCGGTAAATGCTGCGAGCCAAGCCTTATATATTCTACTTGTGCTTTATTGTCGGTAACCGGCTTATTATCAGCTAGTGCAAAAAACTGGGTATAGCCACCTGCTGCTGCTGCTGCTGCCAGTGTATCTAAAGTTTCCTTGAATTCAAATCCGGGGTCACAGCCATGAGCAAAAATATCAACCCAACCCGGCGAAATAACTAAGCCATCAGCTGAAATTTCCTGGTCTGCCTGGGCATCAATTTGGGCAGCGATTTTAGTGATGATACCATCCTCTATTAATATATCCCTTGTTTGTCCGTTGCTTGTTGATTGTATATCGGCGATCTTAGCCTGCCTGATGAGGATCTTCATTAGCGGGTATAAAATTTTGTGCAATATAACCTGAATTTTTCTTTTACCCCTATATTTGCAACCCCTTTTGGATGGCTGATGTCAGATGGCAGATGCCTGATTTCGGGAGAGCGGGACGTAGCGCAGCCCGGTAGCGCGTTTGCATGGGGTGCAAGAGGTCGCTGGTTCGAATCCAGTCGTCCCGACAGAAGAAGAGGTTAAGTCTAAACTTAGCCTCTTTTTTTATGTAATTTATCGTGCATGTAACCTTCGAAGAATTGATTTTCACGCATCAAAACTTTATTGCCTTAAATAACTATCTTATTTCCATTGTTGTCCCGGGAAATTTGACCGCGAGGTATAGTTGTGCGTATGATGGAACACGGATTTTCATGATTTTCAAGATTTATCATGATAGATCTTGAAAATCATGATAAATAATAGCGTATAATGCATTAGCAGGAATCAACTAATTCATTAACCAGTTCATTTTAAATTATACCCCCCTTCAGTTATTCCATTAATAGCAGTAAGCCTAAAACAAGCATCAATCAAGGCTTGCAGCTTGAAGCTTATAGCTTGAAGCCAATTTTCCCCGGACAACAATGATCTTAAGTCTGCTAAGTCAGTTAATATCAAATAAGTATTAGTTAAAATAGACTTACTATAGACACACTGTTTCTTTATAGTTTTATGGTTAATTGTCAAAAGAACAATTATTTGTAAAATAACCTGCTTTGCCGGGTTATCAAGAAAATGCTTACGATATGAAAATCAACAAATTTTGCTTGCGCTTTTGCTTCTCTTTTTTCATCCTGCTACAAGGTATCAGTGCATCTTATGCTCAAGGCGGCGACCAGATTCTCGATGGTATTGGTGAAACAGGTTTAATAGCCCGATATCTATTTAATGGTGATACCAGAGATTGGTCGAGGAATAACCTGCATGGCCGTCCCGGTACACAGGTAAAATTTGCAGATGATCCGCGTTTCGGAAAAGTATTATCACTTTCAGGAGATACCAGTTCATATATCAGTTTACCAGCCGATGCACTTACAGATCTTGAATCACTCAGTATTACGGCATGGGTGAACCTGAGATCTGCAAAATCCGGACAGCATTTTTTTGATTTTGGTCAAAGTGCAAACAAACATTTCTTTGTGGCCCCAGCTGGAATCAACAATCAGGAGGGCTTTCAAACAGCGCTGGTAACAGATGCAACTGGTAAGAAAGCGGTATCAGCACCTGCTATTGAATTAAACAGGTGGGTACATGTTACCATTATTATTGATATTCCCTCAAAAACACTGCTTACCTATATCGATGGAAAATTAGCAGGTGAATCAAAAGAAATCCCCAAAGAACTCAGTGATGTATTTGGTCAGCAAGGCGCGGATAAAAAACTCTTTATCGGTAAATCATTAACAGCCGGTGATCCATACCTGGATGCAATGATTCGCGATTTTCGTATTTATCGCGTGCCTTTGAACATGACACAGTTAACCAGTGTATTTAATAACTCAAGAAGAGGGATTAACCAGGGTGGGGTAAATACCAGAAGGGTAGAAGAAGACCTGCCAAAATTTGCACCAACAGAACCACAACTTTATAATTCATATCTGGTAAGTGTAGCTGACGTAAAAGTAGAAACAGAAACAGGTAACCTGCCAAGATTACCCAGTTATATAAATGGCACTTATAAAGACGGATTCAAAGGCCCGAAAGTAAGGGTGGTTTGGCCTGCAGATACAGATAATCATGCAGTACTTAAACCCGGTACCTATACAATTACTGGGCGTGTTACAGGAACAAACTTTCAACCCAAAGCAATTGTTACCGTAAAAAACAGCAATAAGCAAACACAACCTGTTGTCAAATTAAAACCCTTCGAATTAAAACAGGTGGTATTGCAAAATGATCAGCAAGGCAATAAATCGAAGTTTGTAGAGAACCGCGATAAATTCATTTATACACTGGCTAAAACAGATCCTAATTCGTTTTTGTATATGTTCCGTCATGCATTCGGACAAAAACAGCCGGATGGCGCAAAAGCTTTGGGTGTTTGGGATAGCCGCGATACAAAATTAAGGGGCCATGCAACGGGTCATTACCTTACCGCAATAGCCCAGGCATATGCAGGCACTGGTTATGATAAAACACTACAGGCAAATTTTGCCGAGAAAATGGAATATATGGTGAATACCCTCTACGATTTATCTCAATTGTCAGGTAAGCCAAAAACACCAGGTGGCCCATTTGTAGCCGATCCAACTAAAGTTCCATTAGGACCAGGTAAAAAAGAGTACGATTCAGACTTAAGTGATACGGCTATCCGTAACGATTACTGGAACTGGGGTAAAGGGTTTATCAGTGCCTATCCGCCTGATCAATTTATAATGCTGGAAAAAGGCGCTAAATATGGCGGACAAAAAAGCCAGGTTTGGGCACCGTATTATACCCTGCATAAAATACTTGCAGGCTTAACAGATATATATGAAGTGAGTGGCAATAAAAAAGCACTTGAAATTGCATCCAATATGGGCGATTGGGTATATGCCCGTCTTAGTCAGGTGCCTACAGATACATTGATTAAAATGTGGAATACCTATATCGCTGGTGAGTTTGGTGGCATGAATGAATCAATGGCCAGGTTATATCTTATCACCAAACAACCTAACTATCTCAAAACCGCACAACTATTCGACAATATCAGGGTGTTTTTTGGTGATACACAACATTCTCATGGCCTCGCTAAAAATGTTGACCTTTTCAGGGGCTTGCATGCTAACCAGCATATACCACAGGTAGTAGGTAGTGTTGAAACTTACCTGGCTACCAATAACCCTGAATACTATCAGATAGCAGATAATTTCTGGTATAAAATGGTGAACGATTATATGTATAGTATCGGTGGTGTTGCAGGCGCAAGGAATCCTGCCAATGCAGAATGTTTTATCGCACAACCGGGCACTCTTTATGAGAATGGGTTTGCTTCTGTTGGACAAAACGAAACATGCGCAACCTATAATATGTTGAAGCTGACCGGAAACCTATTCATGTTCGAGCAAAAGCCGGAATACATGGATTATTATGAGCGTAGTTTGTACAATCATATTCTTGCATCAGTAGCAGAAAATACTCCGGGCAATACCTACCACGTGTCCCTAAAGCCGGGTTCTATAAAACAATTTGGGAATCCAAACATGACGGGCTTTACCTGTTGTAATGGAACTGCGATTGAAAGCAGTACCAAATTGCAAAACAGCATTTATTTCAGGAGTACAAATAACCAGGCTTTATATGTGAACCTATTTGTGCCGTCTACATTAAATTGGACCGAAAGAAATATCACCGTAGAGCAGGTAACCAGTTTCCCTAAAGAAGACCAGACCAGTTTAAAGATTAAGGGAAATGGAAAATTTGCCTTGAATGTTCGGGTACCGGGTTGGGCAACCAAAGGATTCTATGTAAAAATCAATGGAAAAATACAGCAGGTGATTGCAAAGCCAGGTTCATACCTGAAATTGGATCGTAACTGGAAAGATGGTGACCTGATCGAGTTAAAAATGCCTTTTCAGTTTCACCTTGATCCTGTTATGGACCAGCAGAATATTGCCAGTTTATTTTATGGTCCCATATTACTTGCTGCGCAGGAACCAGAGGCAAGAAAAGAATGGCGCAAAATTACATTGGATGCAAGCGACATCAGTAAATCTATAACCGGAGATCCAAATAGTTTACAGTTTAAGATTGATGATGTAGTATTCAAGCCATTCTATGAAACTTATGGCAGACACTCAGTTTACCTGGATGTGAAGCTTAAGTAACTTATGATATAATAAATTAGTGGTTAGAAATGCGTAAAAGAGATTGAGCAATCAATCTCTTTTTTATTACCAGAATTATATACTTACGGGGATACATTGTTTAAGGGTCGCGCTATAAACTTTCTTAAAAAGATAATATGCCGCAGTAAATCGGGTGAATCTTTTGCAACATTTTGCGTTCAACGCAAATCCCAAATCTTTTCCTACTTTTATGCTATCGTTTGCTATATGGTCGATTATGCTTCATATGATAACGGGTTACTACTCAACCTGATTGCTGAAAGCGATGAGCAAGCTTTTATGACCATATACCATCGTTTTTGGCAAAAGATCTTCACCATTGCCCATAATCGATTACAAGACAGTCAGGAAGCGGAAGATATAGTTCACGATGTACTATTAAGTCTCTGGCAAAACCGTCAAACCCAGCAAATCGAGCAATTGGAAAATTACCTGGCTGTCGCTACCAAATACAAAGTGTTGGCCCGTATAAAGCGCAAACTCAGGGAAAGACAATACCAGGAAACTGCTGAAACAGCCATCGTGGTTGAAATGCCCGTGGAAAACAGCCTGCATTACAAGCGCATTCTCATGTTGGTTAAGACTGAAGTTGAAAAGCTACCCGAAAAATGTCGCATCATCTTCCAGTATAGTCGTAATGAAGGTATGTCTGTAAAACAGATCGCCAAAGTGATGCATATCTCACCCAAAACGGTCGAAAATCAACTCAACAAAGCCCTCCGCCAACTCCGCACCGCAGTACGAACATTCCTGCCACTCTTATTGATGGTTCTCACCCATATCTAGCACCAAAAATGCAAATCTCTGATCTCTGATCTTTGATTTAGGATTTCAGATTTAAGGAATTCTGCCAAATCAGACATCAGAGATCAGAGATCAAAAAATCTTCCTGCTTCTGTGGGTGTAATCGCTTTGTCGAGACACTATACTGTATGCACATACCTGATCATATACAAAAATTGATCCTTAAATACGAGCAGGGACTACTAAAAGAGCCCGAAAAAGCGGTTTTGAATGAATGGTATCATGCTTTTGATGATGAGCAGACCATTGTTACGGATAATGAGCAGGGGTCTGTTGATTTATTGGCTGAACGGATCGAAAGCCGCTTATTGGATAGCTTGAAAGAAGAAGCATTGGAGACGGAGCCACAAGCTGCTAAAACAAGGGTTAGATGGCGTATTCCTGCCGCTGTAGCCTTGATAATCATCATGTTATCGGGCGGTGCTTATTATTTTATACAAAGTGGGGAGGATAAACAGCCTCAGGCACAGGTATTAGCGAAACCAGTTCCTGCAAATGATGTTGCTCCTGGAGGCACCAAAGCGATGCTTACCCTGGATGATGGCTCGGTGATTATACTGGATAGTGCGAATAATGGTTTATTGGGAGAACAGGGTGCTACCCAGGTTAAAAAGCTGGATAATGGACTGATAGCCTATCAAACTAATCAGGATATAGCTGCAAATGATAAGGTCTATTTTAATACGATATCCACTCCACGTGGTGGTGAATACCAGATCACACTGGCGGATGGTACCAAAGTATGGTTGAATGCCGCCTCATCCATTCGTTTTCCAACAGCATTCCGCGGAGCAGATCGTCAGGTTCAGATAACAGGGGAGGTTTATTTTGAAGTGGCACACAATGCCGCCAAACCATTTAAGGTAACGGCTGGTCGTTCAGCCATTGAAGTACTTGGTACCCATTTCAATGTGAATGCTTATGAAGATGAAGTGCAGGTAAGAACCAGTTTGATTGAAGGTTCCGTAAAAGTATTTGCGGTTGATGAGACTGATCAACAGCAGATGAAAATTCTTCAGCCCGGACAACAGGCAAGGATGAATAAAAAAGGAAGGATCAATGTGGTGAACAACATCGATACAGAAGAAGTGATGGCGTGGAAGAATGGTTTATTCATATTTAAGAGTACCGATCTGTCTGCAATTATGAGACAGTTATCAAGGTGGTACGATGTAGAAATTAATTACAAAACCAATGTGGGGATGCAGTTCACCGGACAGATAACCCGAAACAACAATGTTTCTAAAGTGCTGGAAATGCTTGAACTAACTGGTGAAGTGAAGTTTAAGGTAGAAGGAAAACAAGTAATTGTAACACGTTAACAATAAATCGCCATATATGAAACAACTGTTTATGTTCCCCATGGGTAGCGACGGTTGACAGACGAATGGAAGACTTGCTATAAAAAACCGGACACTGTTGCAGCAGCATCCGGCGAATTTGAGCAAGTTGTACAATACAGCCTGAATAACTGTTTATTAACTACTCAATCCTTACAAATCTATGTATTTAACTTCTGTTTGCCAATCTCCAGGATACATATTCCGGAGGGCAAATCAAACGCTAAAGATTATGAAACTAACCACAGTTTTTATGATCATCGCCTGTCTACAGGTCAGTGCAGCGGGCTTCTCACAAAAAGTAACCATCAAAGGTGAAAATATCTCGATCCAGCGCATATTTGAAGACATCAGAAAACAAACTGGTTTCCAGTTTTTGTATGCCGATGATGCCATAAGAACCGCAAAGCCCATCAGTCTTTCTGTACGTAACGAAAAACTTGAAAACGTACTGGCACTCTGTTTTAAAGATCAGTTACTGTCTTATACCATCAGTGATAAAACCATTGTGGTTAAACGTAAATTTCCGGAACCAACTGTAACAGGCTCTGTTCAACCAGAACCTATCGCTCCACCAGATGTAAAAGGAAAAGTTACCGACAATAACGGTACTCCTTTGGCAGACGTATCTGTAGCCGTAAAAGGAACTACCCGCGGAACCATTACGGATGCTGCTGGTAATTTCTCTATTGCTGTTACAGAAGGCGATATCCTTGTTTTCTCTTATGTTGGTTTCAATACCATCGAACAGAAAGTAAGCGCCAACGGTACCATTAATATTTCTTTGAAACCAGTAGAGAAAGCAATCGATGAAATCGTGGTTGTTGGTTATGGCACACAAAGAAAAAGAGACCTTACCGGTTCCGTTTCTTCCATCAAAGGAGAAGAAGTAGCCAACAGGCCAGCTACTAACCCCATCGCTTCTTTACAGGGAAGGGTTGCCGGTTTAACCGTTGCCAACACTGGTGTTGCAGGTGCAACTCCGGTAGTTAGGATTCGTGGTATTAACAGTACCAACTCAGCAAGTCCGGTTTATGTAGTAGATGGAGTATTACACGATAATATTGATTTCCTGAATCCGGCAGATATTGAAACCATCGATATCCTCCGCGATCCATCATCTATTGCTATTTACGGGTTAAGGGGTGCAAATGGTGTAATTGCCATTACTTCTAAGAAGGCAGCCAGAGGACAAACACGCATCGAATTACAAAGTTCTATTGGTGTGCAAACTGTACAGGATAAAATTAAAATTACTGATGCTGATGGATTTAAGAAACTGTATAACGCTCAGTTGGCAAACCTGGGTGCCGCTCCATTTGATTATTCCAACTATACTGCCAATACAAACTGGCAGAACCTGGTATTACGCGATGCGGTAATCAGTTCAACCAACCTGAGTATTTCAAATACTGGTGAAAAATCTACTACCTACCTGAATATTGGTTATACAGATCAGGAAGGTGTATTAAGAGACAATCGCTTCAAACGTTACCTCATTCGTTTGAATGAAGAATTGCGTTTTAATGATAAGATTAAAGTTGGTGGTGGAATTACCGGTTACCATTCAGTGAATAACCCTGCCGCTGCCTCTATTACAAATGCACTTTGGGCAGCACCAATTGTACCTATACAACAGGATGCCAATACTTACTACAGTATGCCATCTTTCCAGCGCGCACAAGTAGGTAACCCTATTGCTGCATTGAACCGGAACAATGGAACAACCATCGATAAACAATACCGTGTAATTGGTAACCTGTTTGCAGAAATCAAATTCCTGCAAAACTTTACCTGGCGCTCTACCGTTTATACCGACCTCGTATTCGATAACACACGTAACTATACAGCGCTACCGTATTCATTCATTAACCTGGGCGAAAACGGATCTCCAACCACTACTACATTCGATAATGCAGCGAGAACATCTGTTGGTCAGAGCCAAAGTGAAGCAAGCCGCTTTCAGCAAGACCATACACTTAGTTTCGACAAGCGTATCGGAAACGGACATAATATCAATGCCGTAGCTGGTTTTACTACGATCTACAATAAAAGCTCCTCTATAGGTGGTACCCGCAGAGACACATCCATCAATGTTCCTAATGATCCGGATTTCTGGTACCTCGGTATCATCAATATCAATAACCCGATTTCAAACTCAGGTGGTGGTACAGAAAATGCGATCGCTGGTGGTTTTGCACGAGTTGGTTATTCTTATAAAGGAAAATACCTGCTGAATGCAACTGTAAGAAGAGATGGTAGCTCAAAATTTGCACCTGAAAACCGTTGGGGTACTTTCGGAAGCGTAGGTGCCGGTTGGGTTGTAAGCGATGAAGCCTTCTTCTCTAAAGTGAAAAAAATCAACTTCTTAAAATTGCGTGCAGCATGGGGCTTAACAGGTAATGCAAATGGTTTTGCAGATAACCTTTGGAGACCAGGTATTCAAAATGCATCGACTGCAATTTTCGGAGACAATGTATACAGCTCAATACAGGCGGCATATATTCCTGATCCAAACCTGCATTGGGAAAAAGTAAAAGGTATTGATATAGGCATTGACCTTAGGGCTTTTGATAATAAGTTAAACGCAGAAATTACTTATTACAACAGAACAACTACCGATATCCTAACAGGTGTTACCCTGCCAAACGAAACCCGCAGTTATTTCACCAACCTTGGTAGCATTACCAACAAAGGGGTTGAAGTAAACCTGGGATGGACAAACAACATTGGTAAAGATCTTTCTTATCGTGTAGGAGCTAATTTCAGTTATAACCACAATGTGGTGAACTCAATTGGTAACAATTTCAATTTCTCTATCATTGGTAATGGTGGTGCAAACCTTACTACTACCGGTAGATCAATTGGCTATTTCTACGGATACACCCAAACAGGAATCTATCAGTCAACTGCCGATTTACAAAAGACTGCTGCATTCACCAATTCGTTACCTGGTGATATTGCTTATGCAGATATTAACGGCGATGGACAAATTACTCCTGCTGACAGAGGTTATATCGGAAGCCCATTCCCTCCATATAGCTTTGGTGGTAATATCGCTATCAGCTATAAAGGATTTGATTTTGAGATTGAAGGTCAGGGTATGGCTGGACATAAAATTTATACGCAGCGTCGTACTTCTACTTTCGCTGTGTTGAATTATGAATCCAATCGTTTAAATGCCTGGACCGCTCCCGGAACAAACAACGTAGAGCCTATTCTGGATAATACACGTGGTAATAATTTCCTCATGAGTACTTATTACTTAGAACCAGGTGATTATTTCCGTATCAGAACTTTACAAATTGGTTATACGTTCAAGAAAACGCTGTTGTCTAAAATTGGTATTCAGCGTGCAAGGGTTTACCTGAATGGACAAAACCTAAAAACCTGGAGTAAAGTAACCGGTTATTCTCCTGAGCCACTTATCGGAAGTATCCTTGGTGGTGGAGCAGATAATGGTGCTTATCCTGTACCATCTATTTATTCTCTGGGTATCAATCTTACATTTTAACAGACTTTATAAACTCATTATATGAAATCGTTTAAACAAATATTCCGAATGACTTACCTGGTTCCTGTAACCATGGGTATGTTGTTAATGGGGACCGGATGTAAAAAACTCCTCGATACGGAACGTCAGGGCGCTTATGATGCAGACAACTACCCATATCCGGGTGGTTCTGGTCCTTACGATCAGTTTATTTTCGGCGCTTACAATGAACTGAGAAGCTTTAATGTGCATAGCCAGGCATTTATTACGGCAGCAAGTATTCGCAGCGATGATGCCGATAAAGGAAGTACGCCAGCAGATGGTGGTTCAAATGCCATCACCATGGATAATTTTCCCGTATTGCCAAGCAATGGTTTTTGTAACGCTTTATGGTTAGGTTATTATACCATGATTACCAGATGTAATAGCACCATCAATGAGGTTAATAACAATACAACCATAACTGCTACTGATCAGATCAAACAACAGACCATAGCAGAAGCAAGGTTTTTAAGGGCTTATGCTTATTTCAACCTGGTACGCTTTTTTGGAAGAGTTCCTTTGATAGATAAGCTGTTTGAAAATCCTGCTCAACAAAACAATGTGCCACAAAGTCCAGCAGCACAGGTTTATGCTTTCATTGAAGCGGATCTTGTATTTGCAGCTTCGAATCTTCCACCATCATGGGATTCAAAATTTGTGGGACGTGCAACAAGAGGAGCAGCCAATGGCTTACTGGCTAAGGTTTACCTGACCCAGCAGAAATGGAATGAAGCCATGGGTGCAGCCAATGCAGTGATGTCGTCCGGCCAATACGACCTGACTACTTCTTATGATCGTATTTTCCGTGAAGAAGGTGAGAACAGCAAAGAATCTGTATTTGAAGCACAGGCAACTGCAACTGCAGCCATACCAAGTAACAATGGCGTGCAATATGCACAAATACAGGGTGTAAGAGGTGCTGGTATTTGGGATCTCGGATGGGGATGGAACACACCAACAACCGACCTTGAAGCCGCTTATGAGCCTAATGATCCAAGGAAGAACAGAACCATCATGTACACCAGTACAAATACAACTACTTACCAAACTCTCTACGGAGAAAACCTGCCAACTGGTTTACCAAACCCACGCTACAACAACAAAGTATATACTAACCCGGCTTTACGTGCATCTATCGGAAATAGATTCGGTTACTGGATGAATGTGCGTATTCTTCGTTATGCTGATGTTGTACTTATGTATGCAGAAGCAGCAAATGAAGTAGGAGGTACTGCAAATATTACAGCGGCAAGAAATGCCCTGAATTCAGTACGTGCAAGGGCTCGTGCAGGTAATAATGCTATCCTGCCAGATGTAACAGCAACCGATCAGGCAACATTGCGTGATGCAATTAGAAGAGAGCGCCGTGTAGAACTGGCGATGGAGCACGATCGTTTCTTCGACCTGGTACGTTGGGGAGTAGCGCAAACTGTATTGAATGCGCACGGTAAAACAGCTTTCAGCAATGCTAGAGATGTTCTATTACCTATTCCACAAACACAGATCGATTTAAGTGCAGGAGTACTTACACAGAACCCTGGCTACTGATTACTGAATCATTAAAAAAATTACATCATGTTATTGTCAACATCACATAAAATAACCAGGACCCTGCTCATCGCTTCAATTGCTGTAGCAGCAGTATCCTGTAAGAAGGATGGCAACCCCAATAATTTACCATCGGTAAGTACCGCAACCTATGAAGGAACCATCGACGGATATAAAAGCTCCGATGACGTTTTCCCAGATAACCTCATTGCTTACTGGAGTTTCGATGACACTAAAAATGAACTGAAAAGCGGAACAGCACCCGGCTCATCAGCTAATGACGCATTTGTTGCTGGTGGTGTTCGTGGTAAAGCACTCAGTCTTACTGCAGGATACCTATATTTCCCTACACAGTTCCAGGCTTTTAAAACCGCGGCTTTCAAAAGTTTCACCATCAGTGCATGGGTTAAAATTTTGAACAATGGTACCAAAAGAACCATGCTGTTTCAATTAGCTCGTCCCGGGGTTTTCAATGGTAATATCAATTTTGCCTTGAACACACAATCCTTCCCGGCATCTAATACCACTACTTTCCGTATACAGCCTACTTTCAGTACTGTTGGTGGTGGTACACAGGATAACCTCAACAACAATTTATCTCCTACCATTGGGATGGATAAATGGACACATATCCTGTTAACCTATGAAACAAATACCGGTGTATTTGATATCTGGGCCGACGGTGTTAAAGTTGGCGGATTCCCTAACAGGGGAGTAGGTAATAACTTATTTAATTCCTATGAACCTAGTGAAGTAATCATCGGCTCAAACTACAATGGTATTCCGGGTAAATCGGTAAGTACAGACGTAAGTTTTGCTCCTATGACAGGTCAGGTAGACGAGATCCGCATTTATAATCGTGCCCTGCCGGATGCACAGATTAAATCGCTGTTTAACTTAGGTAAAGCGAATAAATAATCTATTCACGAATAGCGGGCAGGCCAGTAATAAATACTGGTCTGCCCATATTTTATTGTTACCAAAAAAACCAATCTATGCGTTTGATAGGTATCACCCTTGCCTGCTTACTATTAAGTTCATGCAAGCCAATGGCACAACAAAAAAATGCCGTAACCAACAATACGGTTGTTTTTGCATCTGCCGAAGACGAAAAAATTTTTACCGACGTAGAGCGCGCAACCTTCCAATACTTTTGGGATGGGGCAGAGCCAACAAGTGGTCTCGCACGCGAACGATACCATAATGATAATATATATCCACAAAACGATAAGCATGTGGTAACCAGTGGTGGCGGCGGATTTGGTGTAATGGCCATTCTTGTTGGAATTGAGCGGAATTTCATCACCAGGAACCAGGGTAGGGAAAGACTTGAAAAGATTGTTGGATTTTTGGAAAAAGCAGATCGCTTTCATGGCGCATGGCCACATTGGTGGAACGGTGAAACAGGAAAAGTACAGCCCTTCAGTCGCTACGATGATGGGGGCGATCTTGTTGAAAGTTCTTTTATGATACAGGGACTTTTATGCGTGCGTCAATATTTTAAAGATGGTAACGCCGCTGAAAAAGCACTTGCGGGTAGAATTGATGCTCTTTGGAAAGAAGTTGATTTCAACTGGTATCGTAATGGAAAAAATGTATTGTATTGGCATTGGAGTCCTAACAACGAATGGAAAATGAATTTTCCGGTACGGGGCTACAATGAATGCCTGATTATGTATGTTCTCGCCGCATCGTCACCAACGCATGGCGTGCCAGCTGAAGTGTACCACGAAGGCTGGGCACAGAATGGTTTGATTAATCAACAACCTTCTCGTTACAAAGACATCAAATTGCAAATGCACCACCAGGGCGATGCAGACCTTTCTGGTCCTTTGTTCTGGTCGCATTATTCTTACCTGGGTCTTGACCCACGTGGCTTAAAGGACAAATACGCAGACTATGGCAAAGAAAATATTAACCATGCCCGCATCAATTACCAGTGGTGCGTAGATAATCCTAAAAAATTTATCGGGTATGGACCTGATAGCTGGGGTCTTACATCCAGTTACTCCGTAAAAGGATATGCTGGTCATGCCCCGGGAGAAAAAAGAGATATCGGGGTTATTTCGCCCACTGCAGCTTTGTCCTCCTTTCCTTATACACCTAAAGAATCAATGGCAGCCATGAAAAATTGGTACCTCAACAAGAAGAACAACCTATGGGGCCCATTTGGATTTTATGATGCATTCAGTGATACAGAAAACTGGTACCTGCCAAGGTATCTAGCAATTGACCAGGGCCCAATAGTTGTTATGATGGAAAATTACCGCAGCGGATTATTATGGAACCTATTCATGAGCTGCCCCGAAATTCAAACAGGATTGAAAAAACTGGGATTTGAAAGTCCACATATCAAATAAATCATTCACCATGCGTAGATTATGTCTCTCCCTTATGCTTTTGGCTACGGTAACAATACTAAAAGCGCAAGACTTAAACCTGTTCGAAAAGCAATGGCTTACCCAGAATGGGGATACCATGCCATTCAGGGTTTTATTGCCTGAAAATTATGATCCGGCTAAAAAATATCCTTTGGTGCTTTTCCTGCATGGGAGGGGAGAAAGCGGCAGCGACAATGAAAAGCAATTGACCCATGGGGCAAAGATGTTTTTGCAGGATAGCATTCGTAAAAATTATCCAGCCATTGTAGTATTTCCGCAATGTGCCGCTAATAGTTACTGGAGTAATGTACAGGCAGTAATGAATGGAAGTAAAACCGGAAAAAGAACCTTCTATTTTGTACCGGCAGGTGAACCATCAAAAGCAATGGTTATGTTACAATCACTGGTAGGAAATTTATTGGAAAGATATCCGGTAAAGCTTAACCAGGTTTATGTGATGGGCCTGTCAATGGGCGGAATGGGAACATTTGAACTGGTAAGAAGAATGCCAGGTCTATTTAGTGCCGCAATTCCTATTTGTGGAGGTGCACACCCGGCAACAGCCACTCAATTGGTGAAAACCAAATGGTGGGTATTTCATGGTGGGAAGGATGATGTGGTGTTGCCTGCTTTCTCAGAACAAATGGTTCAAGCAATGAAGAAAGCAAAAGCATCTGTTCAATTTACCTTGTTCCCGAATGCAAACCACAATAGTTGGGATCCTGCTTTTGCAGAACCAGGTTTGTTGAAATGGTTGTTTTTTCAAAAAAAATAGGTAGGATATAATTAAAGGCAGGAAATTGGATTATTAAGCAACAAAAGCCATCCGTAAACAGGGTGGCTTTTCCTATTGAGCTCTCTGCGAAAACTCCTTTAACTCATTTCTCTGCGGTGTATTTACTCCTAATAGTATCTTTTTCTTACGATTAAACCGATAGTCAATAAAAAAACCACCCAATTGCATTTGGATGGCTTTATACCATAAAGATACAATTTTAATTAGAATCTTTCTAATTTAGAAAAGAAAAAATCTCCTTCAATCACAGCATTCTCATCGCTGTCGCTGCCATGCACTGCATTTTCACCTACTGAAGCTGCATATAATTTACGGATGGTACCTTCTTCAGCCTGAGCCGGGTTGGTAGCACCAATCAGTTTGCGGAAATCTGCTACTGCATTTTCTTTTTCAAGGATAGCTGCCACGATTGGACCGCTGCTCATAAATTCTACCAGTTCTCCAAAAAACGGACGCTCACGGTGGATATCGTAGAATAAGCCGGCCTGCTCTGGGGTAAGGCGGGTCCATTTCATTGCTTTAACACTGAATCCGGCTTTAATGATCTGATCCAGGATGGCACCGGTATAACCTTTTGAAGTGGCATCTGGCTTAATCATGGTAAATGTTCTGTTGCTCATATATACTTGCTTTATCTATTTCGGCCGCAAAAGTACGTCAAACCGGGGCTTTTTGTGGACTAAATCACAGGTATTTTGTTAAATGGGGTTAAATTGATTTGCCGAAACAGTCTGGAAACCCCAATTTTGCCGCCACGCTATGATGCAGTCGACTGATTTATTTTTTCCATCCCTGAACCAGCCATTTAAAGCTGTAATAACCATGCACCAAAAACCAGATGGCGATGCCATGGGTTCGGCACTGGGACTTTACCATTTTCTCAAGGCACTGGGACACGATGTACAGGTTATTTCGCCCACTAATTGGGCCAATTTTCTTAACTGGATGCCAGGGGTAGATACCGTTATTGATTATGAAGCCAAACAACATTTGGCCGCAGATCTGGTGAACAATGCAGGAGTTATTTTCTGTCTGGATTTTAATGTCCTGCACCGCACCAAGCACATGGAACAGGTATTAACAGCAGCGAAGTGTACCAAGATCCTCATAGATCATCACCAGCAGCCACAAGTAGAAGCTTTCACCTATGGTACAAGCGATACAAGTAAGAGCTCAACCTGTGAAATGGTGTACGACTTTATCATGGCATCCGGTCATGGTAATTTACTGGATGTTACGATGGCTGAATGTCTTTACACGGGCTTAATGACCGATACCGGTTCTTTCCGTTTTCCGGCAACTACAGCCTCAGTACATCGCATGGTGGCACACCTGAAAGATATTGGCCTAAACCATACCAGGGTACACGATTTTATATACGACAGCTTTCTGGAAAATAGGTTGCGCTTTATCGGACATGCATTGCTCAACAGAATGGAAGTTTTATATGAATACAATACAAGTCTGATGTATATTACGAAGGCTGATTTGCAAAAGTTTGATATTAAAACCGGAGATACCGAAGGGTTGGTAAACTACCTACTCACCATTCAGGGTATCAAACTTGGTGCAATTGTGATAGACCGCGATGAGGAAAGAAAGTGGAGTTTCAGAAGCAAAGGCGATTTCGATGTAAACAGCTTTGCAAGGGAACATTTTGAAGGAGGCGGACACAAAAATGCTGCTGGCGGAAGAAGCAGTGAAAGCCTGGAAACAACAGTTAAACGTTTCAAAGAAATCATAAAAACCTATCAAAATCAACTACAATAAACAATGATGAGAACAACCACCTCGCTGTTACTGGCGATCGTATTGCTTGCAAGCTGTAACCAATATGAAAAAGCACCTTCCGGAATGACCTACAAGATCAGCGGGACGAGCAAAGAAAAATTGAAACATGGACAGTTCGTTAAGATGCATATCGAATACAAACTGAAATCTAAAGACACCATTTTACAATCGTCTTACGATAACCTACCAGTTTATTTCCCTGTAGATACTGCCCGTTTGGGTAAACATACATTCACTGAAATTATTACACTCTGCGGTGCTGGTGATAAGGTAGATTTTACTTTATTCATTGATACACTGAAGAAAATGCAGGTGATGGAATACAATGATATGTTTAAAGAAGGTGACCTGATCAATGGCCGCTTCGAAATCCTCAAAGTATTTAACACACAGGATGAAGTAAAAGCAGACTATGAAAAGGAAATTGCTATTGAGAAGCAAAAGGAAATCAACGCTGTAAAAGAATATGCGAAGAAAAAGAACATGAAGGTAACTTCTACCAATTCTGGTCTGCAGGTTGAGATTCAGAATGCAGGAGAAGGTCAGAAAGCTGATTCTGGTTATACTGCGATTGTACGTTACAAAGGATATTTTCTTGGTAAAACAAACGAAGGAAAAGTATTTGAAACCAATATGGATCCAAATGCTCAACCAATCAATGTAGATATGGGAACTGGTGCCGTAATGCCAGGATGGGAAGAAGGATTGCGTTTCTTCGGAAAAGGTGGCAAGGGTCGTCTAGTTATCCCATCAATGCTGGCTTATGGAATACAAGGTTCAGCACCTGTTATTCCACCATTTGCAAACCTTGGTTTTGATATTGAAGTGGTTGATATCGTGAAAACCGCACCAAAACCAGCGGAAGGAACAGCTCCTGGTAATATTCCAATGCCACGATAAGAGAGTGAATCAAAGATTGAAGGCTAATGGCCTTTAGCTACACGCCCGTAGGATGGAACACGGATTATCATGATTTTCAAGATATATCATGATAAATCTTGAAAATCATGATAATCTGCGTTCT
>CAZTCS010000032.1:29101-32160 GCA_964611995.1 uncultured Sediminibacterium sp. | reverse complement strand
CATGATTTTCAAGATCTATCATGATAAATCTTGAAAATCATGAAAATCTGTGTTCCATCATACGCGGCATCTAAAGTTCTCGGTCAAATTTCCCCGAACCTCAATGAATAATGAATATCGAATGATGAATATCGAATGATGATATGGTTTATTTACTAACTTCATCATTCAATATTCATCATTCATTATTCATCATTTATGAAATTCCTCGGCTTTCTCCTGGCAGTTTTGTTGGTTCAAGGTGTATCGGCTCAGCAACGTATAGCACCAGGACAAATGAATTACCTTACTAATCCAAAACCAAACAGTATTTTATATCGCGATACGCTTTACCGTGGGAGTAAGGAGTTTATGCAGTTGTTTTATCGAAACAACGATGCTCAGCTCATGGACCTGTACAGAAAACACCAGGGTAATAAAATCTCCGGACAGATACTGGGGGTAGTAGGGAGTTTTGCAGTGATCTTTGGTATCGGGCGCGTTTCTTCTGATAATCAATCTAAAGGATTAGGTTGGGCATTAATAGGAGGAGGATTTGCCTCTACCTTAACAAGCGGATACCTTTTATTACAAAGCCAGCGAAATCTAAATACTGCCGTAACTTTGTTTAATCAACGGTATAATAAAGCCTCTCTCGGAATTGGTATTTCTCAACAACAGGCTGGATTTGTTTATAAATTTTAGTTATGTCGAAGCCCATTATTCAGGTAAAGAATTTACATAAAAAATACGGCGATTTTGAAGCCGTTAAAGGACTCAGTTTCGAAGTACTGGAAGGGGAGATTTTTGGACTATTAGGTCCTAATGGAGCTGGTAAGTCAACCACACTGGAGATCATAGAAACTTTGAGAGAAAAAACCAGTGGACAAATTACCGTTGCTGGGTTCGACCTGGACAAACAACCCAATGAAATAAAAAAAATCATTGGGGTACAGTTACAAACTTCGGGCTATTACCCCGGATTAAACCTGACGGAACTGCTTGAACTTTTTGCTGGACTGTATAACCGTGCCATTAACGCGATGGATTTATTGGATACAGTAAACCTTCGCGATAAAGCCAAAGCCAAATACAAAGATTTGAGTGGTGGACAAAAACAACGATTCTCTATTGCTACTACCTTAATTAATGAGCCTACCATTATTTTTCTTGATGAGCCCACTACAGGACTTGATCCCCAGGCCAGAAGAAATTTATGGGACCTTATCAGGCAAATAAGGGATAAAGGAACCACGGTAATTATCACCACCCATTATATGGATGAAGCGGAGATTTTATGCGATCGTGTTGCTATTGTAGACAAAGGAAATATCATCGCCCTCAATTCTCCCGATAAACTCATCGACGAACTGGTTGCCAGCGGTTTCGAAAAACCCAAAGAAGTAAAAAAAGCCAACCTGGAAGACGTGTTCATTCAGCTTACTGGACATGTGTTGAGAGAGGGATAGATCGCAGATGGCAGATGGCAGATGTCGGATGTGGGATCTCGGATCTCGGATCTCTGATTTTTGATTTTTTTTTAATTAATACTCACTACTCACTATTCACTACTGACTACTCAATATTCACCATTCACCATTCACAATTCACCCTATGACAAACGATCCGAGATATCCGATTGGGAAGTACCAGCCTCAGCCTTATTCGGAACAACAGAAAAAAGAATGGCTGGCTGATATTCAGTTTTTACCAGAGGAAGTGGAAAGAGCAATACTTAACCTGGATGCTGCGCAATTGCAGACGCCTTATAGGGATGGTGGCTGGACGATTCAGCAACTTGTTCATCATATCGCAGATAGTCATATGAATGCCTATATACGTTTCAGACTGGGATTAACGGAAGATAATCCGACGATTAAACCCTATGATGAAAATGCTTGGGTTCAACTAGCCGATATTGAAACCGTTCCCATCAATGTTTCACTGACTATTTTGCATGGAGTCCACCAGAGAATGCTGGCTACCATTAAAGATATTTCACCAGAACAGTGGGAGCGAAAAGTGGTGCATCCGGAACATGGAAGAGAAATGTCTCTCTGGTTTTTACTCGGTCTCTATGCATGGCACGGTAAACACCATACTGCACATATCACTACCTTGCGTGATAATAAAGGATGGTAAATAATGAGAGAACTTCGTTGGCAAAAAATTAATTCCCGAAAAGTATACGGCGATCGCTGGCTTAACCTACGTGCAGACTCCTGTCGGTTTCCGGATGGCCGCATTATTGAACCCTATTATATTGTTGAATTACCCAACTGGGCCAATATAGTCGTAGTTACGCCCGATGAACAGATTGTGATGGTAAGACAATACCGCTATCCGGTAGATCAAATTACCTTCGAATTACCTGGTGGTGTGATTGATAAAGATGAAGATCCCATGCAAGCCGCAATAAGAGAGATGCAGGAGGAAACAGGTTATCATTCAACCGAAGTGGAATTTTTATGTAAGCTGGCACCCAATCCTGCCATTAACGACAATACCGCCTATTTCTACCTGGCTAAAAATGCCGTCCCCGGCGAAAAGAAAAATTTTGACGCATTCGAAGACATCGATGTAATGCTCTTCTCAAAAACAGACTTTCTTCAGTTAATCAAAGAAAATAAAATACAACACGGGGTTCAGCTTGGACCGATTTATCAGGCAATGATTAAAATGGGATGGCAGATGTCAGATGGCAGATGTCAGATGTCTGATATCTGATCTCGGATTTTTGATTTTTGGGTTTTGATTTTTGATTTTTTTTGGGGGGAGTGGGCAATAAATATAATTGTAAGGGGTCTTCTTTCTAGAAGCTAGAAGCTAGAAGCTAGAAGCTACTTCCCCAACGAGAAATACGCTTCCGCAGATGAGGATGAGGTCTTCTTTGTTTGAGGAGGTTATTACTGACTTAAGGGCAGTGTTTACGTCTGGATAGGTGTTTCCTTTTAGGCCAAATTTTGCGGCGGCTTCCATGAGGATATCGGCGTCTAATGCTCGGGGAATCTGGGCTTGTGTGAAATGGTAGGATGCGTGTTTAGGGAGTAGGGCCAGTGCTGCATCAATATCTTTATCCT
>CAZTCS010000032.1:26631-29091 GCA_964611995.1 uncultured Sediminibacterium sp. | reverse complement strand
CATCCCTATAATGATATGTAAGTGTTTGTAGTTGCAATGTTCTAATTGCTCTTGGATGGCTTTTATGCCGTCAGCATTATGTCCTACGTCGAGTATTACAGACGGGTGTTCGTGAATTAGTTCCCATCTTCCATGTAGGCCTGTGGTTTTCTTCACGTGCCTTAATGCTGATTGTACAATGGTAGTGTTACAGTTCCATCCCATTTTATGTAATTCATGGGTAGCGGCAAGTACAGTTATTAAATTCTTAAGCTGATAAATACCAGTTAAATCAAGTTGGTAATGGGTTCTGTTGTCTGTGTGCGATTCTGCTACTTCAACCTCAAGCAAATGATGATTATAACGCCAATTGCTGACCCAGTAAACATCCGATGCATATACAAAAGAGGGAGCATTTACAGATTCGCTATTCACGGTTTTGTAACGGTCTTCAAAAACGGGTTTTGTTTCCGGTAACCATTCGCCAATTATAACGGGAATATCTTTTTTAATAATGCCTGCTTTTTCACCCGCAATTTCAGGTAAGCTGTTACCAAGCATATTCATGTGGTCCCAACCGATATTGGTAATAATACTGATTTCTGGTTGAATGATATTGGTACTATCAAGTCTGCCACCCAAACCGGTTTCAATAACTGCAACTTCAACCTGTTGTTCAGCAAACCATGCAAACGCCATAGCAACGGTTATCTCAAAGAAGGATGGCTCCAGTATTTCAATAAGGGGCTGAATTTGTTGGGTAAAACGAACCACAAATTCTTCTGAACACATCTGTCCATCTATTTTTATCCGCTCTCTAAAATCTTTTAAATGGGGAGAAGTGTATAACCCGGTTTTATAACCACCTTTCTGTAATATAGCAGCGAGCATATGGCTGGTAGACCCCTTACCATTTGTACCCGCAATATGAATAGATTTAAATTTTTCTTGTGGATTACCCAATGCTTCACACAAACGAATCGTATTGGTAAGATCCTTCTTATAAGCCGCCGCCCCCAATCTGCTAAACATTGGAAGACGGGTAAATAAATAATCAAGGGTTTCCTGGTAAGTCATCATATCTACCCGGCAAAGTTAGTGGAAGAAGGAAGAATATTGAATGTCGAATGTCCAATATCCAATGTCCAAATAATATTTCATCATTCGACATTCGATATTCGACATTCTTCTGTTGTCTACCCTCTCAGCTTAAAGCTGAACACCAAGGTGCCGGTTTGTTCTTCGGCGGTGCCGGCGTTTAGTTTTAGTGAGCGGGCTTTTCTGAGGGCAATACTTCTGATATTTTGATTGGTAGTGGTAGTGCCACGAGGATTAACAACGGCAACGGTTACATTACCTGATTTATCAACCGTAATATCTACGGCCACTTTTGCATTTTCGTTAAAGTCGTCTTCGAATGAAGGTAATTTGGTGATGCGACGTCCATCAAGTCCATTACGGATACTTACTCCACCATTACCACCTGCACCACCATTCCCACTTGCCGCATTACCGGTGTAGCTGTCGGAGTTAGGGTTGCCATTGGGTTTGCCCTGGTCTCCCTTTCCACCTGCGACACCCTGGTCTTTTATGCCATTATAACTATCTGCACGATTACCACCTGTTCCTGCAGTGGTGCCGCCGTTGAAGACAGCTTTTGGCTTAGGTGCAGGAGGAGTAGGTGTGGTATTGTTTGTAGGAGGTTTTGTGACGGGCGTTTTTACATTACTCACCGGTTTATTTACGGGCTTGTTTACCGTTTTATTTACTACCGGTGCATCATCGGCTTCATTCTCATCGCCAGTGATATTGGTTTGTTCATTTTGGGTATTTGCTGCTACCGGGCTTGTCTTCACATCTTCAGTAGCTGCGGGTTCTCCGGGAATTTGAGGGGCTATATCACCCAACCCGGTTTCGCTATTGCCGAGGTTCACTTCAATACCTTCTCCATAGTCTGGCTGAGGAATCTGAGGCAAACTCCATTGTAAAAAGAAAAACAGCAGGAACAATAGGCCACATACTGCCACAGTAATGGCAGAAGCCTTGATATTCTTCTCTTTTTCAAAATTAATGGTCATGTTAGCGTAATTACTCATAAATGTACAACTATGACAGGCGTTGGTGAATAATGTTGAAAATTACATCCATTACCATGCAGTAATCCACTTTTTGGGTATAAAGAAAGGTTAATTGTGGGGCAGGGCTAAGGCCTGGTCCATGGTCCATAGTCGATAGTCCATGGTAAAGGCAGTTTAGGAATGGAGTGCGATAGAAGTTAGTGAATGTTCTTTACTATGGACTATGGTCCATCGTCCATGGTCCATAGTCCATAGTCCATGGTAAGGACAATATAGAAATAGTAGAGTGCGATAGAATTAAGTGAATGTTCTTTACTATGGTCTATGGTCCATCGTCCATGGTCCATGGTCCATAGTCCATGGTAAGGACAATATAGAAATAGTAGAGTGCGATAGAATTAAG
>CAZTCS010000032.1:0-26531 GCA_964611995.1 uncultured Sediminibacterium sp. | reverse complement strand
TGAATGTTCTTTACTATGGTCTATGGTCCATGGTCCATATTCCATGGTCTATGGTCCAAAAAACACATCATATCCAAATCTCAGCAAAGTAGCGGTAACAACCAGGAGGAAGAAGATGCGGATGAATTGATTTCCTTTTCTTACGGCGAGGCGGGCTCCGAAGATGCCGCCTATTGCGTTGCTGATGGCCATGGGGATAGCGACTGACCAAAGTATGGAGCCTTTTAACAAAAACAAAACAATAGAACCAAGATTCGTGGAGAGGTTCACCATCTTTGCATTGGCACTTGCATGCATAAAATCGAAACCTAAAATGGCAATAAATGCAAGAACGAGAAAACTACCTGCACCTGGGCCAATAAAACCATCATAAAACCCAATGATCAGGCTAATAAGGATGCTGAGGAAAATTGTTTTTTGCTTGCTATGTTGTTTGTGTACCTGCTGACCGAAATTCTTTTTACTATAAGTATAGATTGCTACCAATATCAATACAATAAAAATGATAGGTTTCATGAATCGGTTACTCACGATGGTCAATAGTTGTGATCCGGCAAAAGCAGCAATAAATGCGGTAATGCACATTAGACTTGCAATGCGCCAGTTTAATGCAACACGTTTCAGGTATTGAACGGCCGCAAAAAAAGTACCACTGAAAGAAGGAATTTTAATGGAGCCAATAACAGTAGAAACAGGCATTTCAGGCAGTAATATCAAAGCCGCGGGTGTTTGAATTAAACCTCCACCACCAACAATGGCATCCACAAATCCGGCGCCAAATGCAGCAATACAAAGCAGGATAATCGTTATACTGTCCATAAAGTGGCAAGATAATTCAATAATAAATCTTAAACAGGCTCTTGAGTAAGCGCTTTAAATATTTACATTGATTTTTTCAAAAGCTTACGCATGCCAATGAGCCCGGCAATTGGTCCAATAGCTAATAACATATAACTGTATGAGGTGTAGCTGCCGAATAAGGTTGAAGGTGTCGATGTATTTGCAAGCAGGTAATTCATCACTTCAATACTTATAATCGTAATACCCAAACCAATGGAGGTAACAATGGTTAAAGCAGTTCCCTTACGATTGCTTTCTGCTGTTTGTGAAACCAGCGTTGAAAATTGGGGCGAATCGGAAATGACAAAACAACTCCAGATCAGTAATGCAGCTATAAATAAAACAAAAGGTAGCAGGAAAAACAAGGGGGATAATAAACAACAAATTCCCGAAACAACTAAACTGATAAAAGCCACTTTAGCACTACCAAAGTTTTTGGATAAATAACCACCTGCAATACAGCTTAAAGTTCCTATACCGATGATTAAAAACGACCATAAAGAAATGTTCAATGAATGACCAGTATGCAGGTTGTATACTTTAAGCATAACCGGAACAAAAGCCCAGAATGTATAGAGTTCCCACATGTGACCAAAATATCCCAGAGACGCAGCTTTGAATGATTTGTTTTTAAATAGGGAAGTGATGTTTTTAAATGATATTCCAGTTCCCTTTGTTCTGTGCGGGCCGTTGCTTAGAAAAAGCCCCACCAATAAACCACCCGCTGCGGCAAAAGCAGATGTGGATATCATTACCTGTTTCCACATAGCAACATCACCTAATCCTTTTAAAAGATGTGGAATTGCTTTTCCTGCAACAAGTGCACCAACCAAAAAGCCTAGGGCTTTTCCTAATCCCTGTGCATACCAGTCTGCGGCTATTTTCATTCCTACAGGATAAACACCAGCTAAAAAGAATCCTGTCAGGAAGCGAAGGGTTAAAATATAATGTGCATCACCATTTGTATAAATAACCAACAGGTTAAATAAAGCAGCCAGTAAACTGGATAGCATAAAAACTTTTACTGGAGAGAACCGATCAGCAATGGTAAGCAGGGCAAATAATAGTGTTCCAGAAATAAAACCAAGTTGAACAGCAGTGGTTATTGTTCCCACCATATTATCAGGCAGATGATATAGGGATTGAAGGGCTGGTAATATTGCATTACCTGCAAACCATACAGATGTGCCTGCAAATTGCGATAGTACAATTACCGGCAGTATATATCCGGGAACTTTGACTTTTGCAGGATCTGTCATACGGTAATTTAGGCATTAGTTTTCTTACGCTGCATCGTATTGGCCAAAATCAAACCGCCAATAACCAGTATGCCACTAATGATATGAATATTGTTGATGCTTTCTCCCAATAACCAAACAGCTTCCAGTGTACTGAATAATGGAATCAGGTTACCAAAAAGCACCGTGGTGCCTGTACCTAATTTCTGCAATGCAGCATTCCAGCATAGGAAGGATATTACCGAAGTGCCAAGTCCTAAATAGATAATAACCCCAATTCTATTCGCATTCCATTCTACGGCTGGTGTGAGATTCAATTCAACAATATAGGCAGGCAATAACAACAGCGTGCCAAAACAAAAAACAACAAACAAAAAATTGATGGATGAAATGCCCGCAGGTTTTTTCCTTACCAGAATATTATATACAGCAAATGCCATGGCACCAGCAAGTATCCAAAGGTCGCCTGTTGAGAATTTGAATGAAGCCAGTTTTTCCCAACTACCTTGCGATAAGAGTAAGACAATGCCGACTATGCAAATAAGCATACCAGCTATCCTAAAACGATTCAATCTTTCTTTCAAAAAAATAATGGCCAGTACAGTAGCAAATATGGGAGAGGAGGTAGTGCCAATTAATGCCATATTGATGGCCGATGTATAATGCCCTGAAATGTATACAAATGTGTTAAACAAAGTAATACCACTCAACGATACCCAGAACAGGTATTTCCAGTTTTGGAAAACGATTGTTCGCTCGGCTTTGAATTTTTTGAAAGCCAATGGTGCAATAAGTATGGTGGCAAGTGCCCAGCGGTAGAAAGCAAGACTAACAGGCGGGATTTGCTGGTTCACTGCGCGGGAAATCACAAAATTGCCTGACCATATCATTGTTGCAATGACTGCCAGTAGAATACCCGTGTAATAATCTTTTTTCACCGCTTGCATGCCTGGGCTTATACTATTTATATAATTCAGCACCTGCAAAATGCTGGTCGTAGTTGCCTTTTATTCTTTCCATTGGAGGATTGAAATAGCCAAACTTCAGATTGGGGAACTCTTCACGAATCAGATCCATCAATTGCTTCACGCCCATAATTTCTCCGGTTTCATGCACGCCGATTTTTCCCATGTACCAATCGGGATCAATATTGAAATTGCGCCATTGAATCATCGACAGGTCCGTGTCGATGATGAGTTTACGCAATGCTTCATATTCTTCCACACTGTCTGTCATACCAGGGAAAACAAAATAATTGATACTTGCCCATCCACCGAAACTTCTCACAACCTTCAAGCTTTCAATGATATCTTCAAATTGGTAATTGTTTGGTCGGTAATAAGGCTCATAAATATGTTTACGTGCCGAATTGGTACTTACCCTGATGCTATTGAGTCCGGCTTCACACAAAGCACGCACTGCATCGGGCTTAGAGCCGTTGGTATTGATATTGATATTACCTCTGTCTGTATGTTTCCTTATTTCAATGATCGCCTGCCGGATGGTTTCCCACATCAATAAGGGTTCACCTTCGCAGCCTTGTCCAAAGCTTACGATCGGGAATGGAGCATTCATCAGGTGTGGTACCGTGAATTCTACTATCTCCTCGGCCATTGGTTTAAATGTGAGGCGGTCCTGGGTCGATACGATCGTTTCTTCTTCTGGCTGAAAAGAAATACATCCTACACAATTTGCATTACAGGCAGGTGAGGTAGGAACTGGGCATTCCCAACGGGAGAGGGAAAAGTTTCTGGCTGCCGGACAATTATACGTCATGCAACAATTTTCCATCAGGTGTTTTACCAACCTGTTTTGTGGATAGTTTTCGAGTAATTGTTGTGTGCCTGTTTTTATTTTTTTATCGTCGTATCCTGCGCATTCCTGGCGAATATCTTTTTCAATTCTTACGGCAGGAACATAGGTTTTATTGTCAAGCCATCCCACCGCAGTATAGCAGAACAAAGGAAGGGTAGGAGCATCTGGCAATGTTTCATAAGCCGCTATATAGAGCCCTGTATGTGCCGGTGGAATAAATGCAGCAACGGCCCATCCTTTCTCACACAAACGCATTTCACCGGTAGTAACATCAATTCCTATACCCCTGCGACCCGGCAACTCATAAAGATTGCCTCCATCTGGTAATTCAATCCACTCCTCAACTGGCACAGGAAAAGCATCCCAACCTGCACGTCCTGCAGCGTAAAGACTGGTGTCCTCAAAAATATTTCCGTTTCCATCGGAATAGAGAATGTATGGTGATTGGGGGTGCATCGTGAATTGTCAATTGTGAATAGTGAATAATTTTCGTGAATGGTGAATTGTGAATAATTTCGTGAATTGTCAATTGTGAATGGTGAATAATTTCGTGAGTGGTGAATTGTGAATAGTGAATAGTGAATTTCAAACTCTCCATATTCACAATTCACCATTCACGATGCATATTCACCATTCACAATTGACAATTCACGACGCATATTCACCATTCACAATTCACCCTTCTCTTTTATTCTTCCCTTACAGAAAGTATTGAAATCCTGCTCCAGTTGGGGAGCAACTTGTGAATCAATTTCTTTTTGTATGAGTTTATTGTTTTTAAAATCGATTGTTATTAATCCATCTTTCAGCACAACATTGGTGAACTCGCTCCAATGGTAATGGCTTCTGGGGAAAGTATTGAATACTACTTCTTCCTCATCGAATGCAATTTCACGGGGAAACTTAACCTGTTTTTCAATTACTGCTGCAATCACATACACGGCGCAAAGCCAGGTGTAAGGCATTGGTAATGTCATCATTAATCCCCAGGCAGCAAACAACATGGCTATTCTGAAGTAAGCAGTTTTGCCGTTTCTTTTTTTAACGTAAGTAAAAGCAACCCAACCGATGATGAGGGCCACTACTGAAATCGGAAATACAGAAGCATCAGAAAATGGGGTGAGTGCAGATTCAAGCAACACTACTATTGCCAGGAACAACATCATCAGGGTAATATTATCCACCAGCTTAAAATCCCGCTGTTTTAATACAACTACATAATCATAGGTCCTTGCTGCCATAAATCTTTAGTTTTTAACCATCAGGTTGCAAAGTCTCCATAAGAGACGGGCTCCTACGTTGCTGTCCCAATCTGTTTGTCCGACACCAATTTCAACAAGATCGAACCCGATGATTTCTCTGCCGCTTTCTTTTATTTTTTTGAAAAGATACAATACTTCCTCTGTTTCAAATCCACCCTGAACTGGTGTACCTGTATTCGGGCAATATTTCCGATCTAGTCCATCAATGTCAAAGCTGATATAGACTTTTTCCGGCAGGTGGTTAATGATTTCCTCTGCGATATGTTTCCAGCTTTCACCTTCGAACTGACGTTCTTTGATGTTCTTGTCGAAATAGGTAATTACCCTAAACTGGCTATTGCAGATATATTCCCATTCTTCTTCACAAAGGTCACGTATACCAGCCTGAACCAGTTTTTGTATTTGTGGAATTTCACTCAGTGCATTGTACATGATGGAAGCATGTGAATACAAAAAGTTTTCATATCCTTTTCTCAGGTCGCAATGCGCATCAATTTGTAAGACACCGTATGAACCATGTTTTTCTGCAAGGGCTTTCATAAAACCTAATGGGGTACTATGGTCGCCACCTACTAAACCGACAATCTTTCCTTTTTCGAGTAATGCTTTTGTTTCATCATATACCCACTGGTTCAGGAATATGCCGCCTTCATTAATTTCCTTGAGGCTTTTACACATGAACTTATTCTTCTCCACTTCATCGCCCTTGGAAATATAGTCTATGTACAGTTCGGCTTCTTTGCGTAAGTAATCGCTTTTAAGTAAGATCTTTTTATTGGTCTCGCGCAGATAAAATCCCTGTCTCCAGCCATTGGGTACATCTATATCAAATAAATCTACCTGAATGCTGGCTTTTAAAATATGCTCGGCGGCGCGGGCGGTACCGGCACCATAACTTACGGTTACTTCCCATGGAACTGGAAGTAATACCACACGGGCATCATCTTCCGTAAAAGGTAATCCGAAAATATTGTTGTTGGGGTTGCCAACGGCATTGGGGTTAAACTGCGATAAGTCGGCCATGATCTTTCTTAGATTGCAAACAGGGCGCAAATTGCACCAATTTTCTGAATTCTGGGATTAAATCACCCTAAAACCCTTATTTGGGCTCAAACCTATCTTCGAAACTTACGAACGCTTGTTCCCAGGGGATAAAAACATTGATCAAAAGTGTATAAGCTGGAACGGCAGTGACAGAGAACCCAATAAATGGAGCAGTACTTAAAAAGGAGATAAGCATAAACCTGCTCGTCCATTTCAATGCATTCCTGAATTCGGCTGTTTTAACCAGAAAAGGGAGGTAAATCAATGGGAAAACAGACAATTTAAGCGCCTGATTGCGATCATGGTAGCTCAATAATAGAAAAATCATCGAAAGAAGGCAGATAAATGCCAGTTTTCGAGATGGAACAATCATAAATAAGATGGCCAATGTGGAAGGAGCTAGGCTCGCAGATTGGCTCATAAACTGGCCGGTAATAAAGGCATTGTTACCTGTTGGGAGTTGATGGGGTAATTGCCCCATGATCCAAAGTGCGATAAACATCAAGATCAGCCATAATCCGGTAATCCTGCTCATGAAGGTTATAAAACCTTGTTCATTAAAGGAAACTGGCTGGCGGATGGGCTTCATGCTTAAAATTGTGGAAAGATTTTGGTTTTAACAACTATGCCTGACAAACATCAGCATTTGCTTGTTCATTTTGGGCTACTTTTGCAGCGTAAAAGAGAAGAGATGAAAAAAACGCATATTATCATCCTTGTACTGATTGCTGCTGCCATAGTAGTGCTGATTAGTTATACAGGTGATCTTACTACTTATGAAACCATTGCTTCTGCCCGTCAGAAAGAAGGAAAGTTTGTGAACCTGATCGCAAAATTGGATACTTCTCAACCATTGGAATACGATGCGGTTAAAAATCCTAACTACCTCAGTTTTACTGCCGTAGATACATTAGGTAATACCGTGAAAGTGGTGTACCATAATAATAAGCCCACTGATATGGAGAAGAGCGAGCGTCTTGTACTAAAAGGAAAAATGCAGGGAGATCATTTTGAGTGTAAAGATATTCTGTTGAAATGCCCTTCAAAATATAAAGATGATCCCAAAGCGCAGCAAAATATACCTGTTGTAGCAACAGAACCAGCCCGTTAAGTGCAGCATAACCTTATTTCCTTTAGAACCAACTACTCATGCAATATTTAGGAGAACATCTATTCCCAGGTCAGGCAGGGCATTTTTTTGCCGTATTATCATTGGTAGCATCCCTTATAGCTACTGTGGCTTATTTCAAAGCCAGTAAAACAACACTGGACACCTCAAAGGCAAGCTGGATCAAAATGGCGAGGGTGGCTTTCTTCGTAGAAACCATCAGTGTGCTGGCAATGTTTGGCATACTCTACTACATTATTTCCAACCACTACTTTGAATACAAATATGCTTATAGTCATAGCGATAGAAGTTTGCAGGTTGAATACCTGTTGAGTTGTTTCTGGGAAGGACAGGAAGGAAGTTTTATGCTTTGGAGTTTTTGGCATTGTGTACTGGGTTGGGTGTTGATCTGGCGTGCCAAAACCTGGGAAGCAGGTGTGATGACCGTTGTAAGCTTTGCACAATTTGCCCTGGCCACTATGCTGTTAGGCGTGTATGTATTTGGGGTGAAAATTGGCAGCAGTCCATTTGTGTTACTCCGCAATGAAGTTGAAGGGCCTATATTCTCCAGACCTGATTACCTGAATCTACTTAAAGATGGTACAGGATTAAATACACTTTTACAGAATTACTGGATGGTAATTCACCCGCCAGTATTGTTCCTTGGGTTTGCTTCCACAATCGTTCCTTTTGCCTATGCTATTGCTGGGTTGATGAGTAAAAAACATGAATGGGTTAAACCATCCTTGCCATGGGCCTCTTTTTCAGCAGCCGTATTAGGTGTGGGTATTATGATGGGTGCTGCATGGGCCTATGAAAGCTTGTCGTTCGGTGGATATTGGGCCTGGGATCCTGTAGAGAATGCTTCGCTGGTTCCATGGCTTACATTAATAGCTGGATTGCATACCAACCTTATTTATAGAAACAGTGGATACTCTTTAAGACCTACTTATTTCTTTTATATCATCACCTTTTCGCTTATCCTTTATTCTACCTTCTTAACAAGAAGCGGCATATTGGGTGATACATCGGTTCACGCATTTACGGACCTGGGTATGAATACCCAATTACTGTTATTTATGTTGGTGTTTTTAGTACCTGCTTTGGTAATGTATTTCAGACAATATAAATCCATACCAAGTATACAGAAAGAAGAAAACACTTATAGCAGAGAGTTTTGGATGTTTATCGGTTCATTAGTATTCTTTTTGGCAGGTATGGTAATCATTGCCAAAACATCTACTCCTGTATTCAATAAACTATTTGGAACAAATATTGCACCTCCGGAGGATCCGGAATATGCGCATAACCAGATTCAGGTTTTTGTTGCAGTGATTATTGGGTTCCTCACCGCAATTACCCAGTATTTAAAATACAAAGATACGCCAAAAGCATTTTTTGGAAAGAAAATATGGATACCTACCATTATCGCAGTATTGATCAGTTTGAGTATCAGTGCGTTCGGAGAGGTGGGTTATGACAAAAAAGGACCTGGTTTTCTGTTTGCCATTCATCTTGCCATTTTCAGTGCTGTGTATGCTGTTGTAGCAAATGCTGCTTATATCTGGCTGGGATTAAAAGGTAAGCTTAAAGCAGCAGGTGCATCGGTTGCGCATATTGGTTTTGGTATGGTGCTCGTTGGTATTCTGATTTCATCTGCCAAAAAAACGGTATTGAGTTGGAATACTACAGGCGTTACACCATTGCGTCAGGAAGATGCAAAGGATAGGGGTAATCCTGCAGGTAACCCGGCTGAAAATATTACCCTCTTCAAAGGCGTAGCAACCGATATGGGTAGGTATATGGTAACTTTTACAAAAGATACCATCAATGAGCGCGACAGGAAGCGTTATTTTGAAATCAATTTCAAAGCGAAAAACGGATCAGAAACATTCAACCTATATCCGGATGTAATTAAAAACAATAAGAATATGGAAGGCTTTGCCGCTAATCCGGCTGCTAAGCATTACTGGCATAAAGACATATTCGCCTATATCACTTCTTTCCAGGAAAATGATGGGAGTGATACTACACAATTTGTAAATCGTGATATTAAAGTAGGAGATACCCTGTTTTATAGTAATGGTTTGATTGTATTAAACAAAGCCGAAGTAAATCCACCAGAACAGGCAGGAAAATATGGTAAAGATGAAACCGGTTTATTTCTTGATCTTTCGGTGTTGTCGAAAGATGGGCGTCGTTATGGTGCTAATCCAGGCATCATCATAAGTGGATCAGAATTTAAGCCTATTCCAGACACCGTTACATCTCAAAGCCTGATACTTCAATTCAATAAAGTAAAAGACGATAAAAAAGGGTTACTGGAAATTGGTATTAAAGAAAGCGGTGCCATAACCGACCTTATTACCCTGAAAGTGTATGAGTTTCCAATGATTAATATTTTATGGTTGGGCATATTGGTAATGACTACCGGCCTGGTAATGTCGATCATTCAACGAAACAGACAATCCAAGAATAAATTGAAGCCCGTCTCCTGATTGCGGGGCATCCATAGTCCATAGACCATAGTCCATGGTCCATGGTCCATGGTCTATGGACTATGGTCTGTCTTCCTTGCTTCCAATGAATTGTTAAAAGTAGCTAAGCCGCCGGGTTACTTTTTCGCAGAGGCAGCATTAATTAGCAGAACTAGTTCTATATTTAAGTAGTGCAATTCCCTGGCAAACATATCATCTTCTTACTGGTATTCTCCTGTGCTTTGTGTTTCTGTAATGCGGTAAATGCCCAAACCCGCGGGCCTTATGATACCGTAAAAGTGTATGCATTTATTACACCCGAGGGAGACACTATTCCTGAAAGCATTTTACCTCCTGTAGAAGTAATTGGCAAATTAACCGGTAAATGGAAGCGTCACTGGGAAGAGTGGACAAGATTGCGGAATGCTGTCTATGTTACCTATCCCTATGCCATTGCCGCAAGTCGTGTGATGAATGAAATAAATGTGAAGTTGGAAAATGTATCTGATAAAAAAGCGCGGAGGGCAATTATAAAGTCAAGAGAAAAAGACCTGAAAAAAGAGTTTGCCGATAAGCTTACCAAACTGTCTGTTTACCAGGGAAAAGTATTGATGAAATTGATATACCGTCAAACCGGTAATAACTGTTACGAAATAATCCAGGAATATAAAGGAGGTTTTAATGCGGCGTTATGGCAAACCATTGCCGTAATCTTCGGCAGTAACCTCAAACAAAACTACGACCCTGGAGGGAAGGATTTTGATATGGAAAGAATAGTACGGGATGTACAATTGATGTATGGATATCGCAGCTAGATCTTTGATCTTTGATTTTTTGATCTTTGGTTCAAAATTCAAAAATCAAAAGTCAAAAATCAAAATTCGAAATTCAAAAAATTAAAAATCAAAGATTCAAAGCTTGTATGCTTTTAATGAATTGCGCCCTCGGGATCATTTTCGCGCCGAGGCTTTCCAAATGATCAGTGTGTACCTGGCAGTCGATCAGGGTTACTCCTTCTTTTTTTAATTGTTGTACATACTGGATGAAAGCAAATTTACTGGCGTTGCTTTCTTTGCTGAACATGCTTTCGCCGAAAAAGAAAGTCCCCATTCTGATGCCATATAAACCACCCACCAATTCACCATTATGCCATGTTTCTGCTGAATGAGCAAATCCCATTTCATGTAGTTTGATGAAAGCAGCTTCGAGTTCATCGGTAATCCATGTGCCGTCTTGTCCTTTTCGCTGCAAAGACTTACAGGAGCGAATAACTGCTGCAAAATTGCTATTGGTGCAAAAGCTGAAATGTCCTTTCCGGATCACCTGTACCATGCTTTTGCTCACTTTCAATTCATCGGGCTCCAGTACAAATCTTGGATCAGGGCTCCACCACAATGGAATGCTGCTATCGTCGTACCAGGGAAAAATACCACTACGATAAGCCAGTAATAAACGTTCCACCGAAACATCTCCTCCCATTGCCAAAAGCCCATCATCAAGCGCTTCCGTAACCGGAGGAAACCATAGGCGGGAGTTGAGGGCGTGGAGAGGCATGGAGAATAATGAATATCGAATGATGAATATTGAATTTCGAAGTTAGGTATTGATATCCTACTTCAACATTCAATATTCGATATTCATCATTCATTATTCTCTTGTTTCCACCGTCGCTCCGATTCCGCGGTCGGTGATGGCGTCGCACATGGGTTTGAGGGTGTCGTAGTCGCCGGACTTAACAATAGATTTTCCTTTAAAATGAATGATGATGGCAGATTGCTCGGCTTGTTCGTGTGTGTGGCCACACACTTCCATGAGTGTTTCAATCACCCATTCGAAAGTGTTTACTTCATCGTTCCAAACAATAAGGTTAAAGGGCGTGGCATTTTCCACCGCCACATCAGTTTCCTGTGATTCCCAGGGTTTGGTAGCCTCATTATTTCCATACATGATCATGGGATAAAGGTAAATTTTACTTCAATAAGTATATATAGAGTCTGAAAAAATAGACTTATAAAATGGGAGGGAATCTTATTAAATTGCAGGAGAACAAGCAATCGAACTATTGGCCTTCCCGTGCAGCAATGGTATAAATCTATTCGCCGAAATTAGAGGTTAACTTTTGAAAAGTCCCCTTGAAATGTGTCGATTTTATCGCGTAATCTATAAAAAAATACAGATAAATGCTTATTGATGGTTCTTTTTTTAATTAAATTATCGAATATAGTTTATGGATGTGAATCAAGAAAAAATTAGCCACTGTATTGCTGAAGTGTCATCGATAGCAGACAAGATGCCTGGCGTATTAATTCTTCATGATGTAAGAGACTGGTCTGTTGCATGGATGTCGCAGCGTGGTCTTGACGATCTTGGTATTACACTTGATAAACTAACAAGTCTCACTTCTGAAGAATATTACGGCACTTATTTCAATAAGGAAGATGCTCAAGATTACGTGCCAAAAATACTAGCTTTCCTTGAAACGGATAGGGAAGGCGAATTATACGGTTGTTTTCAGCAGGTACGTCTCGCAAGAGATGCTGACTGGAGTTGGCACTTTTCCAGTAGCAAGGTATATACACGTGATAATAATAATAAACCTTTGCTGGTCATCACTTTAGCTTTTCCGATAGATACTATGCATCATATGGTGTCTAAAGCAGCCAGATTATTAAAGGAAAACAATTTCTTGAGGAAAAACCATCGACGCTTTGCAGCTTTAAGTGAACGCGAGCGTGAAATACTGAGATTGATGGCATTAGGTAAAAGTTCAACAGATACGGCTACTGAGCTATTTATTTCGCAGAATACAGTCGAAACGCATAGGAAGAATATAAAACAAAAACTTGGTACGAATGATTATTACGAACTTTCTGAGTATGCCAGATCGTTTGATTTGATTTGAAATTATCAACATCTATTTCTACACATATTTTTTTGCCGGTTATTTTAAAATCACCAAAAGCGGTGATTGTGATATCAAATTAACAATTGGATATTTGTGCAACATTATAAGCTGTTTGGCTATAATGAAGGAATTTGAAGTTGTAATTATTTTTAAAAAAGTAATAGCAGTGTTATGAGAAATATTTTTGCATTTCTTCTATTGGTTATTGCATTTAGCGGTTGTAGAAACGTGCATGTGGATAATGATCCATTGCCTGTAAAAGTTGTAAGCCAAGCGCCTAACCCCGCAAATCCATTTACGGAATACGTGCAACCAAATACAGAATCTAAAATTTTCGGACCAGCGTATATTTCAGCAGTAGTAAATAGAGTAGGAAATGAAGCTGAATCCCATGTGCGTATACAATTTTATGATGAAAAGAATCAAAAAAGAATATATAGCGATGTTGATGTACCCAAATTGGTCAATTTAAATATCTATATTCAATCAGGGCAGTCTGTCTCCTTCAAAAGTAAATATGAATTTGCTATTTCAGGAATGAAATATTGATTGAATGAACTCAGTTTTCCGATACAAAGGATACATAATACTTGTTATAGTATAGCCTCAACTCCTTTAGTTTTAGTCGAATATTTTTTTGAAAACTACCTTCAAATGAATATGCCTACTTGATTTATTATTAGTTAATCATCTGATATTTTTGATGATGAATCAGAGTCGGATAGTTAATTTGGTAAAAGTTATTTACTTTCTAAACTAGAAAGATATTACTGATATTAAAACACAAACTATCATGATTCTTTAAACTCCTTAATCTTAACTTTTGAATAGTCAAGATTGTTTTCAGCTCGCAAATACACATTTGCAGCCCCATTTCTACAATTCAAATGCCTTGTGCAAATAAAAAAGCAGTTTAATATTTGAACGTCTAACTGCTTGATTATTAAGTCGGAGCACACGGGTTCGAACCGCGGACCCCTCCGTCCGAAGATCGGAGTGCTCTAAATCAACTGAGCTTGTTAATAAGTGCTAAAATCCTTGCTTTACTTTTCCAGGCTTTTATTTCCCGTTCTCTATCCATAGCTTCTTTTTTAGTTTGAAATTCTTCATGGTAGATGACAATCCAGTCCGAAGTATTACCAGTAAATCCTTTGTGATTGGAATTGTGTCTTCTTAAACGTTGAGGTAAGTCATCGCCAGTGTATCCTATATAGAATCGATTCTTATGGGCAGAGAAAAGGATATAAGTTTTATAAATCATTGGTTTAAGGGCATAAAAAAACCATCTCCAAAGAGATGGCCTTTCTATTTTCTGTGGGAGCACACGGGTTCGAACCGCGGACCCCTCCGTCCGAAGATCGGAGTGCACTAGACCACCTGAGTTAATAATATGGTTTCTAACTTTTTATTCTAAATCTCGAGATGTAACCATAAAAAAACCATCTCTTATGAGATGGCCTTTCTATTTTCTGTGGGAGCACACGGGTTCGAACCGCGGACCCTCTGCTTGTAAGGCAGATGCTCTAAACCAACTGAGCTATGCTCCCGTTTTGTTGGGAGTGCAAAAATAGGGTCTGAAACATTACTGCCAAAAAAAGTTTTCTTTTTTTTCAAAATTAATTGAGCTGTAATGCCGGTAAACGGTAATGCTGGCTGTCGTACACAAATAATTCCTCAATATCATAGGTCCAGTATTTATAAAGAGGCGATTTTGCGAGTATTTTATCGGCTTCTTCCTTATTCTCCGTATTCAGGGTCATCCAGCAGGTTTGGCTTTCCATACTCACTGCATAATTGTCGATTATGCCCTTATTCAGTAGAAAATTAATGTAGGTACGGTGTGGCGGTACAAGCGTCATGAAATGCTCGTCCATCTGAAATTTAATAATAGCCTGAAATTTTTTCATACACACTCATTTTATCCGGTAAATACAGTACAATATCTGTGCTGTTTTACTTTCCTATGGCAATCTGGCAATTTTTGTATCAATTTTACTGCTGATATTGCAGAAAAAACTGTCAAACTACAATTGAAACTTATATGTTAAGAACCATTTTATTACTGCTGGCTTCTAATGTCTTCATGACTTTCGCCTGGTATGGTCATCTCAAACACCAGGGTGTGCCATTATGGAAAGCCATTGCCTTTAGTTGGGGCATTGCTTTTTTTGAATATTGTTTAATGGTGCCGGCCAATAGGGCAGGTTATGCCAATGGGTTTAGTGGCTTTCAATTAAAGATTACCCAGGAAATAATAACGCTGCTTGTATTTACCGTTTTTGCCGTTTGGTACCTGAAAGAACCTTTTCAAACAAAATACCTCTTAAGCTTTATCTGTATTCTTGGGGCTGTTTATTTTGCGTTTAAAAAATAAGGGACGCCATCTCTGCGCCCCTTCAATCTATCCATACCTTATTCCGTATCTTTTTTCACTTCCCTGATCCGGCGTCTGAAAGCTTTTTTCTCTCTTGGTGATAAACTGTCTGCACGTTGTTTCATCTTTTCCTTTACCAGTGCTTTTTGCTCTGGCGTCATATTATCCATTCGCTTGCGTAATTGCTCACGCTGCTCCTTTTTTTGTTCTGGGGAAAGACTGTCGTAACGGGCTTTTAATTCTTTTCTTTTTTCGGGCGACATACGCTGACCGCGTTCTTTCCTGAATTCAGCAAGCTTTGCTTTTTGTTCCGGACTTAAGCTATCACCGCGATGTTTGAGTTTTTGTTTTGCGCTGGGTACGTCTTGTGCAATTGATTCCTGTTGAAACACTGCTATACTAAATAAAGCGCTAGTGCAAATGAGGATGGCTTTTTTCATGTTTAAGTGGTTTAATTAAACATAAGACCCCCATCTTTTAAACGGGTTTAAAAGTTTTTGCGCATTATTGTTTTTTTAACTTTTATGGAAGTATAAGTCTGGCTATTCGTCCACCGCCACCTGCCATAAAAATAGCATTGCCATTTCTTGCTTTCTGTACCACATGAAAACTTTCCTTCGAAATCAATTGCCAGTTATTTCCGCCATCATTGGATATATCGATGCCGGAAGTGCCACATGCTACAAGTTTATCAGCATTCAGGTATACAACGCAAGACCTGTATCCATGAGGCATGGTGGTAGGTAATGAATATACAGGACGGCCCGTTTTGAATGAAACAAGCACGCAGTTCTCTCTGCCAATACTATCTTTTGCAAAATCTCCTCCAACAATTACCGCTGTTTTTTCTGCATCAAATGTTGCAATAGAGTTTGCGCCGGTTGATGTGCCACCCTGCATCATGGGTAATGAATCGTTGAAATTATTTGTCAGAAGATCTTTTAACCTGGCTTTTGATCCACCGGTAACCAATAGTATCGGAGCATAATCGCCCCAGTCTGCCAGTTTTACATTGGTGCCGCTTGATGCAAACATGGCTTCCGTATCAGGTACATAGCGCACATCATCATTGCCACTTGGTTGAGGCATTACATTCCAGCTATCACCTGCATCAAATGAAAGAGCCACAAATAGTTTTCCCTGTATCGGATCGCCTACAACAATCAGTGTATGTGTTGTATTGGGTAATCGTGTAGGAGATGCAGTTGTATTAGGTTTATCAGCAGGTACTTTATTGTTCTTTTTAGCCTGCTCATTTAGTTTTATTTGGGCAGAATCTATATGCATATCCATCGCATCCAGAAACATACCTTTTGTTGTGTCCTCAAAAACTTTGTTCCAGCTTTTTCCGCCATCTTTTGTTTTAAGAATTACAGCCGGCTCTGCAATACCAATGATAACAGCCGTTTCTGCATCAATGGCTTCTATATCCCTGAAATCTCTTTTCTCATAACCCGGAACAGTGATCCATTCCAGTGTTTTACCTCCGTCTAATGATCTTACAACCGTTCCATTGCTTCCACTGGCCCAAAATACCTGGTCATTCACCACGCTTAACCCCCGGAAACTAATACGCTTACCAGAAGAAAGCATGTCTACCTGTGGCGATTGTGTAAATGCCTCAAAAGACGATAAGAGGAAGAAAACAAGCACAAATATTTTATTTAACCGCATAGGAACTACATTTTTGTATTCAGACAGTAAGATAAGCAAATCGAAATCAAAGATCACCAAATCAAATAATCAATCATGATTCCATATTGGATGAGCCGCACACAACTCTTATTGGGTGATGAACCAATCGAAAAACTACTTACCAAAAATGTGTTGGTAGTTGGACTGGGTGGTGTTGGAGGCATTTGCGCTGAAATGATAGCCCGGGCCGGGGTGGGTAAAATGACCATCGTGGATGCCGATACCGTTGACCTGAGTAACTGTAATAGACAAATACCCGCACTTCATTCTGCAGCCGGTAAGCTGAAGGCCGAAGTAATGGCGACACGACTAAAAGATATTAACCCTGAACTCGATCTTACGGTACTCACAGAATTTATACGTGATGAACGTACCAATGAAATTCTCGATCAGGGAAATTTCGATTATGCGGTGGATTGTATTGATACCCTTTCTCCAAAAGTATATTTTATCAAGGCTTGCAAAGACAGGAATATTCCCATCGTTTCTTCCTTAGGTGCAGGAGGTAAAGTAGATCCCTCTCAGGTTGTTGTAACGGATATTTCCAAAACACACCAATGTAATCTGGCCAGGTATGTTCGGAAAAGATTACACGAACTGGGCATCTATAAAGGACTTAAAGTAGTGTTTAGTGCTGAAAAGGTTGACCAATCACGAATCATAGAAACAGAAAAAGCCTATCCCAAAAAATCCATCATCGGCACCATCAGCTATATGCCAGCAATCTTCGGCTGCGTAGCCGCCAGTGTAGTGGTTAGGGATCTGATGGCTGAGGCGTGAATTGTGAATGGTGAATGGTCAATAAGGAGTTGTGAGATGTGAATTGTGAATGGTCAATAGGGATTAGTGAGACGTGCATTCACAATTCACAATTGACCATTCACGCTAGTATCTCAAATAAGGCCCCACTTCCTCTTCCCATTCTTTGCAACGGCAGTATTTGGTAATAGCCGCTATGAATGCTGGGATTGGCAGGTCGAATATTGCTTCGCTGTTTGAAATGCCTAGTAATTTATCGAGATGTCCCTTTCCGGTAGGGTTTACGCTTGTTGGATAAGTGGCCCATTGAAACTGGGATGGGTGCAGACTTTTAATGAGCTTAATCAAGATCATTCCTGTCATAACAGCATTGAAGCATGATTGGTCATCTACTTTTAAATGAACTCCCTTACACACTTGATCCTTAAACTTGCTGTGTTCTGGAGTGAATTGAATAGGGGTAGCGGTCATTTCACCTCCAGACATATTATTAAGCATATCAGCCAATACATCTGCCTGTAACCATGGTGTGCCTGCTGCTTCAAAACTAAAATCCGTTCCCCGGCCTTCACTGATATTAGTTGCTTCCAGTAGACAAAGTCCGGGATACAAAAGCATCGACTGAAAACTTTGAATGGCAGGAGAGGTAGGCACAAAGGGAATGCCCCATTCGGGTTGAAACATTGTTCTTTGCCATCCTTCACAATTAATCACTTCAATATCAGCATGAATATTTCTTGTTGCATTAAAATACAATGCAAGTTCGCCTAAGGTGCAGCTATGTCTAATGGGCATCGGCCATCTTCCGATAAAGGAACTATTGTCTTCCGTAAGCATTGGTCCTTCACAAAGCTGCATAATACCCGATACCGGATTGGGTCGATCCAGTATGATTAACTTTTTATGAGCAGCAGCCGCTGTCTCAATAATATGAGATAGTGTCCACAAATACGTATAAAATCGACTGCCGATATCCGGAACATCAAAAAGCAAAACATCTATTTCACTAAGGTGGGTAGCTTCTGGCGCCAATCTTTCTCCATATAAACTAATCACCGGTAATCCCGTTAAAGCGTCCACACCATCTTTTACAGGATGTCCATCTGCACCACGAACATCAAGTCCATGTTCCGGTGCAAACAAAACTTTAATATTATATCCGGCATTAAGCAATGCCTGTCTGGAAGGCTCCAATAACCTGGTAGTAGCCGCTTCATTGGTTATCATACCAATCCGCTGGGTTTTCCAGGAAGGGCCAGCATGCAGGATGGTATCTATGGCGAGTGCAAGCATGATTTTTGATGTCAGATGTCAGATGGCAGATGGCAGATGTTTGATCGCTGATCTCTGATCTCTGATTTTTAATTTTTGAATTTTGATTTTTGAATTTTGAATTTTTTGCAAAGATGGGGTAAATGTTATGAGGTTCAAGTAATGCTTTTTTGAAGTTGCGTTTATACATAAGTCATTATCCCATCACTTCATCATTCAATATTTATTATTCATTATTCATTTTTCATCCTTCATTTTCTTCTTCATCTCTTCCACCACATTAAAAATGATCGGGCAGCGGCTGTAGTGCATGAGGGTGGTGAAGAGTCTTTTGCTGAAACCGGGGAGATGCATGGCCGGGAATTCACGGCATCCTTCGAATCGCGATTCGTATACGCTGCACTTTTTATCCTTTAAAAATGAACAGGGAATACTATTCATCAGCATCATACCATTAGATCCCTTTTCAAGGTATTGATCATCAAAATTACTTCTGGATATACTTAGATGTGCAGCCATTCGATCCGCTTCCATGTCTGTTACGTTTATCATCAGCGTTTTACAGCAATTTCCGCAACTGGTACAATCAATTTGAGGAGCAATGGATTCATTTAGCGCCAGTACCCACTGGTCTACCATTACAGGGTCTAATTGTTTCACCTTTTGTGCAAATAGGTCGTTTTCCGCCTCCCGGTCAATGGACAACGCCGCAATTTGTTCGAGATCGGCTAAAAGTTGTTTTTCTGGCATCTTAAGGCGGTAAAGGTAGACTTCCGGGACTTAAAACCAGATAAATCAACATTTTTTCCTCTTTTATCCACATCAAACGGCCTATTGTAGAAAAGAAAAATTGTACCGGGAGTTGAGGTGGTTAGATTTGCGGGTTGGGAAACAGGCTTTCTTTTGGAAAGACTGGTTTGATAAAATTGAAGAACATGGCTGAACAGAAGCAATTGAACGAGTATAATGAAGATTCCATACGGTCGCTCGACTGGCGGGAACATATCCGCCTCCGACCAGGGATGTATATTGGTAAACTGGGTGATGGATCTGCCACCGACGATGGTATTTATGTATTGATTAAAGAAGTACTCGATAACTGTATCGATGAACATACCATGGGTTTTGGTAAACAGGTTGAAATATCCATCGATGGAAAACAGGTTACCATTCGCGATTATGGTCGCGGTATACCCTTGGGGAAAGTGGTTGATGTAGTCAGTAAAATAAATACGGGTGCCAAATACGACAGTAAAGCATTCCAGAAAAGTGTGGGATTGAATGGGGTAGGTACTAAAGCGGTTAATGCACTGAGTCAATATTTTAAAGTTACTTCTCACCGCGACGGGAAAGAAAAAACAGCAGAATTTGAACGAGGCGTTTTGGTTAAAGACCATAAAGAACAAAAGACCACCGAATCGAATGGTACATTGGTGACTTTTATTCCGGATGAATCGGTATTCCGCAATTTTCACTTCATACACGAATACCTCGATAGCCAGTTATGGAATTACTGTTACCTGAATGCAGGACTTTCCATTCATTTTAATGGCAAAAAATACGTCAGCAAAAATGGATTGCTCGATTTGCTGGAGCGTAAAACAAATGCGGATGAATTAAGGTATCCCATCATCCACCTTAAAGGGGAAGATATTGAAGTGGCCCTTTCGCATAACAATGATTATGGAGAAGATATTTTCTCTTTTGTAAACGGTCAGTACACTACGCAGGGAGGTACCCACCAACAGGCATTTAGAGAAGCCTATATCAAAGTAATCCGTGATTTTTATAAAAAAGATTACGATGCATCTGATATACGTGGAAGTATCGTTGCCGCTATTTCTGTTCGCGTTCAGGAACCTGTATTTGAAAGTCAGACGAAAACCAAATTAGGTTCTCAAAACGTTTACGAAGGCGGTCCTTCCATGAAAAAATTCGTGGAGGAATTTCTTGCCAAGGAACTGGATAACTATCTGCACAGAAATCCAACCATTGCTGATGCATTACGCAAGAGAATTGAACAAAGTGAACGGGAAAGAAAGGAACTGGCAGGCATTAAAAAACTAGCTAATGAAAGGGCGAAAAAAGCCAATCTTCATAACAAGAAATTACGCGATTGCCGTGTTCACCTGAATGATGATCTTCCGGCAAAAAACAAAGAAGAGTTTATCGCACTTCAAAAAAACAGTACCATTTTCATCACTGAGGGTGATAGCGCCAGCGGAAGTATTACCAAATCCAGAAATGTAGATACACAAGCTGTATTCAGTCTGCGTGGTAAACCACTTAACGCGTATGGGCTAACGAAAAAAGTAGTGTATGAAAATGAAGAATTTAACCTGCTTCAACATGCTTTGAATATTGAAGATGGTATGGAAGGTCTTCGCTATAACAATATTGTAATAGCCACAGATGCCGATGTGGATGGAATGCATATTCGTCTGCTGATGATGACTTTCTTCCTGCAATTCTTTCCCGATCTGGTGAAAAGAGGACATGTATATATTCTTGAAACCCCGTTGTTCAGGGTTAGGAACAAGCAGGAGACTATTTACTGCTACGATGAAACAGAAAAGCAGGCTGCAGTAGCTAAACTGGGCAGTAAGCCGGAGATTACCCGTTTCAAAGGATTGGGTGAAATTTCTCCGGAAGAATTTGGCAGGTTTATCGGTGTTGAAATGCGCGTGCAGCCGGTTATTTTGGAGCAGGGCGACCATATCCAACAATTATTGGAATATTATATGGGCAAGAATACGATGGACAGACAGGAATTTATTATCAATAACCTGAAAGTTGAACTTGACCTGGTTGACTAATTTTTTGATTGAAGAAAAAAGAAAAGATGATTCATATTGTATTTGATACAGCTAATGTTAGCGCCCTTCAGCAAGCCATTGAACTGGATGAGAGCATGCAGGGTAGTATTGTAGAGATCAAAGATGATTACGCCGTAGGCCCGTTAGGCAATATTTATGAAACGGATGGCTACCAGGCAAGACGCGATTGGTGGAAAAATCTTTTGGAATTTTCTCCCTACACCGATCAATTGAATATTGTTGATGATAAATTAACGGTACATCAATTAGTAAAACAGTTGGAAGAAGAGCCTGAAGCTGAAATCTGGATATGGATGGCGCAAAATGCCCATGATGTTTGTGGGTATTACTGGTTGATGAGTCAGCTTAAGGATTTCCAGGGCCGCGTACAGGTATTGTACCTGAATAACCTTCCTTTTATCAATGAAAAGGGACAAATATTTTATCCTTCCTACTTACATGAAATACAACCGAAGGAGTTTTTAAAGGCAAAGAAGCTTGCGCGTCCTATTACACTCAGTGAATTTGAAGTTGATCCGGATGAATGGAAAAAACTTTGTTTAGACGAATCATTGGTTCGTTTTCTGGAAGGGGGCAAGAAAATTATAGGGAAAGGAGTAGACTTTTTCGATAAAGATATTTTAGCGCATATTTCCGGTGATGCACAGAAATTAAATAAAGTGATCTCCAACACCCTTTCAAAAATGAAAGTAAAAACAGGCGATGTTTTCCTTGTTTGGAGAATAAGAGAACTGGTTGAAGCCGGAAAACTTGAAACGAGTGGTGACTGGAACAAGGGATGGAAAGAAATTACGGTAAAAACAGCGGGTGGTTCACAAGCGGCAAGTCCTGAAAATGAATAATATGATGGTTGAAGTAATTCCGGTAAGCAAAGTGGCCGAAGATGAAAGAGGTGCAACGCATTTTTTTGATACCGACAGAACAGGTCAGTTTATCATTGCTTACAGAAAAGCCGGAAGTGCGAGTGGACGACATTACCATAAAGGAACAGCCATTCATAAAAACCCGGAGCAAATTATTATTATGCAGGGAGAAGCCACGGTGAATTGGATGGATGTAAGAACAAATGAAAAGGGTAGCATTAAAATAAAAGCGCCTGTCATGGTAAAAATTAAACCATGGGCATGGCATGAAGTAATAGCAGATACAGATATAATCGTGTTTGAACTGAATGGTCTGGAAGATGCCAAAGACGACACTTTCAGGCTAGCGATGTAAGGAAGATCACAAACGAAGTAGACATGGCGAAAGAAAAACAACCGAACAGGGTTTTTGAAAATGAAACAGGTGTGCAAGGCCAATACCGCACTTGGTTTCTCGATTATGCATCATACGTTATACTTGAACGTGCGATACCGGCAATAGAAGACGGTTTAAAACCCGTTCAGCGCAGAATATTGCATGCCATGAAAGAAATGGATGATGGTCGCTTCAATAAAGTGGCAAACATCATTGGTCAGAGCATGCAATACCATCCGCATGGTGATGCCAGTATCGGGGATGCATTGGTGAACCTTGGTCAAAAAGATTTATTAATTGAGACCCAGGGTAACTGGGGCGATGTACGCACCGGTGATGAGGCCGCTGCCTCAAGATATATTGAAGCTCGTTTATCGAAATTTGCCCTCGATGTAGCTTTCAATCCCAAAACCACCACCTGGCAGTTGAGTTATGATGGTCGGAAAAATGAGCCGGTTACCTTGCCCATGAAGTTTCCACTTTTGCTGGCACAGGGGGCCGATGGTATTGCCGTAGGGTTGTCTACAAAACTATTACCACATAATTTCTGTGAACTCATAGATGCATCCATCAAATACCTAAAGGGTAAAAAGTTTGAAATATTCCCCGATTTTCAAACGGGGGGAATGATTGATGTTGCGAATTACAATGAAGGTAAACGTGGCGGTAAAGTAAGGGTTCGGGCACATATTGAAGAACTCGATAAAAAAACATTGGTAATCAGAGACGTGCCTTATGGTGTTACTACTACCCAGTTAATGGAGAGTATTACCAAGGCGAATGATCAGGGTAAAATAAAAATCAAAAAAGTTATCGACGTAACTGCCAAAGAAGTAGAAATACACATTGATTTGGCAGCAGGAATTTCACCGGATATTACCATCGATGCACTTTATGCATTCACCGATTGTGAAGTAAGTATTTCACCCAATGCCTGTGTAATTGTAGACCATAAGCCACAATTCATGGGCGTACATGAATTGCTCACGGTTTCCGCTGAGAATACCAAAGCATTGCTGAAGAGAGAACTGGAGATAAGATTAGCAGAACTGGAAGATAAATGGCATTACACATCTCTTGAGAAAATATTCTTTGAAGAAAAGATTTATAAAGAACTGGAGCAAAAACATGCAACCTGGGATGCTGTAATTGAAGCAATTGATAAAGCATTTACGCCATTCAAGAAAAAACTTAAAAGGCCAATTGAAAGAGAAGATATATTGAAGCTTACGGAGAAACCTGTAAGAAGAATCTATCGACTTGATATCAATGAATTGAATGAACAGATTAAATCAATTGAGGCCGATATTAAACAGGTGCATTTTGACCTGGAACACCTGACAGATTTTGCGGTGGCTTATTTTGAAAACCTGCTCAAGAAATATGGTAAAGGAAGGGAACGTAAAACGGAGATTAAAGAGTTTGATACGATTCAGGTTAAACAGGTGGCCATTGCCAATACCAAATTATACATCAACCGATCAGAAGGTTTTATTGGTACAGGGTTAAAGAAAGATGAATTTCTGTGCGACTGTTCCGATTATGATGATATCATTGCTTTTACCCGTTCGGGTACCATGAAAGTGGTAAAAGTTTCTGATAAAGTATTTATCGGGAAAGATATTCTCCACGCCGCTGTTTTTCAGAAAAATGATGAACGCACCACCTACAACATGATTTATCTTGATGGTGCCAGCGGAACTAGTTATGCCAAGCGTTTCAATGTAACAGGTATTACGCGCGATAAGGAATATGACCTAACCAAGGGTTCAGATAAAAGTAAAGTGCATTATTTCACCGCTAACCTTAATGGAGAAGCTGAAGTAGTAAAGATTGTATTGAGCCCTAATTGCACGGCCAGAAACAAAGAGTTTGATTTTTACTTTGAAGAATTGGAAATCAAAGGCCGGGGAAGTATGGGTAACCAGGTGACCAAATACCCTATCAAAGCAGTAAAACTAAAAGAAGCTGGCAGAAGTACACTTGCTGGTAGAAAACTGTGGTTCGATGATAAATTCGGCAGATTAAATACTGAGGAGAAAGGTCAATACCTGGGAAGTTTTGAAGATGAAAAGTTATTGGTTGTATATCATGATGGTTCTTATGAATTAACCGATACAGAAATGACCCAGCGATTCGAGCCAGAAAAAATCGCATTAATCGAACGTTTCGATCCGGAAAAAATTATCACGGCAGTTTACCTGGATAACGATAAGAAACAATATAATATCAAACGTTTCAAAATAGAGACCAGCACACTCAAAACCCAATTCCTCTTTATTAAAGAAGGAGAGGGTAACCGTCTTGAGGCTGTTACAACAGAAGACGAACCAATACTATCTGTTCAAACCGGAAAAGGAGCGCAGGTTCGTAAGGCTAAATTTAAGGTAGCCAAAATGGTAGAAGTAATGGGATGGAAAGCTGTTGGTGCCAAGCTGACTGACTTTAACAAGAGCATAGAAATGGAATGGGAACAAAAACCCAAAGAAGACAATCCGCAGCAAGAGCTGTTTGAATGATGAATGATGAATGTCGAATATCCAATGATAAAGTAAAGTTCACTTCGACATTGGATATTCGACATTCATCATTCATTATTGTCTTCTTTTCAGCCTGATAGTAGCTGATTTATTCAGGTCGCTGGTGAGTATGAGTTCATGTCTTTTTTCTCCATCGTAAATAATCAAAGCGGCAGTATTGGGTGGAATTGTGCCCAGGTTTTCAGCAAACATGGTAATCTCATTATAGTCGCGGGTACTGTCTAACAGTATGGTTTTGCGAATAGCTTTATGGTCCAGCTTTACTTTAGGAATCAATATTTGATCGTTCAGGTATACTGATACAGAATCGTAATCAATACTTCCATTATCGTATAGCTGAAGTTTTAATGGTCCGCCAGATACTTCAATTTCTGTAACAAACTGTTTTTCTCTTGCTTTATAAATGGGGTCTATTTTAATGCTGTCTGCAGTTATTGCAATGGGTGTTGTATCTGCGGGTGTTATGCTGGTATCTATTTCTACGGGTATTGTTTCTGGTTCCTCTGCAGGACTAATATTCCCTGGTAATGTATCTGCTGATAAGCGGAAACGGAACTGAATAGCAGGGTTGGTGTATTTGTGTGCCGCATCGGATTCAAATGCGCCATTTAAAATGGACTCTGTACGATTTACTATTAATGTAAAATTGCCCGATAAAATGCAATCAATACCATTACTTGTACTTTTCGAGAGATAATAAATAAAGGCAATAGGCTTTAAAGTCAATTGTCTGCTGTTGTTGTTATACAAACCATTAACCTTTACTTTAAATAAGCTGTCGCGGAAATAGTATTGTAATTCTCCTGAAACGGTTTTGCCTTTTTGTTTTAGGATTAGCTCTCCCATATATGCACTATGTTCCCCAGCAACCATTACTTTTCCAACGCCATACCAATGTCCATTTACCTGCTGTGCATTTAAGGGCTTTTGTAAACTAAAAAGTATGATCAGTGTATAGATTAAAGGTTTTATCCGCTTCATCGCCTGCAAAATATTCAAAGCTGCTGAAGCAAAAACCTTAAAGTTGCTAACAGTGGTGGAAAGAGGATGAATAAGGCTTCAAGCTGCAAGCCAGTACTGTCCGGGGAAATTTGGCTTCAAGCTACAAGCTGCAAGCTACAAGCCT